>SLBA01000056.1 GCA_007126575.1 Gemmatimonadota bacterium | reverse complement strand
CATCCCCCCACAGGCGAGCGACCCCTTGGCCGGGGCCTCGACCCGGTGGGGGCTACGAGCAGCCCCGTGAAACGAGTCTAGACCGCCCCCACCATATCGAAGATCGGCAGATACATCGCCACGATCATGCCCCCCACCACGACCCCCAGCACCACGATCATGATCGGCTCCATCACCGAGAGCAGCGCAGTAACGGCGTTGTCCACCTCGTCGTCGTAGAAGTCCGCGATCTTCTCGAGCATCTCGTCGAGACCACCCGTCTGTTCGCCGACATTGATCATCTGCACGACCATCGGAGGAAACGCCTTCGACTCCTTCAGGGGGCCCGAGATCGTGTCACCCCCCGCGATGGAACTCCGGGAGTTCATCACCGCGTCCTGGATGACCCGGTTACCGGCCGTCTTGGCCGTGATCTCGAGTCCCTCGAGGATCGCGACACCGGACGAGACCAGCGTCCCCAGGGTGCGTGTGAAGCGGGCGACCGCGGCCTTGCGCTGCAGGTCTCCCAGGACCGGGATATTCAGCAGGATCCGGTCGACGACAAGCTCCCCGTTGTCGGTCGCATAGTACGCTCGAAAGGCGAAGAAGGCCCCCACCGCCACCGCGATGATCGCCCACCAGTAGGCCTGCAGGAACGCCGACATCGCGATCACGACCTGGGTGGGAAGGGGCAGCGCCACCCCGGCCGCCGCGAACATGTCCTGGAAGGTCGGGATCACGAAAATGAGCAGAATCGCGACCGCACCGGCCGCCACCGTGAAGACCACGCCCGGATAGACCATGGCGCCCTTCACCTTCCGAGAGAGCGCATCGGCCTTCTCGAGGAAGGTCGCCAGGCGCAGAAGGATCGTATCGAGAATACCACCGGCTTCGCCCGCCGAGACCATGCTCACGAAGAGCTTCGAGAAGACCTTGGGGTGTTTACCCATCGCGTCGGCCAGGGTGTTTCCGGACTCCACGTCGTAGAGGACATCGCGGATCACCTTCTGCAGCTGGGCATTCTCGGTCTGCTCGGCCAGGATGTCGAGGCTCTGCACCAGGGGGAGCCCGGCGTTGATCATCGTCGCGAACTGCCGCGTGAAGATCACGATTTCACGGGTCTTCACCCCCGACCCGAACGTGAGCGAGAACTCCTTCGGCTTCTCGCGCACCGACACCGGAATCAGCTTCTGACGACGAAGGTGATCCATCACCTCCTCTTTCGTCTTGAGATCCACCTCACCGGATCGGATCTCGCCCCCGGTGGCCGGTCGCGCGCTATAGGTAAATTTCGGCATGGTCAGTTCCCCCCGATCATGAATTCAAGCGAACCCCGCATCCCCATCATCCCGGCACCGGCTCGCCCAGGGCCCGCAGCAACTCCTTGGGATCCTGGGACACCCGGAGCGCATCCTCGAGCTTGATCTCCCGCTGCAGCACCAGCTGCTGCAGGCTGTCGTTCATCGTCTGCATCCCATGCTTCTTTCCGGCCTGGAGCAGCGAGTAGATCTGGTGGATCTTCTCGTCGCGGATCAGCGCCCGGATCGCCGAGGTACAGAGCATCACCTCGGACGCGACCACCCGGCCGGTCCCCCGAGACCGGGGAATCAGCGTCTGCGTGACCACTCCCTCGAGCACGAACGAGAGCTGGGCCCGGATCTGCGACTGCTGGTGAGACGGAAAGGCGTCGATGATCCGGTTGATCGACTCCGCCGCCGAATTCGTGTGCAGGGTGGCAAGCACCAGGTGGCCGGTCTCGGCGATCGTGAGCGCCGCCTGCATCGTCTCCAGGTCACGCATCTCTCCGACCAGGATCACATCGGGGTCCTGGCGAAGCGCGTACTTCAGGGCCCGGGCGAACGACCGCGTGTCGGTGCCCACCTCGCGCTGATTGACCGTGCAGCCCTTGTGGTGATGCAGGAACTCGATCGGGTCCTCGACCGTCAGGATGTGCCCCTCGCGCTCCCGGTTGATCTTGTCGACCATCGCGGCCAGCGTGGTGGACTTTCCGGAGCCCGTGGGCCCGGTGACCAGGATCAGCCCCCGCGGCCTCTCGGCGAGCTTCTTCAGCACCGGAGGCAGGCCGAGGGCGTCGAGGCCGTGGATCTCGTACGGGATCTGCCGGAGCGCCATCCCGATGCATCCCCGCTGCTTGTAGCAGTTTCCGCGGAAACGCGAGAGATTCTGGATCCCGAACGAGAAGTCGAGCTCATCATCGGTCTCGAACCGCTTCTTCTGCTGTTCGGTCAGGATCGAGTAGGCCAGGGTCAAGGTATCCTTGGGTGCCAACTCCCGACCACCTTCGGTATCGATGAGCCGACCGTCGATCCGGATCTTCGGCTTCTCTCCCACCGTCAGGTGCAGGTCGGACGCTCCCCTGGCGATCATCTCTTCGAGAAGCGCTCGGATGTTGACCTCTTCGCGGCCGGCGGAGGGGGCTTCAGGGGGTGCCATGGGGTTTCCGGTGTCTCAGGTTTGACAGTGCGCGGCGGGTCATTGGACCTCGGCCGTCTCCTTGATGACCTCTTCGAGCGTCGTGATTCCCGCCGAGACCTTCTTGAGGCCATCCATCCTCAATGTCAGCATGCCCTCTTCGATCGCGGTCTCACGCAGGGCATCGGTCCCCGCCTCGGCCATGATCAGCTTCCGCAGCCGGGAGCCGATCGCCATCACTTCATAGAGGCCCTGACGGCCACGATAACCCGAGCCGCTGCAGCGATCGCAGCCCTTCCCCTTGTAGAAGGTCGTCCCCTTCGCGAAGTCCCGGGGGATCCGGGCCGCCTCGAGGTACGCCTCGGGATACGTCGTCTCGGCCTTGCAGTCGGTGCAGATTCGTCGGACCAGCCGCTGTGCGGTGACGAGGGTCAGCGCCGAGGCCACGTTGAAGGGCTCCAGCCCCATGTCGATCAGACGCGTCACCGTCGAGGGGGCATCATTGGTATGCAGCGTAGAAAGGACCAGGTGGCCCGTCAGCGCCGCCTTGATCGAGATCCCGCCCGTCTCGAGGTCCCGGATCTCACCGACCATGATGATGTTCGGGTCCTGCCGCAGGAAGGCGCGCAGGGCGTTCGCGAACGACATGCCGATCTCGGTGCGCACCAGGACCTGGTTGATCCCGTGCAGGTTGTACTCCACCGGATCCTCGGCCGTCATGATGTTGACCTCTTCGGTGTTGATCTTCGAAAGGGCCGAGTAGAGCGTCGTCGTCTTGCCGGACCCCGTCGGCCCGGTCACCAGAACCATTCCGTAGGGCTGGGCGATCGCCTCCATGAAGTCCTTTTCGGCCTTGGGCTCGAAGCCGAACTTCAGGAGATCGAAGGTGAGGTTCCCCTTGTCCAGGATCCGCAGCACGATCTTTTCGCCGAAGATCACGGGCAGCGTCGACACGCGGAAGTCCACGACCTTCTTGCGCATCCGCAGCTTGATCCGTCCGTCCTGGGGGACCCGGCGCTCGGCGATGTTCAGGTCGGCCAGAATCTTGATCCGGGAGGTCAATGCGGCCTTCATCTTGTACGGTGGTTTCATGACCTCCTGCAGCGCCCCGTCGATCCGGTAGCGCACCCGGATCTCCTTTTCGAAGGGCTCGATGTGGATGTCGGAGACCCCCTTGTTGACGGCGTCGGTCAACAGCCCGTTGATGAAGCGGACGACCGGCGCCGCGTCGACCTGCTCACGGAGCGCCGCGACCGAGACCTCCTCCTCGTCATCCTCGACCACCTCGACGTCGGCTTCGTCGAACAGATCCGAGAGGATCTCGGTCATCCGGTCTTCGGTGCCGTCGTAGTACTGCTCGAGGTGCTGGCGAAGGGTGACCTCGCCGACCACCACCGGGTCGATCTCGAAGCGGGTCACGAACTTCAGGTCGTCGATCGCCCCCAGGTCGGTCGGGTTGACCATCGCCACCGTGAGCGTGCGTCCGACGCGGCGAAGGGGGAGCACCAGGTGCTTGAGCGCGACCTCACCCGGGACCAGGCGAATGATCTTCGGGTCCACCTCGACCCGGTTGAGGTCCACTGCAGGCACCCGGTAGTATCGGGCGAGCATCCGCGTGAGCTCCTCCTCTCCGAGGAAGCCGAGCTTCACGAGTGCCGAACCCAGACGGGTCCCCCCCGTCCGGGCCTCGGAAAGGGCCTTCTGCAGCTGCTCCTGGGAGATGAGACCCTCGCGAAGCAACAGGTCTCCGAGGCGGTCCTGGGCGAGCCGTGTGCTCATGGGGAAGCGTTGAGTCCTGATTCGGAGGTGGCGAAGGGCTACGGGCATCCACGGGCGCGCACTTGAAAATGCGGGGTGTGGGCGTCCACGCAGTCTACCGTGAAAGTAGGCCCCGGCCTCGTGCGGGGTCAAGCAAGCTTTGCAAGGCAGGCTCACCACGGCCGGGCCCCGAGCTCAGCGGGCGAAGCTCACCAGGGGCAGAATCGCCTCGAGCGTCGATGGGCCGATCCCCGGCACCCGGAGCAGATCTTCGGGCACATCGAATGCGCCGTGAAGGGCGCGGTCCGCCACGATCCGCTCCGCCAGGGCGGGCCCGATCCCGGGCAGTGCCTGCAGCTCCGCGGCCCCCACCCGATTCACGGCCACCCGGTCCGCCTCGCCCCCTCCGACCCCCGTGCCGGCCGAGGGCGGAGGCGGATCGTCGAGATCGAGATATTCGGCCAGCCGAGCCAGCGTCCCCGCTCCGACCCCCGGCACATCGAGGAGGTCTTCACTCCGCTGGAAGGGGGCCGCACGCCGGGCGGCCGCGATCCGCGACGCGAGCGCCGGCCCCACCCCGGGGAGCCGGGCCAGCTCCACCTCGGGGGCGCGGTTGGGATCGATCCGCTCCCCTGGCGCCAGGGGAACCTGACGCCGCTCCTGATCCTCGACCGCCGCGCGGGTCTCCTCGATCAGCTCGGCATACGCGGTGGTGTCGGCGGTGAGGAGAGGATCGACAGGCCGCATCTCCCAGCCCAGCCGCACGAGCGATGCGAGCAGGAGAAAGGCGGCAGCCCAGAGCGCGGCGCGACGTTCGTCTTCGGTCATGCCGGTAAAGAAGGGCGCCACGCGGGGGCGGGGCCATGGCAGCCTGGGGCGCCGCGTTGGGCAGGCCTCATGCGGAGGCCGCGACCCGAAGCGCCACGCCTTGGCTAGCCCGAGCCAGGCCTCCCCGCTCAGCCCCCGAAGGGGTCCGGATCCCCCCGGTCCAGCCGCCCCACCGGCCCCGCGCTGAACTCCATCCGCCCCCAGATCCCGAGCTGCAGCTGGGTGTACCCGCTCTCGAAGCCGGTGAAGGAGCGCCGATCGATCAGCGACGCCTGCCCCCCCACCTCGAAGCCTGAGACCATGGTGTCCATGCTGAGCCCGAGGCTCCGGTTGACCTGGTCCAGGAAGGGCACGCACTCCTCCTGCCCCGACGGCGTCCGGCACTCGTCCTGCGACGAATACTGCCCCACGATCGAGAGTCGGAAGGGGGCATCGAAGCGCGCCTCGAGGCCCCCCCGGGGACGCAGTCGCGTCTCGATCGAGACACCCGCCTCGCGGTTCGATCGCTCCGTCGCACCTGTCGGATCGCGGCCGTCCCCCTCGACCACCGTCCCCCGCAGCCGTGCGGTCAACCCGCCGGCCCACTGGAGGGTGATCTCGGCCGGGATCCGCACATCGGTGCGCTCCCGCTCCTGCAGGCCCTCTCCGAAGTCCACCCTCTCGCGCACCCTCTGCAGCCCCGAGGTGAAGGAGACGCGCTCGAGCACCCCATCCCACGCCCCCGGGACCGGCACATCCGAGGAGCCGACCCGCAGGTCGGGCCAGCTGCGAGTCCGGGCCTCGCGCTCCGAGCGCTGGTCGAGGGCCCGGATCCGGGTGTCCTGCAGGTTCAGGTTGATGAAAAAGGCCGACGGGAGCCGCACCCCGGTCCCCGCCCCCACCGAGCGACGATCCACCAGGGTCGACGCCCGGACCTCGTCGATCTCGCGAAAGCTCCCCGCCCGCCCGAACCCCAGCTGCAGCCCCAGCCCCGGATCCACGTCCTCGCGGAAGTACCCCGAGACGAGCCCGCTCTGCAGGGTCAGGTTCAGCGGGCTCAGGCGCGAGATCACCACGTCGAGCGCCTCGACGGGCACGACCCGGGCCGGGTCCATCGTGACGGCTCCCCGAAGCTCCCTCTCCACCCGGACGTTGCGCAGGAGGGCGGAGTCCCCCACCGCGCCCGCCGCGACCGAGATCCCCTCGATCCCCGATCCCTCGAGCCCGGTCC
This sequence comes from Gemmatimonadota bacterium, assembly GCA_007126575.1. GTDB lineage: Bacteria > Gemmatimonadota > Gemmatimonadetes > Longimicrobiales > Gaopeijiaceae > SLBA01. The sequence goes on along the minus strand of SLBA01000056.1, from coordinate 27,672 downwards.
CCGGCATGCCCCCCTCGTCGGTGATCATCCCGAGCCGCACCAGGCGGGCGTTCCGGTCGGTCCCGTAGCGGTTCAGCACGCTCAGATCGGTCACCACCCCGGGCAGGATCTCGGGCCGCGCTCCCGCCCGCACCAGCAGGCTCCGCCGGGTCTCCCACCCCAGCCCGATCCCCGCGATCTCGCGCCGCACCGCTTCGACCAGGGGACGCACCCGGGGGTCGAGCACCCCCGTTTCGGGATCGAGGAGGTCCCGCTCGGAGTTGAGTTCCATCGAGGCCGTCATCGTTCCCCCCGGCCGGAAGGCGACCCGCGCCCGCGTGTCGAGCCACGACTCGGGAGCCCGGGCCCGCGAGCCGGGGTCCAGCGTCCCCTGGTCGATGATCTGCTCGAAGCGGGTGACCTCGAAGGATCTCCGACGCAGGGTGCTGCCCACCCTCAGCTCCTCGGGGCTCCACTGGAATTCGGCATCGTTCAGCCGTCGCGCAAGCCCCGGGGGCAACAGGATCCGCACCAGCGGCTCAAGGAACTCGGGCACCACGTCGGTCCTGCGCGGCAGGGGCCGCAGCTGGAAGGCCACCCCCGTCTCGACCCCGGTCGACTGCGACTCGGAGCTCAGCGTCCGCCCGTACGATCGGCTCAGGCCAAGCCGGCCCTCGAGGCCCGCCAGCGCCCGATCGAGGGTCGCAAGCCCGGTGGTGGCGTCGGTCCGCAGGGTGAGCGACGCCCGGGTATCACGCGCCGCCCCCGTGCGCAGCCCCAGAAGCCGCCCGGCCTCCAGATCGGTCCCCTGCAGGAAGAGCGGGTCCGAGCCCGACCGATGATGCGACACCGTCAGCGGCAGGTCGACCGCCCATTCCTCGGGCAGCGCCCCCCCGAGCTGGACCGACCCCGACAGGTTCAGGGCGTTTTCTTCCCGGTAGTCGGGGCGCGTCTCCATGTTCTGGAACCAGGGCGAGGTCCCCTCGTAGCCGATTCGCGCCTGGAGGAGATCCCCCCCGTCGAACTCCATGGTCAGGTAGCGTGCCGTCCCCGCCGTCCGGACGCCCCCACCCAGCCGCAGCTCGTTCACCCACGCCTCTCCGCGCACCGGCGCGCCCGTCCGATTCCACACCCCGAGCGAGATCTCGCGCACCGCCGCCAGGTTCGGCGCCCGTGCCCGGTCCCTGAGCACCACCGCGTGCGTCGAGTCGGCATTCCACTCCACGATCGGCCCCTCCCGAACCAGCCCGCCCTCACGGATGAGCCGCTCCTCGGCCCGCCGCCTCAACGTGATCCAGGTGTCGAAGTCGATGATCGCTTCGGGCACCCAGTCCTCGGGGGTGACGCCCCCCGGATCCCGTTCGGGCGCCAGGGGAGACCTCCACAGATAGAAATTCTCGGGATCGCTGCCCACCTTCAGGAAGACGTCGGGCGGGTCCCCCCCCGTCCAGTCCCCCCGCCGGGTCGCGGTCCAGAGCCGAAGGTGCCCGTAGGAGAGGAAGTCCCGCGGCCGCTGGAGAAAGCGCGAATAGACCTCGACGCGATCCCCGACCCCCAGATCCTCGAAGCGCAGGGCGAGCGAGCGCTCCGAGAACTCGACCCCCCGTCCGGCCACCGCCGAAGTCGGATCGTCGAGCCGCTCGAGCACCCCGGGAGGCGCCTGGTACGCGGACCCCTCGGTGAGCACCCCCACGGGCGTGACCTCGAAGCTTCCCCCGATCGCCAGGGTGTCGCCTCCGACCCCGCGCAGGATCCCATCGACGCTCCGCTTCACCCAGCGCGAACCCACGAGCCGCATGCGCGCCAGGGTCATGCGCGACGAGCGGGTGCCGGTCACCGTCATGCGCAGGAACTGGACCGACCGCCAGTCGGCCTGAGTGAGCTCTCCCGAAGGGTAGACGGTCTGGGGGCCGCGCAGGGGAATCCGATACAGGCGAAAGCCCGTGCCCGTCTGCGCCCGATCCCGAACGAGATACGGCGAGCTTCCATCCAGACGCACCACGTACCGGGCGTAGCGCTCCTCGGTGTCGAGCACCCCGTTCCCGTTCAGGTCCTCGGTGTCGCGCCGCCCGTTGCCCCGCAGGCAGTTTGCGGTGGGGTCTCCCCTCGGATAGACCCGCCCGGGCTCCCCCAGGCACTCCTCGGGCCACATCCCGATCCGGTCCAGCTCCCGGTTCCAGATCTCGCCGCGCAGCGGGTCGGCCTCCTGGTCGAGCACCCCCTGCCCCCACGGGCGCCCCGTCTCGGGATGGATCCCCGTGGTCCGTCCCCCGGCGTCGATGAAGTACGCGTCCTCGCTCACCATCCCCAGGTCGAGGATCAGCGTCGCCGAATCCCCGTCGGCCACGTAGAAATCCAGGAACTCCGTCTGCGTCAGGTCGGCTCCCGTACTCGAGATCAGGGTGGTGATCGAGCGCCATCGCGGGTCCTCGAAGCTGGTTCCGGGAGGCCCTCCGAAGGTGAGATGAAGTCCGGGCTCCCGCGTCTGGCTTCCGGCGACATTGATCTCCTGGTCGATGTCGGAGCGGGGGAAGAGCCCTTCGAAGACCCCGGTCGAGTCTCCCAGCGGACTCGTCTCGACCCAGGTGTGCTGCCAGACGAGCGAGGTGGCCGACGGCACATCGAGCGTCTCGGGGAGGCGTTGCGTGGCTCCCGTCCGGTCCGCGGGCCGACTCCCCAGGTGCCATCCGGTCGAAAGGAGCGAGACGGTGCGTTCGTCGCCGGAGTCGAAGTCGTCGAGGTACGCGGCGCCCGACACGTTGGGGTTGGGAAGCGACACGGCGAACTCCCCCTCGACCCGGAGGCTCGCCTCGGCCCCGGACGCCTCGGGATCGCCGCCCAGGTAGCGGGCCAGAAAGGTCTCGACCCCCGGCAGGCCCCACTCGAGCTGGGTCCCGACCCCGACCATTCCCGCGGCGACGGGTTCGGACCCGAAGCGGGGTCGGTTCAGGATCTCGCGCTCGGCCTGGTAGAGACCCAGGAAGGTCAGCTCGCCCGCCTCGGCCACGGGTACCGCGGCGCTCCCCCCGACGAGGGTGGTGGGGCGTGGGCGAAAGAGGCTCAGCTGCTCCCAGCTGATCTGGAGCCGGTCGGAGGAGCTGCGGGCCAGGAGGAATTCGGGCTGGAGCAGGGTCACGACCCCGATCTCGGGGTCGAGCAGGTAGTCGGTGCCCGGGCGCAGGAGCCGATCGCCCAGGTACAGCCGCTCGCTCCCCTCGCGGATCCCGAAGGCCCCGAGCGAGAAGGTCGAGGCGACCCCGGAGCTCTGGGAGCTGAGCTCGACGTTCAGCCGATAGAGCCCTCCGGACCGCCGCTCGAAGGGATCCGCGGAGCGGTAGATGCGCCGATTCCCGTCCTCCCCGAGAAGCGCGCGGGTCTGATCGGCCGAGAGCCCCTCCGACGGAACCGGGGGCGGCTCCAGGAAGGGGCGCAGGGTGGGAAAGACCAGGAAGGTCCCGCTCAGCCCGGTCTCGCCGAAGGTCTGCGAAGCGGGCTGGAAGAGCGCGCTGCGGTCGACTCCCTCGAAGGGCGCGGACTCGTCGAGCCCGAAGAGTCGGAGGAGGGAGAGGCGCTCGGCACCGGGCCGGTTCACGAAGGTGCGGCCGGCGCTCTCCTCGCCCAGCGAGATCGACAGGTCGAGGGTCTCGAGATCGACCTCGTCGGAGCCCGAAAGCCGGTAGATCTGCCGCATCTCGAGCTCCCATCCCGCACGGTCGGGCTGGTGCCGCGACTCGGTGGGCCGCAGGAGCCCGAGCCGGGGAACGCCCCCCTCGTTCTGGATCCGCTCGGGGTTGTAGTCGCCGATCGTGTCGCCCTGCATGGTGATGTAGGTGACCCCGAGCGCCTCGTTCGGACCCAGGGGGACGCGCAGCGCGACCCAGAGGCCCGAGGGGTGCACGTAGTAGTCCGTGCCGGGGCGCAGATGCCGGAACCAGCCGGACTCACGCACGAGGGGCTCGCTGACTCCCCCCAGCTCGGCGTCGGCCCGGATGTAGCCCTGGACCTGCTGTCGCACGACCGGCTCACGCTCCATGCGCCAGAGCTGAATCGGGGCCGGCCCCGGAGCGAGCCGCGAGGGCGCGTCGCCCGGCCGCAGCCCCAGGATGTCGAGGTGCGGATAGTCGCTGAACTCGCGGGGGTCGAGGATGAAGAAGAACTGTCCCCGCACGTACTCGGCGTCATCGACGACCAGGGTGTCCTCGCGGATCACTCCCTCGTCGCCCCGTCCCAGCCGGAACTCGCGACGCTGTCGACTCCCCTGCTGCTGTGCGACCACCGACTGGAAGGTCATGCCCCCCGCCTCGCCGCTCGCCAGGAGCCCGAAGTTGCCGGCCGGGATTCCGCGCGTCAGGAAGCGGGTGTCGGGGAGCGCGAAGGTGATGTCGCCCAGCTCAACCCGCTGGATCGTCTCCCCCTCCTGCCCTTCGTAGTATGCCTGGAATCGGTTGGCACCCCCGAACTCGCGGGTCTGGTCGTAGTCCACATCGAGGAAGAAGCGGTCCGCCACCGAGCCCCCGACCTCGAGGCTGAACTGGAAGTCGGGCTGGAGCTGGGGGATCAGCCCCGGGTTGCAGGTGAGCTGGAACGAGGCGTCGCAGGGTCGGAAGCGGCTCCAGTCGCCCCCGAACTCCCCTCGCCCCCTCAGGCGGATCGCCAGATCCTCGAGAGGCGAGATCCGACTGGGCGCGGGCAGGGTGTCGCGAGCGGCGAAGAGGGGCGTCGCGAGCAGGGAGTCCACGAGCCGGAGCGTATCGACGCCCGGGAGCGTGTCCGCGCTGGACGCCGCCCGCTCAACCCCCCGCTCCGGTGCCCCCTGAGCCCGAACCTCGGTCGCCCACCCCGACAGGGCGACGCCCGCCAGAATGGCGGCGAGGAAGGGCTTCAGAGCTCGCATGCTCGGTCCGGCTCCAGGGCTGAAGGACTCGAAGGACCCGTGTCAGGCGTTCCGGGTATGATTTCGGCTTGAGAAGTGAGTGTGTCGCTCCGCCCCGCAGGTACGCAACGAACGCGTACGAATCAACCGGCCCGCACCGACCCGAATCGACCGAACCCCGATGGCATGACGATTCTCACCCGCTACGTGATCAAGGCCCACATCGGGCCCTTCCTCTTCGCATTCATCGCGGTCACCGGGCTTCTCTTCCTGAATGCCGTGGCGCAGCGGCTCAGCGACCTCGTCGGCAAGGGCCTGGGCCCCGAGGTCTTCGGGGAGTTCATGCTCCTGTCGCTCCCCCATATCGTGGCCCTCACCTTTCCGATGGCCGTGCTCGTGGCGGTCCTCTACACCTTTTCCGAGATGACGGCTCAAAACGAGATCACCGCCATGGCCGCGGGCGGGATCCGACCCACCCGTCTTCTCGCCCCCATGCTCGTGATCGGGGTCGGGCTGACGGTCATGATGTTCTACTTCAACGCCCAGGTGCTCCCCGAGTCCAACCATCGCCTAAGTTCCCTCATGAGTGACGTCGGAAGCAAGAGCCCGACGCTCGAACTGCGCGAGCAGGTGATCAACGAGGTCCACACCGGTGACAATACCCGCTACTTCCTGAAAGCCCGCTCCATCGACCAGGCCTCGAACACCATGGTCGATGTGACGATCTACGACATGAGCCGCCCCGGAGACAACCGGGTGATCGTCGCCGACCACGGAGAGATGGCCTTCACCGAGGACCGGATGGACCTCTACGTCCTCCTCGCGGACGGCACCGTCTTCGAGACCACCGAGGAACGCCCCGGGGGCTTTCAGCGGATGGACTTCGAGCGTCAGGTGATCCCCTTTCGCGGGGTGGGCACGGAGCTCGAGCGTCGGACTGCCGGGGGCGGCCGCGGGGCACGCGAACTGACGATCCCGATGCTCGAGGAGCGCGTCGCCGAGGGGATGGCGAACCTCAGGAGCCTCGGCGAAGAGAGCCGGCAGATCTCGCGGCGGACCGTCGAGACGGCGCTCGGGCTCGACCACAGCGATGACGGCGAGGAGACCGAACTCCTCTCTCCCGCCGTCGTCGAACCGGGTGGCATGGTGCAGGACGGCGAGATCGCCGAAACGCGCAGCACCCTTCAGATCACCGAGAATCGCTGGAACGTCCACGCCCTCTCGATCTACCGTTTTCAGGTCGAGATCCACAAGAAGTACGCGATCGCCTTCGCCTGCCTGATCTTCATCCTTCTGGGGGGCCCCTTCGCCGCGCGATTCCCCCAGGGAGGGGTGGGGATGGTGATCGCGATGTCGGCGGGCATCTTCTTTCTATACTGGGTCGGGCTGATCGGCGGGGAGCGGCTGGCCGTGCGGGGGCACCTGAACCCCGTGATCGCCATGTGGCTGCCGAACCTGATCCTCTTCACACCGGGACTCTGGATGGCCTGGCGAATGGGGCGTCAGGGGACCTCGAACCGGAGCGGGGCCTTCGACGGGGTGCGAGGCTGGCTCCGGGATCCGCTGAATCGCCGGGGGGCGGTGGAGTCCGCCCCGGGCCCGGCGGTCGGGGGCGGCCGATGATCCGCATCCTCGACCGACTGGTGGCCCGCACCTTTCTGAAGCTCTTTCTCCTGTTCGTGCTCGGCGCTCCCCTTCTGTTCATCCTGGGCGACGCGACCGAGAACCTGGATCGATACCTGGACCGCGGGCTCCCCCTGGGACAGGTGCTCCTTTCGTACGCCTACCAGTACCCTCAGTTCGTCTTCTGGTCGCTGCCGATCGCCGCACTGCTGGCCACGGTCTTCACGATCCAGCCGATGACGGTCCACCGGGAGGTCATGGCGGCCAAGGCCGGAGGCATCTCCTTCCACCGGCTCACGGTGCCCCTCTACGTGCTGGGGCTCCTGTTCACCGGGGCGGGGCTCGCGATCGCCGAGATCGTTCCCCGCGCCAACCAGGCCTCGGCCGAGCTGCGCGAGGATCGAGAGCGCCGGCAGGGGTGGCGCAGCCAGTTCGTGTATCTGACCGACAGCGGAGAGTCCCTGATGGCCCGTTCGCTGCGGGTGGCCGATGGGCAGATGCAGGGGGTGGTCCTGGTTCGCGAGGAGGGCGAGAACGGCGAGCCGGCCCTCCACATCACCGCGCAGCAGGGCGTATGGAACGAGGAGGGCGACACCGCGCCCCACTGGGTCTTCCGAGACGGCTACCGGCGGGAGCTCCACTCCGACGGCTCCGAAACGCTCGAGCGCTTCGAGACGCTCGCCTGGGAATCGCTGCAGGAGGATCCCGGCCAGATCGTGCAGACCGTGCTCGACGAAGACGAGATGACCCGGGCCGAGCTGGCCGCGCTCTCGGAGCGGGTGAGTCGATCAGGGGGCGACGTGGGTCGAATCGAGGTCAAACGCGAGCAGCGCCTGGCGATTCCGATCGCGACGATGGTGATCATCCTGTTCGGGGCTCCCCTCGCCACCTCGTCGAAACGAGGGGGCGCGGCCTTCGGGATCGGGGTCTCGCTGGGCACCACGATCCTCTACCTGGTGCTCTTTCGCGTCTTCGGGGCGGCGGGCTACGCCGGGGCAATCGACCCGATGGTGGCCGCCTGGCTACCCAACGGGCTCTTCCTGGCCGCAGGTCTCATCCTCACGATGCGCGTGCGTACCTGACGGATTCGGGGGGCTGAGCCGGGCTACCCGGCCTGTGCCATCCAGCGCACGAAGGTGTCGGCGAGCTCGACCCTGCCCACCTCCTGTACCGGGCCACGCAGCGTCACCTCGAGCTCCGCGGTGACGTCGACCGCGAGCAGCCCCCCCTCCATCGTGACCTCGATACGGCCCGCGGGCAGCTTCCCCGTGTCCACCGCGGCGACCGCGGCGGCACACGAGCTGGTCCCCGAGGCCTCGGTGGCGCCCACCCCCCGCTCCCAGATCGCGATCCGAAGCTGACCGGAATCCTCGACGTGGGCGAGCTGCACGTTCGTCCCCTCGGGGAAGGCGGGGTGCACGGCCAGGAAGGCGCCGACCGCTTCACGGTGGGCATCGGACAGGTCCGGGGTGAAGAGGACGGCGTGCGGGTTGCCCACCGACACCGGGTGGAAGTCGAGGGGGCCCAACTCCGGATGATCGGCCCGGTGGGCCTCGTCGAGCGCCCCCGTGTCCAGCCCGAGCGCCTCGAACCCGGTGCGGGCCCTGCCCATCTCGACCGACAGGTCGAGGATCCCGAGCTCCGAGACCGCGTGAAGAGTCATCGCGATCTCGGAGCCCCCGCTGCGCACCCTGAAGGTGTCCCCCTTGGCGACGCGCCCCATCCGGTGCAGGCAGGCACCCAGGATCCGGAGTCCGTTCCCGCTCCGCTCGAACTCCGATCCGTCCGGATTGAACATCCTGAGCGGAAAGACGCCGTCATCCGGATCGCGGTCGAGGAGCACGACGATCCCGTCGGAGCCGAGTCCGCGCGTCCGGTGACAGATCGCCCGGACGTTCGCCGGGGTGAGGAGGAGTCCCGCCCCGTGCGCCTCCGGTTCGGGGGCCTCGAAGACCAGATAGTCGTTGCCCAGTCCATGGCCCCGAAAGGCCTCCCTGCCAATCGTCGGTGACTCCATTGCGACTCCCTTTCGACTGCGTTGCGCCTGCGTTTCGCCTGCGTTTCGGTTTCCCCGTGGGTCCGTGATCTCTTCGTGCAAACCCTTTTCGGCCTTGTGACGTCTCATGAAGGCAGGCTGGCTGGGGCTGAAACCGATCCGTGCCCAGCCTCGTAGGGTTCGACATATCCGACACCACGTGCCGTGGTTCACACCTGAGAGGCCATGATGATCCGATCCGACACGCAGGCCCCCGACGCCGCACCTTCGAGCTCCGCAGCCTGGCTGTGCGGCCATGCCCTCGTCCTGACCGTGGCCATGATGCTGCTCACCCTGCCCCTGCATGGCCAGGATCGCCCGGTTGACAACGGCCAACGGGATTCGATTCGCGCGGGTTCGGTCCCCTCGCTTCCCGCGGTCCGGGTGCAGGGTGCGGCTCCGACCATCGATGGGGACCTGAGCGATCCGGCCTGGGCCAACGCACCGGTGGCGCGCAACTTCACGCAGTTCGAGCCCTCGCCCGGGGAGCCCGCATCGGAAGAGACCGAGGCGCGCATCCTCTACGACGACGAGGCCCTCTACGTGGCGATCCGGGCGTGGGACCGCAATCCCGAGCTGATCGCGGCCCAGCTGACGCGGCGGGGGGAGCGGTCGTACTCCGACCAGGTGCACCTGATCATCGATTCGTACCATGACCGCCGCACCGCCTTCCAGTTCTCGGTCAACCCTCTCGGGGTCAAGATGGACCTGTACCGATACAACGACAACGCCGAGGACACGGGGTGGACCGCGGTGTGGGACGTGGCCACCCGGATCGATGACGAGGGCTGGACCGCGGAGTTCCGAATCCCGCTCTCGCAGCTCCGCTTCTCGAGCGCGGCCGAGCAGACGTGGGGACTGAACTTCGCCCGCGAGATCGCCCGCAGGAGCGAGATTTCGACGTGGGCCCCCCTCTCGCCCCAGGAGCAGGCGATCGTCTCGCGCTCCGGCGAGCTGCGGGGGCTGACCGCGCTGGCCGGGGGCCGCCGGGTCGAGCTGCTCCCCTACACCGTCAGCCGCGTGACGCGCGCCCCGGGGGACCCCGCCAACCCCTTCTTCAGTCGCACCGATACCGGAATCGAGGCGGGGGCCGACCTCAAGATCGGGATCACCAACAACATGACGCTGGACCTGACCCTGAACCCCGACTTCGGCCAGGTCGAAGCCGATCCGGCCCGGGTCAACCTGACGGCGTTCGAGACCTTCCTTCCCGAGCAGCGGCCCTTCTTTCTGGAGGGCGCCGGGATCTTCCGCTTCGGAATCGGGATCGGGGATGGCGATGGGGGCAACGAGACCCTCTTCTACTCGCGCAGGATCGGTCGCTCGCCGCAGGGTGCGTATTCCCCCCAGGGGGCCTGGGTCGAGCGTCCAGGACAGACCCGGATCCTGGGGGCCGGAAAGCTCTCGGGAAAGACCGAGGACGGATGGTCGGTCGGGGTGCTCAGCGCGCTCACCGGGAGCGAGCAGGCCCGCAGCGCACACCCCGACGGCACCCGGGGCTCGCAGGTGGTCGAGCCGCTGTCGAACTACTCGATGGCCCGGGTCCAGCGCGACTTTCGCGGGGGCTCGAGCGCGGTCGGCGTGATCGGTACCGCCGCGTTGCGAGACGCCGGCGCGGCCGAGGAGCTCGGGCTGCGGGATCGGGCCTTCACCGGAGGGGTCGATGTTCGCCACCGCGTCCGCTCCAACACGATCGAGATCCGCGGATACCTGCTGGGCAGCCATGTAGCGGGCTCCGAGGAGTCGATCCTGCGCACGCAGCGATCCTCCGCCCGCTACTTCCAGCGGCCCGACGCCGAGCATGTCACCCTCGACGAGACCCGGACGAGCCTGACCGGGGCCTCGGGCTCGCTCGAGGTCATGAAGGTCGGGGGCGGACCCTGGGTCTTCGGGGGCATCACGCAGCTGCGCACCCCGGGCTTCGAGGCCAACGACCTGGGGTTCATGACCGGAGCCGACTACGTGGCCCAGGCGGGCTTCCTGGGGTACCGGCAGACGCAGCCGGGCGAACGCCTGCGCAACTGGGGAGTGAACACGAATCTCTGGTCGGTCTGGACCACCGGGGGGGAGCACTCCGACCTGGCCGGGAATGTGAACGGCAACCTGACCCTGAACAACAACTGGAATGCCTACGGGGGCGTGGGGCTGAACGGGTCGTCCCTTTCCGCCACCCTCCTGCGGGGAGGCCCGATGCTGCGCACCGAGCGGGCCGCCAACGGCTGGATGGGGGTGAACAGCGACAGCCGCCGGGCGGTGCAGGCCGGGACGAACATCAACTGGGGTGTCCGGCCCGAAAGCGATTCGTGGAACGCGAACGTGTCGACCAACGTGCGGTGGCGTCCGTCCGGACGTACGACCGTCCGCCTGAGCCCCTTTCACAACCGGCGCGTCGAGGACCGGCAGTGGCTCGGTCGCATGGGAGGAGACGACGACCCGCACTACCTGTTCGGCCGGCTGGAGCAGTCGACCACGGGGGTGACGGCCCGCCTGGACCTGGCGCTCTCGCCCACCCTCTCGCTGCAGCTCTACGGCCAGCCCTTCCACTCGAGCGGCCACTTCCCCGAGCTGCGGGTCCTGGGAGACCCCCGGGCCGACCGCTACGAGGATCGGGTTCTCCCCGTGGCGACCTCGCGCGACGCCCAGAGCCGAATGGTCGGAGACGTGACGGGCGACGGCCAGGCCGAAACCCTGGGCAACCCCGACTTCAGCGTCGCGCAGTTCCGCTCGAACGCCGTGCTGCGCTGGGAGTACCGACCGGGGTCGACGGTCTTCGTGGTCTGGTCACAGGCCCGCGATCACCAGGGTGTCGACGGATCGGTCGGGGTCGGCGACGGCTTCGGCGACCTGTTCAGCACGCGTCCCGAAAACGTCCTGATGGTCAAGCTGAACTACTGGCTGAACCCGTAGGACCAGGGGTGCCGCACCACGCTCCCTGCTGGTCCGGGCTCCACCGATTCGCAGCGGGCCGATGTCCGGAAATGTGACAAACATCCCCGAAAACCGCACCGAAGTCCTCTTTCCGGTCATCGATGGGCCTCCAGAGGGGGGGCAGCCCCGACAACCGGCCACATCCCCGCCCCGAACGAGGGCAGCCCGGGTCGAGTGCCACGAGCGACATGGGCGACCCCGACCTACGTCGGGAGGTCGCGGCTGAGCACCTCGTGCCCGTCGGCGGTGACCAGGACGTCGTCTTCGATCCGGACCCCGATCCCGGCGAAGGGTCCGGGGTCGGGGGGCGGGGCGCTTTCGCCGCCCTCCTCACCCTCGCCGAAAAATCCCGGTGGGGCGATGTAGAGCCCCGGTTCGACGGTGAGCACCATGCCGGGCTCGAGCCGGCGCGACCGGCCCTCGACCATGTAGTCGCCGGGGTCGTGCGTGTTGAGCCCCAGCCAGTGCGAGGTCTGATGAGGGAAGTATCGGCGGTGGGCCCCCTGCTCGATGAGCTCCTCGCACACCCCCTCGAGCAGGCCCATCTCGATCAGCCCCTCGGTCAGCACCCGGGTGGCGACCCGGTGGATCTCGGCGATCTCGACCCCGGGAGCGATCCGCTCGATCGATGCCCGCCGGGCCGCGTCGACGGCCTCGTGGACCGCCTTCTGGGCGGGGGTGAAGCGCCCCGAGGCGGGCACCGTCCGGGTCAGGTCTCCGGCGTACATCCCCACCTCGGCACCCGCGTCGATCAGGACCAGCGCGTCGCCGGGAATCCGGGCGTTGTTTTCGATATAGTGCAGGATGCAGGCATTGGTACCCGAGGCCACGATGGGGGCAAAGGCCGGCCCCGCCGCTCCTGCCCTGCGAAAGGCCCCCAGGAGCGCGGCCTCGACCTCCCACTCCCCCACCCCGACGCCCACCACGTCGAAGGCGGCCTCGAACCCGACGATCGACACACGTACCGCCTCGCGGATCGCCTCGATCTCGGCGGGATCCTTGCGCAGTCGCATCTCGTCGAGGATCCCGCCGGGGTCGATCACCCCCCGCGGGCCCGTCCCCTTTCGAGCCCCCCTCTGGCGCGCCTGTGCAAGCGCCGCCTCGACCAGCCGCTGCACCCCGGCATGCGCTCCCAGACGAACGTGCACCCGGTCCGCGCCGTCCAGCAGACCGGGGAGGTCGTCGTCGAGCCGGCCGAGCGCCCGCGCACCCCCGAGCCCCAGCCGCTCCGCCGCTCCGTCGGGCCCCATGCGGAGCCCGGTCCACTGCTCCTGCGTCCGATCCCGCTCACGCACGAAGAGGAGCTCACGATCGGAGTCGGCGAAGCCCCTGAGCACCAGCACCGCCCCGGGCTCGCGGCACCCGGTCAGGTAGTACAGCTCCGAGTCGGGGCGATAGGGCAGCTCGGAGTCCCCTGCTCGAAGCAGGGGAGGGGCGGCGGGCAGGACCATCGCGTCGGAGCCCAGTGCCTCCAGTACCCGAGCCCGCCGATCCGCAAAACGCCCCGCATTGAAGGCGGGCGCACCGATCGATGACACCGGGGGGGAAGCAGGGCTGGGGAGAGGTGGGTCGCTGGGGTTGGGTGACATGGGCCGGAGCTGGGTCGGAGGATCGGTGGCGCCCACAAGGTAAGCGACGAAGGATGGACCCGCGATGACTCGACAGCGACTGCCGTCCTCCCTACCTTGCCCATTCGACCTCCTCACAACCCCGCGTGCACCCCTCCATGCCCCTGACGGATCATCCCGCCCGACGGCTGCTGCCCCTCGCCGTCGGCCTACTCATGGTTCTGACCGGCCCCCTCCTCGATCGAGGGCCCGTCGTCGCCACGCCGGCGCTGGCGCAGCTCGCTACCCTTCCGGACACGATCATCCGCGACACCCTGGGCGCCGACACGATCCGTCCGGGAGATCCCAGCCTGCCCGACACCCTTGTCGGGACCCTGCGTGCCGGAGACCCCCGCTCCCCGATCCTCCTCGAGGGCGTGGTGGTGCAGATCCTGCGCAGCCCCATCCAGATCTCGTCGGCCCCGTTCGCGGTCTCGGTCCTGGGCCAGGAGATCCTCCAGCGCGGCCGCTCCAACAGTTCGATCGACGAGGCGCTGCAGGGTCTTCCCGGAGTCCAGGTGCAGAACCGCTTCAACGACGCCGTGGGGGAGAGGATCTCGATCCGTGGATTCGGCGCCCGCTCGCAGTTCGGGGTCCGGGGAATCCGAATCCTCGTCGATGGCATCCCCGCCACCCTCCCCGACGGGCAGTCCAACCTCGACCACCTCGACCTGGGCAGCCTGGGACGGGTCGAGGCGCTGCGCGGCCCGGGGTCGGCCCTGTACGGAAACGCCTCGGGCGGGGTGCTCGACTTCCGCTCGCAGCCACCCCCGGAGTCCCCCTTCCGCCAGCAGCTCCGAACGGTATACGGGGACTTCGGACTCCGACAGAACCAGAGCACCACGAGTGGACGGATCGGGTCGGCCGGCTACCTCGTGAACTTCTCGCGCTACGAGTGGGGGGGCTACCGGCTGCATCCCGACGCCACGGCGAACCAGACATACGGGGCCACCCTGCGCGACCAGGTGAACGCCTACACCTACTTCCCCCTAGGGGGCGGCGAGGCCCGGGTGACGCTGAACGCGATGGATCTGGTCGCCGAGAACCCGGGCTCGCTGGGGGCGAACGCAATCATCCGGGGCGACCGCCAGGCCTTCCCCGCCAACGTCCTGCAGCAGGCGGGAAAGTCGGTGCGCCAGGGGCAGCTCGGGGCGCGCTGGGTCGGCCCGATCAATGGCCGCGAGCTGGAGCTATCGGGATACGGCCTCAGCCGTGACATGACGAACCCCAACCCCGGAGACTACATCGATCTCGACCGACAGGCGGCGGGGGTGCGGGCCATGATCCGCACCGACACGATGTCCGAGATGGGCCCCCTCTGGTGGGCGATGGGCTTCGAGACCGACCTCCAGCTCGACGACCGTCGCACCCACGAGAACCACGAGGGGGTCCGCGGGCCCGTCCTTCTGGACCAGTCCGAGCGCGTCTTCGGGGGCGCGATCTTCCTGCAGGCGCTTCTCCCGATCGCCCCGATCCTCGATGTGCTCACCGGGCTTCGCTACGACCGGATCCGATTTTCCGCCGACGATCGACTGGGAGGCCTCGCGGGCCGCCCGGACGGTTCGGGCTATCAGACCCTCGACTCCGCCTCGCCCTCCTTCGGGCTTCACGCCGCCTTCCATCGGGCCTTCGGCGCCTACGTCAACCTGTCGACGGCCTTCGAGACCCCGACCACCTCGGAGATGTCGACCAGGGAGGACGGCCTGGGCGGATTCAACCTCGAACTCGAGCCGCAGGTCGGAATCACATCGGAGCTGGGAGCGCGCGGCCTCGTCGGAAACTCGACGGCCTGGGAGCTCACCTACTTCCACACGGTGCTCTACAACGAGATCGTGCCCTTCGAGATCGATGGCCAGACCGACCGCCGGTACTTCCGCAACTCGGGGCGCTCACGCCGCGACGGGTGGGAAGCCACGCTTCAGTTCAACCCGGACCCGATGATCAGCGCCCGCTTCGTGCTGTCGACGAACGACGCCCGTTTTCGCGACTACGAGGTCGACGGCGTCGACTATGCGGGCAACCGGGTGCCCGGCCTCTCCCCCCGTCGCTTCGAAGGGATCCTCCGGATCGGTCCGGGCCTCTGGTTCGTGGAGTTTCGCGGAGAGACCAGCGCCCCTATTCCGGGCAACGACGCCAACGACCCCGAAGCGGAGTCCCCGGGCTACTGGCTCTCCGACGTGCGGGTGGGTGGAAACGACGTCGAGTTCGCAGGGCTCCGCTTCAGCCCCTTCGCGGGGGTGACGAACCTCTTCGACGCGATCTACAACACGTCGGTGACCGCCAACGCCTTCGAGGGCCGGTTCTTCGAGCCCGGACCGGGACGGGGCCTGTACGTGGGTGCCGCAATCGCCTTCCAGCGCTGAGCGACCACCCCCGGACCCGGCGCGCGAACCCGGGGTCGATCAGTCCCCGTTGTCGCCCGCGCCGCCGAAGAGGGCGATCTCGGAGAGCGGCTTCCGCCCCCGGGGCTTCAACTCGCGCTCGCGCAGCGACTCATCGAGGGAATCGACGTCGCCGGGAAGACCGATCGCGGTCATGACCCCGACCTCGAACTCGGACCCGAGCCCGTGCTCGCGCAGGACGGCCTCGGCATCCGAGACCGAGAACCCCCCCATCTGGTGGGCCACCAGACCTTCCGCTACCGCCTGAAGGAGGAGGTTCTCTTCGGCCGCCCCCAAGTCGCGGAAGGCGACACGGTTCGGCTTGTCGTTCTTCGTCAGGCGACTCCGCCACGCCGAGAGAATCAGGACGGGTGCACGGCGAGCCCAGGCGTTTCCGTCCATGAGCAGGTCGCGCAGGGTCTCGCGGAACTCCGGAGACTCGGAATCGCCGATCAGGAAGCGCCAGGGCTGCTCGTTGAAGGACGAGGGGGCCCAGCGCGCCGCTTCCAGCAGCCGCCGGGTCACATCGCGGGGGACCGGGCGGGTCGAAAGCGCCCTCGGGCTCCAGCGATTCTGGATCTCGGGGGTGAGCTCGGCCTCGCTTGGGGTGGGGTGAGGGGGTGAGACCGCCGGCGAGAGGCCGGAGCGGCCGCGATTCGTATGGGTCGGATTTCTGGTATGTGAGATCATACCTGTTCAAACCCCCCGACCCACCATTTGGTTCCCGCTTCAACTATTTACATGACATGCTTCATGGGTCCGCCGTCTCACTCCGACACCGGTCCTGGTTCTGCCGCAGGACCAGGGCATTGACCACGGGGCGCTCTCTCCAGGGGTCCGAGGGTCTGCTTACGAGCTGCCCCTTCACGACCATCGCCGACGAGCCGCCCCCGTCGAAATTCACCCCCTCACGCGCGCCGAGCGAGCGAAGAAGTTCGGCAAGCTCGGGAAGGGTCATCCCTTCGACCTGCTCGCGGCGCCCATCGACCACCACGAGCCAGAGGGTCTCCCGTACCGGGTCCCAGCCCACGGCGGTCCTCGGGTCGCGCGCGGTGGCGAAGGCCGGCCGGGCCTCCTGCTCCAGGTCGCCCACCCACCGTCCCTCGCGCAGGAGGGCCGGGAAGCCGGGGAGCATCTCGGTGGCCCCGTCCGGTTCTCCCTCCTGGAGGGTCCAGTCGCCCACCTGCAGCGAATCGCCCTCCCACCGCACGGGGCCGACCCAGGGGAGCTCCCCCGGACGCCAGGCGAAGACCGGCCTGGCCGTCCGCCCGCGGATCTCTCCCCTCGACACCTCGACGCCCAACGGCTCGTTCTCTTCGGTAAAGAAGGAGCCGTTCACTGCGGCGATCACGACCGGATCGGCGGCCCTCGCGAGGGCGGTGACCGACTCCCTTCCCTTCTCTTCGTTCGACCGGACCACCTCGAAGGACAGCTCGCAGCGCGTCGGGTCCACCTCGAGCAGGTGCACTGACCAGGGCTCATGGGCACTCCGCACACCGCGATAGACGACGC
Source organism: Gemmatimonadota bacterium (assembly GCA_007126575.1). Lineage (GTDB taxonomy): Bacteria > Gemmatimonadota > Gemmatimonadetes > Longimicrobiales > Gaopeijiaceae > SLBA01. The sequence continues at coordinate 10,734 of SLBA01000056.1, read as the reverse complement.
CGGGTGCGAGTTGGTAGCTCGAGATCGAGTGCGGCTGAAGGTACTCGAGGGCGGTAGCCGGCAGTCCGGACCCGTCGACCGGGGGAGTGTCGGGAGTACCGCACGCGCCGGTCACGAGGAGCAGAAGCACCACCGGCAGCCTTCGCGACGGCCGAATCGGGCGACCGCGCGACACGGGGGGCTCCCTTCTCACCCGCCTCCCTCCTACCTTATCGGGTGTCCCGAGCGGCCCCTTCTGTTTCCCGCGGATGCGATTCATGAGCCGAACCCCCTTTCTCGTACCCTTCACCCTGCTCTGGCTCCTCGTCGGGGCGGCAGACGGATCGGCACAGAATGGTCCCGAGCCCACCGACGAACTTCGGCTCGGGCTGTCACTCGGCGGCACCGGATTTGTCGGGGCGATCGCCGAGTATCGTCGGGGAAACTGGTCGGGTGAACTGACAGTGGGCACGATCACCTTTCGCGAGGTGGCGGTGGCGGTAGCCGGCAAACGGTACTTCACCGATGGTCGCTTCCAACCTTTCGTCGGCGGTGGCCTCTGGAGCCTGACCGCCTGGACCGAAGACGGGAGTGGCTCGGTGCTCATCGTGCGCGCGCCGCTCGGGGTGGACTGGAGGGTGACCGGGGGCCACGCACTGGGACTCGAAGTTGCCCTGAATCGGGCCATCGCCGTCAACCGACTCGACCCGGAAGACGACACTCCTCCGAACACCAATCTCGTTCCCCTTCCGGGAATTTACTACCGCTACGGCTGGGACCCCTGATCACGGGTGGAACGCCTCGGGATCCTCCCACTCCGATCCCTCCCAGAACTCGTCCTCGGCCTCGCGGATTTCCTCTTCGTCGAGCGGCTCCTCTTCACCGACGTCGACGGTACCTCGATCCAGAATCTCGCGGAGGTGGTCGTCGGTCACCACCGGTCGTCGGCCTTCAACGGTCTCCCTGACCTCCCGACGCTGCACCAGCCAGCCGATCAGGACGATCACGGAGAGCACCGCGAAGAGTGTGCCGAGCATTTGAATGCCTCCCCACTTGGGTGATGGTCGAACGTTGGCTCGTGGTGGTCGGACGGTGGCTGATCGTGGTCGAACGGTGGCGGATCGCAGGCGATGCGCGCAGTCGCGCGCAGGACGTGGCTCACCCGGACGCTTCGGGCTCGGGGTCGGTCGGGTGCGGGTCGTCGACGTCCGCGTCCGACTCCTCGCGCAGCCGCCGGCCCTCCTGTCTGAGTACCCGGATCCCGGCCACAAAGATCAGGATGGCCACGGGAATCAGGAGCCACGGCGGGTCCTGATCGACGTCGGAGGCCATCTCGCGCGTTGCCGGAAGCAGGGTGAGCATGAGAATCAGGCCGTTGTTCAGGAAATGCAGGATGACCGCAGTCCAGATCGAGCGGGTCTCGACCACGATCCACGCCAGCAGGATTCCCAGCCATGCCGTCGGCACGAAACGAAAGGCGGTCTCGGGCGACAGGTGGAAGGCCCCGAAGATCAGGCCGGAGGCGATGATGGCCGTGGGGGTCTTCCAGCCACCGCGGAAGCTCGACAGGACGACGCCCCGGAAGAGAAATTCCTCGCAGATCGCGGGGGTGACCGCCACCAGCAGGACCAGCCAGGCGATCCGGAGGGGGTCGTCGGTCAGCAGGAACTCGGTGAGGCCCTCGAGCATCTCCACCGGCACCGGGAGCACGAAGCTCTGGAGCCAGGTGAACACCCATGCGATCGGAAGGCCCCCGAGCATGAGTAGGGTGGCGCCGAGCAGCCCGCGCCGCGTCGGTCTGCGTAGCGAGAAGGTCCGGGTGAAGGAGTAGCCCCGCAGCCGCACGAAGAGGAGCGCGGGGACCAGCAGGACGAGGATCTGCGTGATCAGGATGCCCGCCTCGCCGATCAGCAGGTGCATCGTCACGCCGATCACGATGTAGAGGATCAGGACCCCGATGACGACCAGAATCCCCTCGGCGGGGGTCGGTCCGCTCCTTTGCATCCATCTCTCCGCTCGAATCCGTGAACTGGGTGCCTATTCGGCCCCGACGCTAACCCCCCGGGGGGGTCCCGACAACCCACCGGATGGCCGTGCCCGGCCTCTCGACGGGACCCCGCCCACGCCTCCCTCCTCCCTCGGGGCGAGCGATCGGGGTCGAATGCGGGTACAAGGAGCCGGGCAACCTTCTCGCGAGACCCGTCATCTCATGGGTAGTGGCTCCTCTCACCTCCCGATCGGATCGGGCACATGACCGAACAACGCCTCATCGAGCGTGCCGCGCAGGGCGACCCCCTGGCGGTCCGGACACTCTACGAGCGCCACGCGCCGAGGGTCTTTGCGGTCGTGCGGCGGATCGTGGGCGATGACCATCGGGCCGAGGACTGTGCACAGGAGGCCTGGATCAATGCCCTTCGGGGGCTCTCGGGCTTTCGACGCGACGCCCGGTTCGGTACCTGGATTCACCGGATCGCAGTGAATCAGGCGCTGCAGATGCAGCGGAAGGCGGGGACTCGACGCGACCGCGAATCGGAGCTTCACGAGGAGCTCTCGGTGGCCCCCACACGTCGCGACGTGCTCCTCGAGGACCGGATCGCCGAGGCGCTGGACCGGGTGCCGGAGCGGATGAGACAGGTGCTCGTCCTCCATGATGTGGAAGGATACACCCATGAGGAGATCGGCGAACTGCTGGCCGTGAGCCCGGGGACCTCGAAGTCCCAGCTCTTCAAGGCCCGCGGCCGGATGAGAGAGCTGCTGCGCGGTACGATCACCACCGAATCGAAGGAAGGAGCCGAAGCATGAATCACCTGAGCCCCGACGCCCTGGCCCGTCTCGTCGACGAGTCGCCCTCGACCGAGGAGCGGGGTCACCTGAACCGGTGCCGGATCTGCCGCGAGGAGCTCGATGCGCTGCGAACCCAGCGGCTGGCGCTTTCGCACCTGCCCCCGCTTCGCCCTCCCGCCGGAGACTGGGACCGCCTGGAGCCCCGCCTGCGGACCGAGGGACTCCTGCGCAATCCCGCCGGGAGCGGATTCGCGGCGAGGCCATGGCTGCAGGCGGCTGCGGCCATCCTGCTGATCGTGACCGGAGTCGGACTCGGCGCGTGGCTGCCCTTCGATCGGGATCGTCCGGGGTCACTCGGGACGACCGTGACGGCGTCGAGCCCGACCGGGGGCTCCACGGGGGAGACGCCTGCGTCGATTCTGACCGCCATGGCCGACCCCGACCGGGAGCTCACGCTCGAAGAGGCAGGGGAGCTGGTCCAGCTCATCGAGCGATGGTACCTGCAGGCCCTTCTGGAATACCGGGAGCGCGCCGAGGTCGAACGGGGCGTCGCTCCCGAGGACCCCCTCACCCGCTTTGCCGCCCTCGAGACCCTGATGGCCGCCAGCCAGGCCGCGGTCCGGGAGCTCCCGGCCGACCCCTTCCTGAACGGGCTGCTCGTGAACATGCACGCCGAGCGGGAAGCCACGCTTCGAGGCATCCAGGCCTCGTACACCCGTGACTGGTATTGATGAAGGAGATTCCGATGACGACCCCTCGCACTCGACCGAGCCTGCCGCGCGCGCCCTTTCCGGGAGCCGCGGTCCTGCTCGCGCTCTTCGTCCTGCCTCTCGTGCCCGGCATCGCCGAGGTCCAGGCGCAGGACCGCCGCGTGGAAATCCTACGCATCGACGGGCTCCAGCAGGGACTCCAGGCGACTCGCGCGCTGTCTTCGGGGTGGCTGGGCATGCAGATCAATGGCGACCCCGCCCCTGCGCCGGAGCGGTGGTACATCGCACGCGTGGTGCCCGACAGCCCGGCGGCCAGGGCGGGGGTTCAGGATGGAGACCGCCTGTTGGCGATCGACCGGACCCCGGTCTCCGAAGAGGTACTCCAGACGCTGACGACCGAGCTCGAGCCGGGTGACGAGGTCCGGGTACGGGTCGAACGCGAGGGCCGGGAGATCGAGCTCAGGATCACCGCCGAGGCCCGCCCAACGATGGTCCTGCAGCGCCCCGAAGCGGGACTGCAGGCGCTTCGCATGGACTCGGTCATGGTGCGAATGCTCACCGGGTCCGACACCCTGCGGATCGGGGACATGCGCGTGCGCTTCCCGACGGACGGGGATACGCTGCGTATGCGCGGAGCCCTGCGGTTTGGCGCGTCGCCCAACTGGGATTCGGTGGGCTTGGGTGGGGTCCTGCGGTTTTCCGGGCCCGGTGACACCCTGTCGGCGCGGCGGTGGCACTACGCGCTCCCCGAGGGACAGTCCCTCGAGAGCTACTTTTCTCCCGGTGGCACCTTCGAAGCTCCGTCAATCGCCTTCCACGGCCCCACCTTCTACTGGAGCGGGCAGCATGTCGTGGCGGGCGCGGAGCTGACCCCGGTCAACGAGGGGCTCGCCCCCTACTTCGGCACCGAGCGGGGGCTTCTCGTGGTCGAGATCGTCGAGGACAGCCCCGCCGCCCGCTCCGGACTGCGGGCGGGCGACGTGCTGATCCGGATCGACGGCCGGGAGGTCGGCACGGTCGCCGAAGCCCGGTCGGCCCTGAATCGGGCCTATCGAACGCCCCCGGTACCGCTCGAGATCGTGCGGGAGAGACGGTCGATGACGCTCGAGATCACGCGCTGATCACTCGTAGCGGAGCGCCTCGATCGGGTCGAGCTTCGCCGCTCGCTGGGCGGGCCAGATCCCGAAGAACAGGCCGATCGCTCCCGAGAAGACGAGAGCGACGATGATCGCCTGAACCGAGATCGCGGTGTCCCACTCGGCCAGGCTGGTCATCAGGTGCGCCCCTCCGGCGCCGGCCAGCACCCCGATGATCCCGCCGAGAAGGCAGAGCAGGAACGACTCGACCATGAACTGGAAGAGGATCGCGCCCCGCGTGGCACCGAGCGCCTTGCGCACCCCGATCTCGCGGGTCCGCTCGGTGACGCTCACCAGCATGATGTTCATGATCCCGATCCCGCCGACCAGGAGCGAGACCCCGGCGATCCCGGCGAGCAGGAAGGTGAAGGCCCGGTTGGTCTCCTGAAAGGACTCCAACAGGTCGGTCGAGTTGCGGATCTGGAAGTCGGCCGGAGCGCCCGGACCGATCCGGTGCTCACGGCGCAGGGTGGCGTCGATCACGTCGTACGCCATGTCCATCTCGGCCGGCCCCCCGTTGACCTTGGTCAGGATCGAGTTCAGGCGGTCTCGCCCTCCGAAGACCCGGTACTGCGCGGTCGAGAGCGGGATGTAGACCATCTCGTCGGGGCGAGCCCAGCCCATCTCACCCTTCGGCTCGAGCACCCCGACCACCTCGAAGGGCGTCCCCCCGATCTGGATCGTGCGTCCGACCAGGAGGGGGGCCGGCGTGTTCAGGTCGGTGGCGACGTCGGCACCCAGGACCACGACGCGGCGACGGCCCTCGACCTCGCCCCACTCGAAGTGCCGCCCGTGTGCGATGGGCATCGTATACACATCGAAATAGGTCGGCCAGGTGCCCATCACCGACGAGTTGGTGTTCCAGCGCTGGTTGGTGATCTGCATCCGCTGGCTGGCCTCGGGGGCCACGGTCAGGAGGCTCCCCGCCTCGGCCCGCAGGACTTCGGCCGACGAGGTGTACAGCCGGGCGTTCTGACCCGACGCGACCCCGCCCATGCGAGCCTGCTGCGGGCGCACGGTCAGGACATCGGTGCCCATCTGCTGGATCTGCGCCTCGACCCTCTGCTGGGCGCCCTCACCCAGGGCGACCATGGTGATCACGGCCCCGACCCCGATCACGATCCCCAGCGTCGTCAGGATCGAGCGCATGAGGTTCGCGCGGATCGCGGCCAGCGCGACCATGAAGATTTCCTTGATCAGCATGGGTCAATCCCGGTAGAGCGTGGGCATCAGAAGGGCAGTCCGCCACCCATGCGGGCGCGCATCTGCTGGGCATTCTGCTGCTGCTGAGCCTGGAGCTGTGCGCCCCCGATGAGCAGTACCTCTTCCCCTTCGTCGACCCCGATGAGCACCTCGGAGTTGTTCCAGTCGTTCACCCCGATCAGGATCGCCCTGGGGCTCACCGTACCATCGGCGGAGCGCACGAAGACCACTCCGGGTCGTCCCATGTCCCCGTCGCCACCACGGGCGGCGAGTCCACTGCCCTGCTGCGCTCCCCAGGCCTGGCCGCCCTGGCCGCCGCGGGCTCCCGCCCCGGCTCCACCTCGCGCCGCGCCGGCCGCCTGCATGAGCGCCCGGATCGAGTCCTGCGAGATCTCACCGCGCGCCACCTGATCGCGCAGCGCCTGAAGGTTCGGGGCATCACCGCCTCCGCGCATCGCCGTTTGCTCCGGAACCTCCTGGCCGCGCGACTCCGCCAGCTCCCGCGTCAGCTGCTGGAAGGCCGACTGCTCCAGGTCGATCCGCGACTCCGGGATTCCCAGAACCGAAGCGGCGGTCCGCATTTCGTTGAAGCTCACGATCGCGTTGTTCGGAAGGGTCAGGGTGTTCTGCCGCTCGGCCACGGTCACGATCACCTCGGCACTCATCCCGGGCTTGAGCGCCCCGTCGGCGTTTTCGAGCCGAACGATCACCGGAAACATCACGACGTTCGACTGCACGGTGGCCTGCGGCTCGATCTTCTCGACCTGACCGGTGAACCGGCGATCCGGATACGCCTCGACCCGCACGTTCACCGGCATCCCGGCCTCGATCCGACCCACATCGGTCTCATCGATCAGCGTCCGGACCTGGACCACGTCGAGGTTGGCGATCGTCACGAGCGTGGTTCCGCCCGAAACGTTGCCCGACGCCGACTGGATCACCTGGCCCTCTTCGACATCCTTGACCAGCACGATCCCGGTCATGGGCGAGCGGATCGTCACGTCCTGGAGCTGGAGACGTGCCAGCTCGAGACTCGTCTCGGCACGCACGAAGGCGGCCTTGGCATTCGCGAAGTCCAGGCTCCGGCTCTCGTGCTCCTGGTCGGTGATCACCCCTGACGCGAGCAGGTTCTCGGAGCGACGCAGCTGCGCCTCGGAAACGGAGAGCCGCTCCTGCGCGACCTCGTAGTCGGCCTGAACCTGGTTGTAGCTGTTCTGAACGTCGCGCGGGTCGATCCGGGCGAGCAGCGTGCCCGGCTCCACCCGATCTCCCACCTCGACAAAGGTCTCGAGCACCTCGCCCGACGCCTTCGATTTCACCTCGACCTTCCGAAGCGGCTCCAGTTCACCCGTGGCCTCGGCCACCAGTCGAAGGTCCTGCCGAACCACCTCCGCCACAGCCGTGGCGCGGGGGGACGCCTCGGCCTCGCGGTCGCCGCATCCGGCGAGCACGAGGAGCGTCGAGAGCGCGATGCCACCCACGAGCAGTGGCCGGCGTACCGTGCGGTCGAGCGAGAAGTCACTTGCCATATCCGTCATCCTCAATTGGGTTCGAAGTCCTTCGTCAGGCGCCTGCGGTCTGCGTCGCGGCGACCGGGTTGTCCTCGTCGGCGGTCGGGACGCTCCCGGGAACCCGCCTCACCTCGTTCAGAAAGTCCCGCTCGATCACGCCGTCCCGGAGGTGAACCTGTCGCTTGGCGTACTCGGCGATATCGTGTTCGTGTGTAACCAAGACGATCGTCTGACCCTGTTCGTTAAGTCGGTTGAACACGTCCATGATCTCGGCGCTGGTCTTCGAATCCAGGTTCCCCGTGGGCTCGTCGGCCAGGAGGATCGCCGGGTTGTTCACCAGGGCCCGCGCCACGGCCACCCGCTGCCGCTGACCCCCGGACAGTTCCGGGGGCTTGTGCCCCATCCGATCACCCAGTCCGACCATCTCCAGCTTCTCGCGCGCCCGACGCTTCCGCTCGGCCGAGGGCACCCCTGCGTAGACCAGGGGGAGCTCGACGTTGTGCAGCGACGACGCCCGAGCCAGCAGGTTGAAGGTCTGGAAGACGAAGCCGATCTCGCGGTTGCGGATCCGGGCGAGCTTCGATTCCGACAGCTTCGCCACGTCCTGCCCGTTCAGCCAGTACTCCCCAGATGTCGGGGTGTCGAGCGCTCCGATCAGGTTCATGAAGGTCGACTTGCCGCTCCCGGACGGCCCCATGATCGCCACGTACTCGCCCTCGTGGATTTCGAGGTCGACATTGCGCAGCGCCCGGATCGTCTCCGCGCCCAGTACGTAGTGCTTGGAGAGGCCTTTCGCATGAATGACGACGTTTCCCTTGGATTCGTTCATTTCGGTTTCCTGCTGATCGGGTGAACTGGGTTCCTGACGGTCCCGCTACTGGTCTCGTGCATTCTGTTCGGCGAGTACGGCGTCGAACTCCGCCCGCTGCTCCTCGGTCAAACTCTCGCGGACCTCGGCGCGGGCACCGTCGATCACCTCCTGATACGACGTCTCGCAGCGCTGCACCCGCCGACTCATCTCGTCGAGCCAGCGCATGATCACCGCTTCGACTTCGGCGCGTTGATCCTCGTCGAGATCGATCCGGTCGATGGCCCACCCGCGTCCCTCCCGGAGCGGGGTCGTGACCTCGGGCGCCACCTGGCGCACATCCGAGATCTCGGCCACTGGCGCCGCGTCGGCGACGGAACGGTCGAGCGCCACGCCCACGACCATCCCTCCCACGAAGACCAGTACGAGTACGGCCATCGCCATGATTCGGACTCTTGTCTGTTCTCTCATCGCCGTCTCTCCTCGAGTGCGATCATGAAGGTGTTGCGGTCCAGCCCCGAATCCGACTGACCCGAAAGCTCCGCCGCCCGCCCGGTCACCCGCTCCATCAGCACATCGTCGATTCCGAGGAGGGCTCGCTCCAGTCCGCCGGCATCCGGGGAGGGACTCATCAGGAGCATCACGGCGACCGAGGCGGCCACCGCCACTCCGGGCACCACGTAGCGCCCCAGGCCCAGGAGCTCCGCGCCGAGCGTGGTGGCCCCACCGTTGGCCCTGTCAGTGGCCCCGCCAGAGGCAGAGGCCCTGCGGGACGCCAGTGCCGGCTCTGCAGCCAGCATGACCTCGGAATGAAACCGGCGCCAATACAGGTCGTCGGACGTGCCGGGGTCCAGCGCGCCCAGGTCGACAGCCTCGAGCGGCTCGTCCCCATCACGCTCCCGACGCGCCCCGTCCGGTCCGCGATACTCGTCACTCATCGCTCAGCCTCCATCAGATGACCCGCTCCTGATCGGCGGGGTCGGCAACGGTCGCTTCGACCGTTCCCTCCCGCAGTATCCCTCGCAGCTTTCGACGCGCCGCGTGCAGCTGCGCCCGCACCGTACCGTGCGCGATACCGAGATGCTCCGCGACCTCCCGTCCCTTCCATCCGTGAAGGTCGTGAAGCAGCACGATCTCGCGCTGCGCGTTCGACAGTTCGCCAACGGCCTCGCTCAACCGGGAGCGAAGCTCGACGCGTTCCGCCCAATCTTCGGGAGAGGGCACCTCGGACGCCAGTCCCCGCGGGAGCGCTTCGGTGTCGCGCAGCCGTTCCCGACGGTCCAGATTCAGGGCCCGGGTGCGCACGATGGTGAGAAACCAGCCGCCGAACCGCTCCGGCTGTCGGCACTCGTCCAGCCGCTCCAGAGCGACCACGAAGGCCTCCTGCGCCGCGTCCTGCGCCTCTTCGTGGGTGCCCGTGACCGAAAAGGCGACCGAGTAGGCCACCCGCTGGTAGTGGGAAACGAGCTCCGAGAACGCCTCGCGATCGCCCCCGCGCACGGCCTCAACGAGCACCCGATCCCGCTCCCGGATTTCATCACCGGCCTGGGCACTCGACACGTGGGCTCTCCGGATGGGGGGAAGAATTCAGTGACGCAGGGGCATCCGGGGAATAAGAGCCCCGATCCGCGCCGTTTGTTAAAGGCTCGCCTCGACACAGCTGCCGCCATGCCGTCGACGAATCGCCTGCGACTGGGCGGGCACCGGCGCGAAGCGGGCACCGGCGCGAGACAGGCTCACAACAACAAAGCGCCGGCTCCTCGAACTTCGAGGAGGCCGGCGCCTCGGATCGCAATCAGCTCTGCGAACGCAGCCGTCGGTCAGCCGATCGAGCTCCCGTCACCCGTGCACGCAAGCCCAATCAGCCGGTCGCGCTCCCGTCAGCCGGCGGCGCGCCAACGGCCGAAGGGGAGCGTCGGAGCGCCCGGGAGTTCTTCGCCGTAGACAAAGGCGCGGACCCGGCTTCCATTCTTGAGCGTCCGCTCCCCCACACCGCCATCCTTGATCACGATGCCGGGGGCGTTCTCGCAGGGAGTGAGCCTGGACTGCTTCAGGGTCACAGGGGACTTCTCTGAAATCTTCATGGGATCTATGTCCTTCCGGCCGAGCCGAGCCCATCCCGGACCATTCCGGGGGGCCTTTTCGGCACTCTGGGGTCGTTCTGGATCCCCAAGGAGTGCAGAAAGAGTGCCAGCCCGAAAGGCCTGTAATCACAGTGGTTTTTTCAGACCCCACTCGCCAGGGGGCGCAAAACCGTGTCAAATCGACACGCCGAACGTATCAATTCGACACACCCCCCGGTCGCGCCCCCCGTCTCTATCCTGCGTCTCGCCCCCGCTCCCGCTCGAGCAGTGCCTCGAGCTCCCAGTCCGGCACCTGGTCCAGTTCCACCCCGACCGCCCACGCCTCGATCGGCTCCGGCGCATCCGACCCCGCCGTCCCGCCGGCCCCCTCGGCCCCACCCGCACCCTCGTCGACAACACCCAGCCAACTGAACCGAAGAAGCAGGAGGGGCGCGCCCGCGTCGCCGGCCATCCCCGACCGGCCGGACCCCAGCGCCTCGACCCGCCACCGGGCTCCCCCCGCCACGACCTCGCGAGCCT
>SLBA01000036.1 GCA_007126575.1 Gemmatimonadota bacterium | reverse complement strand
CTGGTGGAGGAAGGGGGGCTCGGCCGCCATGATCCCCAGGAAGACCGCCGCGAACAGGATCACCGCGCCGAATCCCCCCCAGCGCGCGACCTGGTGGTCGGGCCTGCGCAGATAGAGCCCGCGCCGCTTGAGCTCCTTGTAGATCTTGGTCCGGATCTTCTCGATGTGCGTGTAGAACTTGTTTTCGAGCTCCGAGAGCTTGACCTGGACCATGAGGTCCTCGCCCCGCACCTGCTCGCCTTCGCCTTCGCCTTCGGATTCCTGGCGCTCGGCGAACCAGTCCTGCATGTAGCCGTGCGCGTCGAAGCTGCGATCTTCCCGACGAGCCTTTCGCCACTCCCGAAAGGAGTCGCCGAAGTAGCTGAACCACTCGCCCAGATCGAAGGTGCCCGACTCCGCCTTCAGGGCGTCGGCGAAGAGCCCGGTGATGTAGGCGCGCTCGTGCGGAGCCAGCTCCTTCCAGCTCGACTTCGGACGGGTCTGGTGGAAGATCCACTCCTCCTTGCGGCTCGAGAGAAAGGGGATCCCTCCCTTCTTCTCGACCTCTTCGATGCGCAGGTAGCCGCGCACGGCCAGATCCACGAGGGTGGCGGTGATGTCGTGCATCTCGGCCTTGTGGTCGACAAGGGTGCCGACCTCGGCGGGCGTCAGGTCGTCGGGCGGCTCGTACTCGACCATCACCGACCCGCGGTAGGGATCCCGCCCCTTGCGAGCCCACAGGCCGAGCATGCCGAACAGGGCCGCCATTGGAAGCCCCAGGGGCCAGTACATGACCAGCCCGGCCCGCACTCGGCCGGCCACCGAAGGTCGGGGAATCACCCCCGCGGGCCAGGTGACCGACACCGTCAGCCCCTCGCCCGCCCGAAATTCCCGAAGCGAAGTGACGCGGACCTCGGAATCCATCTGCGCGATCTGGACCGCCTGCTCGGTGGAGCCGTCGGATCCGGTGTAGCCCCAGGCGCCGGTCGGCTCGAGTCCTTCGGGGAGGCGAATCCGGGCTCTCGCGGCCGTGATCGGAACCCGCCAGCCGTGCCCGGTCACATTGTAGTAGAGCTCGTCCCACGCCTCCTGGTCGCCCTGCGGCTCGAAGAAACGGAGGCCATCGCGCACCCGGTAGCGGATCACGACGGTCCGGACGGCGTTGTTCGCCCCCGGCACCCAGATCCGGAGCGAGACCCCCCGGCGGATCCCGGATCGATCCACCTCGAGGGGGGTTCCCGAACCGTCGGTGATCTCGCCCAGTTCGAGCTGGAAGCGGGTGCGCCGCCCTTCGGCGGTCTCGTGGTCGAAGAAGAGTTCGCGCTCAAGCCCATTCCACGACCCGATGAAATTCACCCGGAGGGTTTCGGTGACATCGAAGCTCCCGTCCGGACGGATCTCGATCACCGAGTCGAAGTCCTCGATGATGAGTTCCCGGTCCTGGGCGGAGAGACCGCCGGCGGTGAGGACAAGGCCGAGGGCCAGGACCAGAGCGAAAACGACGAACGCCCCGACCCCGCGCACCCCCCATCGGGAGGGCAGGCGGAGCCGGAGCGAGCGCGTGGAACCTCGTGTACCAGGATCCATGGTCTCCAGCGGGGCTGAAGGTGAACGGGGGACTCAGGCCATGGGGAGGCCTTCGACCAGCTCGATCATCCGGCGGCGCTCCGAATCATCCGGGAGTCGCCCCATCGCCCCGCCCATGTTGTCGATCATGTGCTCCGGACGGCTCGTCGCGGGGGTGACGACCGTCACCGCCGGATGCGACGCTGCGAACTTGATAAAGAACTGCGCCCAGCTCGTCGCGTCAAATTCGGATGCCCACGCCGGCACGTCGCGACCCTCGACCCGGTTCCAGAGCCGGGTCCGTCCGAAGGGCGCGTAGACGAGCACTCCGATCCCCCGCTCCTGTGCCAGCGGAAGGATCAGCTCCTCGGCGCTGCGGTTGTCGACCGCGTAGTCGACGCCGATGAAGTCGATGGGCTCGTTGCGCATCACGTCGGCCAGGTCGCCGTAGCGTCCCTCGCTCGTCGACGTCACGCCGATGTAGCGGACCCGCCCCTCCTCCTTCATCTCCTTCAGGATTCCCATCTGGGTCGGGATGTCTCCCAGGTTGTGCACCTGGATGAGGTCGATCGGGTGCTTCCGGATCCGCTCGAAGGAGGTGGCGATCTGCGCCCGCGCAGCATCCGGGTCGGCAACCCCGTCTCCCCGGCCGGCCACATTCACCTTGGTGGCCCAGAAGATATCCTGGTCGATCCCCAGATCGTTGGCGATCCGACCCGCCACCTCTTCGGAGGCCCCGTACCCCGGCGCGGTGTCGAAGACCGCCCCACCGTGCTCCACCATCGTCGAGAGTACCTGCCCGAGCTGGCTGTAGTCCTCGCTGCGGGCCACCTGCGAGAAGGTCGCGGAGCTGCCCAGCCCCACGACGGGAAGCTGCTCGCCGGTCGAGGGGACCGCCCGGCGGATGAGCTCCTGGCGGAGGGTCCCCCCTTCGATCGCCCGAAGGAGCGAGGGGGGAAGCGAAAGCGCCGCACCGGCAGCGGCGGTGATCTTCAACCAGTCGCGTCGAGAGACCATCGGAAACTCCTGAGCTTGATGTGAGTTGGGCGTCCTGCGAGTGAAGACGCAGCCATGGTGTGGACCGAGCCTCAGCTTGTAAGGACCGTGGCTTCGGGTGAATCGTTAAATCCGGTGGACCCGCCCCTGCGGACGCCGAATGGCACCCACCTCTGGAACACCCCGAATCAACTTGCGATCCCCGCCCCGGCCCGGTACTCTCCCCGGCATTCGTCAAAACTTGAACGGTTTGCCTTCCGCAAGGAAGACCACGGGGAACCCGATGTCCGGAATGCTCGAGCGCATCACGAACGTCCGCCGGGAAGAGGTCGGTCCGGTACTCGCCGCCGCCGCCTTCTTCTTCTGCATCCTCACGGCACTCATGGTGCTCCGCCCCGCACGCGAGGCGCTGGGCATGCAGAGCGGCCTCGACACGGTGCGCTGGCTGTTCATCGGCACCGCGCTGGTGACGCTGGCCGTGAATCCCATCTTCGGATGGCTCGTGGCCCGCTTTCGTCGCATGTCGTTCATCGCGGCGACCTACGCCTTCTTCTCGGCCAGCCTTCTGGTCTTTTTCGGGCTGCTCACCTTCGCTCCGGAAGCGACCGGCGAGATCTCGGGGCGGGTCTTCTACGTCTGGTTCAGCGTCTTCAACCTCTTCGTCACGATGGTCTTCTGGGCGCTCATGGCGGACCGCTTCTCGCTCGAGCAGAGCAAGCGATTCTTCGCCGTGATCGCCGTGGGAGGAACGTCGGGGGCGATCTTCGGCCCCTTCCTGGCCTCGATTCTGGCCGAGCCGCTCGGCACCCCCTCGCTGATCCTGGTGGCGGTCGGGTTTCTCTTGCTGGCCGTGGGGGCGGCCTGGCTCGTCACATGGCTCCAGCCGGAACGTGCCGCCGCAGCCGCCGAGGGCGACCCCGAGGCCCCACCGGCCATCGATCCGAAGGAAATCATCGGGGGGAGCGCCTGGGAGGGCTTCCGAGCGGTCTTCAAGTCGCGCTATCTGATGGGGATCATGGCCTTCGTGATCATCCTGGCCGTCATGGCGACCTTCCTCTACTTCACCCGGCTCGCGATGGTCGCCGAACTGGGCGAGGACCTCGACATGCGGACCCGGGTCTTCGGGCAGATCGACCTGATCACGCAGGTGGCCACCCTGATCCTGCAGCTGATCGTGGCCGGACACATCATGAAGCGGCTCGGCGTGCATGTGGCCCTCGCGCTGCTCCCGATCACGGTCTTCTTCGGCTTCATCGGGCTCGCGGTGGTCGGCACCCTGGCCGCGCTGATCGTCTTCGAGGCGGTCTTCCGCGCCGTGCAGCGGGCGATCATGCGTCCGGCCCGCGAAACGCTCTACACCGTCGTGAGCCGCGAGGACAAGTACAAGTCCAAGGCCTTCATCGACACCTTCGTGTACCGCGCGGGTGACGTGACCGGCGCCTGGACCGAGGGGCTTCTGGGCAAGCTCGGGATGGGGCTCGCCGGCCTCGCCTCGCTCGCCGTACCCCTGGCCATCGTCTGGGGCGGGCTCGCCGTCTGGCTCGGACGTGCGCAGGTCCGGCAGGCTCGGGAGCAGGCGGTCGAGCGCGGGATGGAGCCGGGTGCGGAATCCGTCTGACGTCTCGGGGCTCCGAGCAGGCTCTCCGGCGCGCACCCCCCGATGAGTGCCCTCTCGGGTGCTCCCAGCGTGCACGGAAGCGGGTCGACCCTGCTCCTCGAGGCCCCCGATGCCCCGATCAGCCCCGAAGCCCGACACTACGACCCCGACACCCTGCGGGCCGAAGGGCGAATCTCGGGCACGAGCACCGGCCGTCGCACCGCCTGGTTCTTCGAGCACGACGGGGTCGGACTCGTCCTTCGTCACTACTGGCGGGGCGGACTCCTGGCCCGCCTCAACGACGACGCCTACCTCTGGACGGGTCTGGAGCGGAGCCGCCCCCATCGGGAGCTCACCCTCCTCTCCCATCTGTTCGGAGAGGACCTGCCGGTGCCCCGCCCGGTCGGGGCCCGCATCCACCGGCGGGGACGCGTGTACCGGGCCGACCTGCTCACCGTCGAGATCCCGGACACCCGCACGCTGGCCCGGGCGATCCGGGACGGGGAGCTCGATGGCGCCCGCTGGGTCGAGGTCGGCCGCACGATCCGGCGCTTCCACGACGCGGGTGCCCACCACGCCGACCTGAACGTCCGCAACATCCTGGTGGGCGGCGACGGCGGGGTCTGGCTGATCGACTGGGACAAGGGGCGCCTGCGCCGCCCCGGGGGACGGTGGCCCGCCCGCACCATCGCCCGACTGCACCGGTCCCTGCTCAAGGAGCCGGAGCTGGCCCGGGCGGCCGAGCGGCACTGGGCCACCCTGGTGCGTGCGTGGGAGTCCGGCTGAGCCGACGGCTTGCGACTCCGGGACCGACCACGCAGCTTTCGATGGTCGGTTCGCCGAAGCCGTCGAGGCTTCCGATGCGACCTTCCCCCATCCCCTGAGCGTCGACCCCCGGAGGCACATTGGCAACCGAGAAGATCCTGGTCACCGGAGCCACTGGAAAGATCGGGCGCGAGCTGGTGCCCCGACTCCTCGAGGCCGGAGTGGAGGTGAAGGCCGGCACACGGAATCCCGAGACCGGTCGATCCCTCTTCCCTCCCGAGGTCGAGGTCGTCGAGCTGAACTACAACCGCACCGAGACCTACGACGACGCCCTCATGTGGGCCGAGCGGGTCTTCCTGATGCCGCCCCCCTTCAGCCCCGACGCCTACAACACGATCTCGCCCTTCCTGGACTGGGCCGTGAGCACCCGTGTCGAGCATGTGGTGCTTCTGAGCGGGATGGCCGTACCCGAGATCGAGGAACTCGCCCTGCGCCGGCTCGAACGGCACCTCGAGGCCCAGGACACGCGGCATACCATCCTGCGCCCCAACCTCTACATGCAGAACTTCTACTCCGGCTTCATCGCACGCCAGATCGGCGAAGAGGGCCTCATCCGGCTGCCGGCCGGAGATGGGCGCGCCAGCCTGGTCGACGTGCGGGACGTTGCCGCCGTCGCGGCGCGGGCGCTCACCTCCACCGACCTGTTCGGCAGGGAGTTGACGTTGACGGGCCCCGAAGCGCTCACGATCACCGAGGCCGCCCAGATGGTCTCCAAGGTCGCCGGCCGGGAGATCAGGTACGAGCCGATCGATGACGCCGAATTCGAAGCCGTGCTGGCCGACTCCGGCTGGAACGATTCCGAGGTCGAGATCATCCTGGGGCTCTTCAGCTCGATTCGGGAAGGCGGCCGGGCCCCGGTCGTGGCTGATATCGAAACGGTTCTCGGCCGCGCGCCCCGCAGCTTCGAGGATTTCGCCGCCGAGAACCCCTCGGCGTGGCACTGACGGGGCCGTTGCCCCCTCAACAAGGGAGTAATCAACATGATCACCTGGATCGTCGTCTTCCTGGTCCTCGCCCTGATCGCCGGGCTCTTCGGATTCACCGGCATCTCCGCCGCAGCGGCGGGGATGGCGAAAATCCTCTTTTACATCTTCCTGATCTTCCTGCTGATCGCGGTGGTGATGGGCCTGCTCGGGGGCATGGCCGCCACCTGAGGGGCCGCCATCCGAGTAGCCGCCATCCGAGTGGCCGCCACCCGACTCATGCCGAGTCGCGCAGTGCCTGGATCAGCGCTTCCATCGCCTCCGGGGAGTGCGAGGGGAAATTGGCGATGCGCAGCTGCCGCCCCTTCCATCGGCCGTAGCCATCGCTGACGATGAAGCCGCGGTCACGCAGGGCGGCCCGGACGGGGTCGGCCGACGGCTCGACCTCGACCACCAGGATCGTGCGGGAGCGGATCCGGTCGGCGTCGGCCCCGCGCACGAAGGGGTGCAGGTCGGGGAGGTCGTCGATGGCGTCCCAGAGCGCCCGGGCCTTCCGATCGGTCTCGGACCGGATCGCGTCGAGCCCCCGCTCCAGGTAGTCCTCGGCCACCCGGCCCAGAAGCCGGATCCCCAGCATGTTCGGGGTGGCCACGGTCTGGCTCCCGTCGGCCGCGTCGGCCAGGGCGGGCAGGTGCTGGTAGCCTCCGACCGATCGCCCCGCCGACTGGAGCGCACGGCTTCGCTCCACGAGCTCCGGCGACGCCACGATCACCCCGAGTCCGGCGGGGAGCCCGAAGGCCTTCTGGACCGAGAAGAAGCCCGCGTCGATCCGGGCGGGGTCCACGGCCTCGACCGGCCAGCCGCTCACCAGGTCGACGGCAGCGAGCGCCCCCGCCGCGCGCACCCGGTCGGCCAGGGCGTGGAGGGCGTCGGGTCGGATGCGCACTCCGGTGCTCGTCTCGTTCTGGGTCATCGCCACGAGCTGCGGGGGGCCTTCGCTTCCGGGACCGTCGATCCCGGGAAGGGGGTGATCGGCGTCGTAGCCCTCTCCGTCAGGACACTCGATGGCCGATGCCGCGAAGCCCAGATTCTGCGAGATGCGGTGGAAGCGCCGGGCGAAGGCACCGTTGACCAGGTGGAGGCTGCGGTCGCGGACGGTGCCCTGTACGATTCGCTCCATCGCCTCCGAGGCCGAGGCGCAGAAGAGGACGCGGTGGTCGGGGGGGATGTCGAGGAGCGCGCGGAGGGCTTCGACGGTGCGGGTGACCTGCGACCGGAAGCGGGGGCTCCGGTGGCTGTCGGAGAGGGTGCCGTCGGAGGCCGCGGCCGCGAGTTCGTCGGCCACGAGCGGATGGAGCTGCGAGGGGCCGGTCGTGAAGGCGGTGGGGGACTTGGCGCTCATCGTATCCGATCGAGGAAGGGGGAGATGGAAGGGGATCGGGGCGATCCGGTCACCGCGAGCTTCGCCAGCCCCGGAGCGAGTGGACCGAGAGCACGTCGAGGGTGGCCTCGATCTCGCGGGCCGCGTTCACGACCTCGGCCAGGCGGGCGCGCTCCCGGGCATCGAGCACACGATCGGGGGCGGCGGCCGCGCGAAGCAGCTGATGGACATGCCCCGACAGCCGCTCCTGGAGCATGGTGCGGGTGTCGGCGAGTGCGATCTCGACCGCGCGCTCCCGTGCCCTCCGCCCGGCAACGAGGAGGAACGCGAGGAGGACCGCAGCCCCACCCGATGCGAGGAGCGCACCGACCGCCGGGGACGCTCCCGATGCCGCGACGCCGCCCACCCAGATCACGAGGAGGATGGCCAGGATCGGCTGGACAGGGCTGGATGGGTATGACATGATTGGACGTGGTGGGATCCGGGCCCCCGGCTCTCGGGCGATTCCCGACGGGGGGCTTCGGAAAGGCTATCCATCGCGGGCGCTCAGAGCCACCCCTGACTCTCATTTCCCCTGCCGGCTCACGTGACTACACCCTCCGATGCCGCAGCCGCGGCGCCCCCCGCCGGCGATCGCATCGTCCTCTCGGAGTTGCTCGGTGCGCTCTCGCACGCACTGGACCTGACCGAGGGGCAGCCCTGGGGACACTCGGTCCGCACCTGCCTGGTGGGGATGCGGATCGGCGAGACGCTGGGGCTCGACGCCGCGACCCGTTCGGACCTCTACTACTCGCTCCTGATGAAGGATGCGGGGTGTTCGAGCAACGCCCACGCCACCGCCACCTTCTTCGGGTCCGACGATCACGAGGTGAAGCGCAACCTCAAGGTCGAGGACTGGACCGACCCCGTGCGCATGAGGCTCTTCGCCCTGAAGAACGCAGCGCTCGGGCGGGGGTTGATGGCCCGGATCCGGCAGGTGCTGCACATGGCTCACTCCGACGAGGGGACGGGCAACGAGCTCATCCGGATCCGATGCGAGCGCGGGGCCGAGATCTGTCGCTCGCTCGGATTTCCTTCGGCCACGATCGAGGCGGTGCGGTGTCTGGATGAGCAGTGGGACGGCAACGGGGCGGCGCGGGGGCTTGCCGGACCCAGCATTCCGGTGCTGGCGAGGATTGCGTCGCTGGCCCAGACCCTCGAGGTGTTCGCCGCGCGAGAGGGGTGGCAGCGGGCGCTGGAGGTGGCCCGGGATCGGCAGGGACGATGGTTCGATCCGGAGCTCGTCTCGACCCTCGACGACTGGGCCGACGATCCGGAGTGGTGGGCAGCCCTCTACGGCGAGAATGCGCTGGGACGGCTCGCAGCCGAGGAGCCCGAGGATCGCGTGGTGCGGGTCGACGACGCGGGAGTGGATCGGGTGGCCGAAGCCTTCGCCGCGGTCGTCGACGCCAAGACGCCCTTCACCGCGGCGCACTCGACCCGGGTCGCGGCGAT
Source organism: Gemmatimonadota bacterium (assembly GCA_007126575.1). Lineage (GTDB taxonomy): Bacteria > Gemmatimonadota > Gemmatimonadetes > Longimicrobiales > Gaopeijiaceae > SLBA01. Next base: position 3,820 of record SLBA01000036.1, on the reverse strand, counting down.
CGCCCGGCGGCTCGCGGAGCACATGGGCCTCGACTCCGACGAGACTCGAGACCTCTACCGGGCCGGGCTGCTGCACGACATCGGCAAGCTGGGCGTCTCGAACCTGATCCTGGACAAGAACGGGCCCCTGACCCCCGAGGAGCGGATTCAGGTGGAGCGACATCCGGTGCTGACGCTCACCGTGGTCGGGCAGGTGTCGGTCTTCGCGGGGATCGCCCGGATGTCGGCGGTGCACCACGAGCGCCTCGACGGAACCGGCTATCCCTGGGGGTATGGGGCGGACCAGCTCGGGCTGGGGGACCGGATCCTGGGGGTGTCCGACATCTATGAGGCACTCACGGCGCACCGCCCCTACCGTGACGGGATGGATCCGGAACGGGCCATGGGCATCCTGCACGAGCTCGATGGCGTCGCGCTGGATCCGGACGTGGTGCGGGCCATCGAGGAGCTGGTGCGGGCGGGCGAGATTCCCGCCCCGGACCCCCGGCCCTCCGGGAGCTGATCACTGCGGTCCTGTTCAGGCCTCTCCACCCCCCCATGACGGAGTTTCGGCCAAAATCCTGTCTATATCCTATGGAGGGAGCTTCCTCGTTTCGCAGGAATCCCCTCCACTCCGACAGGATAGGGAGGCCCGTCGTCTCCCTTGCCACCTCGCATCGTCACAAGGAGAGCCTATGCCCCAGCGTCGAAATCATTGGTGCGTTCTACTCCTTCTTCTCGTCGCCGGGCTCCAGCTCCTGTCCGGTTGCAGCGATTCCACCTCGCCGGTCGAGGACGAGAGCCCGGAGCCCTCGGCTGTCGCGCTGGAGCTCTCGGCTCCGACCGATTCGCTGGCGATCGGAGCGTCCAGTGAGTGGGAAGCCACACCGCGCGGCGCCGGGGGCGAGGCGCTCTCGCGACCGGTTCAGTGGCTGACCTCGGACCCGGAGGTCGCCGATGTGACGAGCAACGGCAGGGTCACCGGACGCTCCGAGGGGCAGGCCACGATCACCGCCCGCTCGGACGGACGAGATGCCAGTGCCACCGTTCACGTGATGACCGGACTCGGGGTGATCGGCTCCGGCGGAGGCAGCCTCGGGGTGGAGGAGGGTCCAGTCACGGTGACGGTCCCCGCCGGCGCGCTGGCCGAGGACACTCGACTGGTCCTGCGTCAGCTGCGTCCCGACGAGCTTCCCGGCGATGCGATCCCCGGCCTGTCCTTCACTCTGGAGCCCGGGGGCCACACACCCGAGATGCCGTTCGAAGTGAGCCTTCGCTTCCAATCCACTCAGATCCCCGAGGGGCTGGACTCCAGACTCCTGGCAATTCACGACCGAACCGGGGGCGACTGGGCCGCATCCGCATCTCATCGCACCGACGTGGACGCGGGAGAGGCCGAGGCGGAGCTCCTCGAGACGGGTGCGTTCGGGCTCTTCGAGGCGAAGGAGTACTGGTTGGCCACGGGAGGCGGAGACGGTCCGAACTTCGCGATTTCGACGAACGGGTTGCAGTGGCATCCCGAGACGGAGGCGCTGTTCACAGGTGCACCCCAACACCTGGCAACCGACGGGGTCAACTGGATCGCGGCTCGCTTTCGGACGGTGGCGATGTCCGCGGGAGCCACCGGATGGAGCGCCGTCGAGTTGCCCGGCCCCGGAATTCCCAGTGCCCAGGTACTCCATCACGACGGGGAGCGCTGGCTCCTCGGGGCCCGGGATATCGGGTCCAACCCACCGAACCCCGACGTGGGCCTGTTGGAAAGTGTGAACGGAATGGATTGGTCTGCGATCCCCACCCCCTTCGAGAGGGGGGTTACCGTGATCGGCAACAACGGCTCGACCTTGATCGTGGGTGGACTCGCGGGTCCGACAGGTATCGTCGTCTCGCAGAACGGAGGGGCGACCTGGACCGAGGTCGACCTTCCCGGGAACGCCAATGCGAGTCAGGTCCGTTGGAATGGAGAGCTCTGGGTGCTCGGAGTCCGGAGAAACTCTGCCCCCAGCTCGATCCTGACCTCGGCGGACGGGATGACATGGACTCCCCGGGATGCGCCGATCACGACCCGGGTCGCGGACCTGGCTTGGAACGGAGAGCTCTGGGTCGCCGTGGGCTCGGGCGACGCCTCGATCATGAGCTCCCCGGACGGTATCGTCTGGACCGCGCACGCCTCCCCATTCGACGGAACCTCTTCACCCCACTTCCCTGCGGCCGTGGCGGCGATGGGGGATCGCTGGGTTGTGGTCGGGTCGAACCTCGCCGGAAACTTCGGCATCTTCGCAACCTCGACCGATGGGGAGAACTGGGTTTCGGTCGACCTGCCCTTCACCGACAGAGGGGTGGCGGTGGAAACCATCCGTCGCTGAGACCCCTGGTGGTTCGTCGTGGTTACGCGTGCGGCACGAACTCGCCGCGCTCGACGTCGAGGATCTGGACCTCGCCCGTCTCGATCAGGTAGTGCCAGCCCTGGAGCTTCAGCGTCCCGGCCTCGACGCGGCGGCGCACGGCCGGAAACTCCATGAGCCGATCGAGCTGGATGACGATCGAACGCCGCTCGGTCTTCCGAAGGACCTCTTCGGAGAGGGGCCCCTCGTGCTCCACCCGGGCCGGAGCCGCGAGCTCCAGCCAGCGGCTCAGGTGCGCCAGCGACTCGGGCGGGGGCTCGTAGACCGACCGGATGGCGCCGCAGTGCGAGTGCCCGCAGATGATGATCTCCTCGACCTCGAGGATCTCGACCGCATACTCGATGGCGGCGGTGACCCCGTGATGTCGCTCGGACTCGAGTTCGAAGGGGGGCACCAGGTTGCCGACGTTGCGGACCACGAACAGATCGCCGGGAGCGGCGCCCGTGAGCACGTCGGGGACCACGCGGGAGTCCGCGCACCCGATAAAGAGGGTGCGGGGGTGCTGGCCCTCGGAGACCAGCCTGCGGTACTCCTCGGCGTGCTTGGGAAAGTACTCGGACCGGAATCGGGTCAGCCCTTCGAGCAGGTTGCGGGGCATGCGTCAGCCTCCAGGTGAGGGGGTCAGGGGTTCGTGAATATACCGGTCGACAGGTACCGGTCGCCCCGATCGCAGATGATCGCCACGATCACGGCGTCTTCGAGCTCTTCCGAGAGACGGAGCGCGCCGGCCACGCACCCTCCGGAGGACACACCAGCCAGGATCCCTTCGCGGGAGGCCAGCGCGCGGGTCGTCTTCTCGGCGGTCGCCTGGTCCATCGGCAGGACCCGGTCGACTCGCGCCGGGTCGAAGATCGACGGGCGATAGGCTTCGGGCCAGCGCCGGATGCCCGGGATGCGCGAGCCCCCTTCCGGCTACACGCCGACGATCGCGATCGCGGGATTGCGCTCCTTGAGGTACCGTGAAACCCCCATGATCGTGCCGGTCGTGCCCATGGCGCTCACGAAGTGCGTGATGCGCCCTCCGGTCTGCTCCCAGATCTCGGGGCCGGTTCCTTCGTAGTGAGCACGGGGATTGTCCGGATTCCCGAACTGATCCAGGACCCGGCCCTCGCCCCGGGCCTGCATTCGCATGGCGACGTCGCGAGCCTCCTCCATCCCACCCTCCTCGGAGACCACGACGAGCTCGGCTCCGTACGCGGTCATCGCCTCCTTTCTCTCCTCGCTCGCGCTTCCGGGGGCGACCAGCACCATGCGGTATCCCCGGACCGCGGCAGCCATCGCGAGTGCGATCCCGGTGTTCCCGCTGGTCGCCTCGATCAGGGTGTCGCCCGGTCGAATCTCGCCTCGCTCCTCGGCACGCCGGATCATGCTGAGCGCGGGGCGGTCCTTCACCGAGCCGGCCGGGTTGTTGCCCTCGAGCTTGACCAGGATCGTGTTGG
>SLBA01000165.1 GCA_007126575.1 Gemmatimonadota bacterium | reverse complement strand
TGGCGTCGAGCTGGGGGTTCAGCGCCGTCAGGGCACGGGCTTCGGAGAGGTCTCCCCGGGCGATCCAGAGCTCGTCGGGTCGATCTCCGTCGGAGCGCCGAAAGACGATTCGGGAGCCGTCGTCGGACACCCGCCAGTCGCGGTAGAGGTCGGAGTCGGCGATCAGGCGCTCCTGGCTTCGGTCCCGGACGTCGAAGCGGATCAGCCCTCGCTCCCACCGGTCCCGGGCGGAGTGCGAGACGTAGAGCCAGCGGCCGTCGTCGGTCCAGGCGACCACACTCAGCCGCGGCGCCGTCTCGCGCTCGTCGGGATCGTCCGCGAAGGCCCAGATCCGGTCGGGCGCCGAGGGGGCGTCGAAGTCCGGCTCGGGGGTATCCCCCTCGGGCGGCTCGGCGGGAGCGGCATTCCAGGCGGCCTCGGCATCGAGGAGATAGAAGCCGTCCTGGGCCCGCAGGAGGAGCGTCCCGGAGTCCGAGTGCCACCGCTCCAGCGAGTAGCTGCGGCGGGCCGAATCCGGCTGGGGGAGCCGGGTCCGGTAGGGCTCGGTGACATTGCGGGCGCTGTCGGCGTCGAGGGTCCGCAGGAAGACGTTTCCGCCGCGGGCCCAGGCCATCCAGCGGCCGTCGGGGCTGAAGGTGGGCTGGATCCGGTCTTCGGTCGGTGCCAGGAGGGTGTCGGGTACGGGGAGGTCGTCAGGGGCGGCTTCATCGTTCCAGGCGATCGGGGCGATCCGGAGCACCGTGAACTCGGTGCCCTGGCCCCGCTCGTAGGACGTGCGCAGCGGCCGGGTCTCGGTGTAGGTGAGTCCCGAGCCGTCCTCGGCCACATCGAGGTTCCCGAAATTCCCCTCCGGGGTCAGGAAGTGGACGTCTCCCTCGAGGCGCACGATCGCCAGGCGCTCGAGCCCGCCCAGGTTCCGGACCGCGTGCCAGGCCAGAAAGTCCTCGGAGGCGTCGTGGACCACCACCCGGGCCTCGGTCAGCGCCAGGAAGCCGGATCGGGCACGCTCGGCCCAGTCCGGCGTCCGGAGGCCCATGATCAGCCCACTCCCGTCCGGAAGCCAGACCAGCGACGAGCCCGCCGAGACCGGGTGGTCCGTGCTCGGGGTGACCGCGGTCACGGAGCGGCTCGACGGATCCAGGATCTCGAGCCGGACCGGAGGTGCGAGTGCCCGGTCGGCAGGGGGGGCCGGATCGTGGGTCGCCGCCGCCTCGAGGTCATGGCGCAGCACGGCGAGCCGGGTCCCGTCGGGCGACCACTGCGCCGAGAGGATGTGGACGGGCCCGGAGCCGAAGGGCTCCCAGCGCACCTCGCCCGAGCGGTCACGAAGCTGGAACTCCCCGTCGACCGGGGCCAGGTAGGTGGCGTCGCCGAAGCGGAAGTGATCGGTGGCGGTTCGGCTCCCCGCGGTGGTGACGGTGGTGGCCAGCCAGGAAAGATCGGGCGTGGCGTCTGCCACCGAGACCATCCTCACCTGGAGTGCATCTTCGGGGGTGAAGGTGCGCTGGGTCTGTGCGGACGCCGGTGCCGCGGTCGCGAGGGCCAGCGCCAGCACCAGAACCAGAGTTGGGGATCGGGAGTGGCGCACCGCACCTGCGGAGATCCGCCCGGACGCTCCTGCGCGAGCGCAGGTGCGGTCCCGGCTCGACCGGGTGTGCGACGAGAGGGGATGGCGACGAGAGGAGGACGGTTGCATCGGATCTTCCCGAGGATGAGGCTGAGGCTGACGCACGCGAAGTGAACGCATAGCTGCAGGATACCACCGGGGACGAGGGTGCGCGAGGTCGCGGCAGGGGATCCTCCGGAGCGCGGTTGTGTGCGGCCCCGGCGCATGCCATCGTGGACCCGTGCGGACGCGTCCCTCGAGACGACGTTTCCGACCCGCAACCCTTCAGCCCGGGCACCGAAATCGTGATGAAGGCAGTCGTGCTGGCCGCAGGGCGGGGACGCCGGATGCGCGATTCCGCGGAACCGGTCCGGCTCTCCGACGCGCAGCGCAGGGAGGCCGATCGGGGGCAAAAGACCCTCATCCCCTTCCACGGGCACCCCTTCCTGGCGTACCTGCTCTCGGAGCTCGCCGATGGAGGGGTGAGCCGGGTCTGCATCGTGGTCGGGCCCGACCCCGGGGATCCGGTACGGAGGGCGGCCGAGGCGCTGAACCCGACGCGCCTTTCGATCGAGTTCGCGGTGCAGGCGTCCCCCGAGGGCTCGGCGCACGCGCTCGCGGCGGCCCGGGCGTTCGCGACCCGGAGCCCCGGCCCCGAGTCCGGCGAGTTCCTCGTCGTGAACGCCGACAACCTCTACCCGGCCTCGGCGATCGCCGCGCTGGTGGGCCGGTCGGGGCACGCGATGGCCGGATTCCGGCAGCGGGGTCTGCTGGGGGGGACGATCACACCCGAGCGCCTCTCGGCCTTCGCGCTGGTCCGGACCGGATCCGACGGCTGCCTGGAGACGATCGTCGAGAAGCCCGGCCCCTCGGACCGGAAGCGGGCGGGGCTCGACGACGACGCCCTCGTGAGCATGACCCTGTGGCGCTTCCGACCCGAAGTCCTGGACCTCTGCGAGGGGCTGGAGCGCTCCCTCCGGGGCGAGTTCGAGCTTCCCGATGCCGTGACGGAGCTGGTGCAGGGCCGCGGTCGATGCGTGCAGGTGGTCCCGGTGGATGCCCCGGTGCTCGACCTGACGCACCGACGCGATATCCCGGTGGTCGACGCGCTGCTCGAGGGCCGGGAGCCGAGGTTGTGATTCCCGATCCTGCCGTCCTTCGGGAGCGACTCACGGGGGAAGGCCTCTCGCCGGGGGCCGCGGACGAGGCCGTCCGGCGACTGCTTCGAGCGGCGGTGCTTTGCGGGTCCGGGACCGACGACGGAACGGTGGATGAGGGGCCGCCGCGTGCCGGGTTCTTCGTGCCCGGTCGAATCGAGCTCCTCGGAAAGCATACCGACTACGCGGGTGGCCGGAGCCTCGTCACCGCGCTCGAAGCCGGGATCTCGGCGGTCGTCGTCGACCACGCGGAGCCCGTCGTCGAGTTCGTCGACACCGACACCGGAGCCCGTGCCAGCTTCCCGCATGACCGGGAGCCGGATCCCGACGGGGGCTTCCTCTATCCGGCCATCTACCTCTCGCGGATCCGGGCCGATCTCGCCACGCTCGGGGTGGAGCTCGAGGGGGGCGCCCTGGTGGCGTGGTCCAGCTCCCTTCCGCAGGCGGCCGGGATGAGCAGCTCGAGCGCCCTGCTCGTCACCCTGCACCTGGCGCTCGCCACCCGGTACCGGTGGGCCGAATCCCCGCGGTATCGGGAGCACCTCCTGGATCGGGAGGCGCTCGCGGGGTACCTGGCCGCGGTCGAGGCCGGGCGGCCCTTCGGGGCGCTGGCCGGGGGCGAGGCGTGCCGGGGGGTGGGCTCGGACGGGGGGAGCCAGGACCACACCGCGATCCTCTGCGCCCGACCGGGAGCCGTCGCCCGGTACGCCTTTCGTCCCGCCCGGTACGAGGGGGTGGTGCCGATGCCGGAGGGCTGGACCTTCGCCCTGGCCTCGAGCGGGGTTTCGGCACCGAAGGCCGGATCCGCACGGGACCGGTACAACCGGCTCGCTGCCCAGCCCGAGGCGATCATGGATCTGTGGAGGAGTGCAGCCGTGAGCGTCCACGGCCCGGACGCAGGCTTCGATCACCTCGGGTCGGTCCTCGAGGCCGGCCCCGGGGCGCTGATCCGACTCGGGCAGGTGCTGCGCGAGTCGCGGCACCTGAGGTTTCCGCCCGAGGTCCTCCTGAACCGGGCGGCACAGTTCGCCGACGAGACCGGACTCCACGTACCCATGGCCGCCCGTGCACTCGAGGCCGGTGAGCTCGAGGCCTTCGGCCGAAGCGTCCGGGCATCGCACCGGGCGGCGGTCGAGGCCCTCGCGAACGATACCCCCGAAACCGAGGCCCTGACGTTCGAGGCGCTGGCCATGGGTGCGGTGGCCGCCTCTCCCTTCGGTGCAGGGTTCGGGGGCTCGGTCTGGGCGCTGGTTCGCGAGGAGTCGAGCGCCGAGTTTCTGGATCGGTGGCGGCAGAGGTACCTGGACGCCTTCTCTGACCGGACCGATGCGACCTTCCTGCGCAGTCGGGCCGGGCCCCCGGCGCTGCGGGTCTTCTGAGGCGTCGGGTCGGTCAGGCCAGATTCCCGGACACGGTCCCGGCCCGAATCGCGAGGGGCCAGCGGACGGTGCGCGGCTCCGTCTCGTCCTCCCAGACGGATGTGAGGTCGGCTTCGAAGCGGTCGAGCACCCCGTCCCCGTCCGGCGCCTCGCGGAGGCGTCCCACCGCGGACCAGCTTCGGACGTAGCCCAGCAGCTCCGCCAGCGTCCATCTCTGCTCGACTTCGAGCGGGGGCTGGGGGATCTCGGCGAAGGGGAAGGGGAGCGTCCGGTACCCCTCATCGACCCAGCGACGCTCCACGGGCCAGTGCGGAGACAGGGTTGTCTCGTGGAAGTGCGCCAGGACGCCACCCGGCTCCCCACTCAGGAGCGGTGCACCGTAGCTGATCAGAGCCACCGCCCCATCCGGGACCACGACGCGTCGCACTTCGGCCACCCAGGCGGGAAGGTCGAACCAGTGCGCCGCCTGAGCCGCCACTGCGAGGGCGGCGCTGCCGGACGCCAGCGCCGAGGCCTCGGCCCGCGCCGCGTGGTAGTGGACGCCGGGCAGGTCGGGCGCGAGTGCGAGCTGTGCGAAGCTGGCGTCGGTGGCCGTCACCCGCCCGAAGCGGGAGGCCAGCAGTTCGGTGAGTTGCCCGGACCCACAGCCGGCCTCCCAGACCGGAAGCCGGGTGGCGCCGTCGCCTCCCGGTCGAGCACGGTCGACCAGAGCCACCAGCCGGTCGCCGAGCGAGTCCGGATATCGAGGTCGGAAGCGCCGGTAGGTGTCGGCGCAGTCGGAAAAGTGGTCGGCGAAGGCATCCACGCGATCGCTCCCCCTACAGGCTCGGGGCCTCGCCCCCCCAGGTGAACCAGACGATGGCGAGGAGCGCCGCGAGCATCAGGCCCCAGAGGACCGCGGCCAGCCAGACGGCCCGCTTGCGGACGGTGTCCTCCCACCAGGTGTTCGGGCGCACGCCCATCAGGAGAAAGGTCGCCGTGGCCGCCAGGTTGACGCACACGACGTTGCCGGTCACGAGCACCAGCGCTCCGAGGCCCTGGGTGACGTGACCGTCGCCCAGAAGAAGGCCGGCGTTGGCCAGGGGGGGCAGGAGGGCGACCGCGACCATGACCCCCACCAGTCCCGCCCCCTTCCCCTGGGTCAGGGCAAGCGCGCCCGCGGCCCCGGCCGCCAGTGCCAGGGCGACGTGCTCGAAGGTGAGCCGGGTACGTCCGAAGATCTCGGAGCCCTCGGGGTCCACCGTCATGGTGAGTCCGGCCAGGAGGGAGACCACGAAGGCGGTGGCGACCCCGCTCAGGCTCGCCAGCATGCTCTTCCCCCCCATCTCGATGTCGCCCAGGGTGGTGGCGAAGGCCACACCCATCGAGGGACCGATCAGGGGCGCGATCACCATGGCGCCGATGATGACCGCCCCATCGCCCAGCAGGAGCCCTGCGGTGGCAACCACCGCAGAGAGCGCCGTCATCAGGATGTAGTTCGGGTCCGACCGGGCCATCTCGGCCACGTCGGTATAGAGCTCCTCGCGGTTGATGCGCTTGGGGAACCACCACCGTTCCTGGCTCGACGATCCCTTGCGGATGAAGTCGCCGGGATCCCCGGGGGTGGCCGGATGAGGGCCGCCCCCGCGGGGCTTGCTGCGTCTCGAGTCATCCGGGTCGGAGCCTCTGTCCTCCCCGCGATCCGGTCCACGGTCCTCGTAGGGGTCGGCTTTCTCGGTGTCGTCGGATCCTTCCCCGGGCGCTCCTTCGGCCTCTCCTTCAGCCTCCTCGTCCGGTTTTGCCAGGCGGGGCAGGGTGGCTTCGAGCTGGAAGAAGAGGAGGCGGAAGTCGTCGCTTCCGGAGAAGTCTTCCTGCAGGGCGTCCATCAGCGGCTCGTTGCCCGCCGCTTCGACCACCGCATCGACCGCGATGCGATTGCCATCGAGCCGAGTGCTCCAGTGAACGCTCACCCCCTGCTCCTCGAGGATGTCGAGGAGTCGATCACACTGGTCCTCTGCCACCAGGATCTTCAGAAGGCGCAGGCTCATGGGCGACGGTACGGGGTCGGAGGTCGAGGAATGCAGACGATCGGGTCGGCCCCAATGTACAAGGGGGGGAGCCGATGCGCCGCAGGAGGAGGATCCTCCGGCTCTTCACGTTCCCCGAGCGCTCCGGGGTGACCCCCGTCAGTCGGTCTCGTCGCGGGCTCGGCTCCGGACCGTCCCACCCACCACGAGGGCGGCGGAGAGGATCAGGAGGTTCTTGACGATGTACTGGCCCTCCATGGTCGGCGCCCACGGGAAGCCGCCCGCCTGGAAGGTGACCTCGGGGAGGATCACGAGGGGCATGAAGGTCCCCCCCATCTGGAGAAGCAGCAGCGCGATCGCCACACGGAGGGTCGGCCGGAAGAGGAAGCAGATCCCGATGAGGACCTCCCACCAGCCGATCAGCGCAAGCCACTGGCCGGAGTCCAGGAGGGGCAGCCACCCGACGGTGGCGAGCACGAGCGGTTCCGCGGGGGAGTACCCGAGCGGCTTCAGCAGGCCGAACCAGATGAAGATCACCCCCAGCGAGATCCGCAGCGAGAAGATGCCCCACCGATCCATGAAGGCGGCGATCCGCTGATCCAGTTCGTCGAGGGTCATCGGGCGCGGGTCCGTCTCAGGAGGCCCGGCTGCGATGCCAGGCGCGCAGGACTTCGGCCTCGGCTTCGGCGCTCGCTCCGGCCCGCAGCTGCGCCCGGCGCTCGGCGGGGCGGGCGTGGTGGTACTCGAGGGTAGCGGCGGTCGTGTCCGCCAGCGACCGGAAGGTGAGCCCGGCGGCGACCTCGCGGGAAAGGTCGAAGCGCGCGAAGCCCTCGAAGCCCGGGGTGGGAGGACGCCAGACGGGCATCTCTCCGTAGGGCCGGAATCCATGTTCGGCCAGGAATTCACGCGGAACCCAGCTCCACGACAGGGGGGCGGTCGTGACCCCCGCGATCCCGTACAGGAACTCGGCCATCGAGCGGCCGTTCTCGGGCCCGACCCCCATGAAGGTCCCGTATGTCCGGTCCTCGCACAGGCGGATCACCCACTCGCACAGGTCGCGCACGTCGATGACCTGGATCCGGTCGTTCCCGGGATCGCCGGGAGCCAGGATCTCGCCCCCCCGCTCGATTCGCACCGGCCAGTAGGTGAATCGGTCCGTTTCATCTCCGGGCCCGACGATGAGACCGGGGCGCACGATGGTGGTCCGCTCTCCGAACGCCGCCTGGGCCTCTCCCTCGGCCAGCGCCTTCGCGAGTCCGTACGGGTACGGCTGCCCTTCGCTCCACCCCGATGTCGTCTCCCGGGTCAGCAGGGGGGCATCGACGGTGGCCGGCACGGCGCTCAGGTCCCGGAAGACCGAGCGGGTCGAGATGAACAGGTACTGCTCCGCCTGATCCTTCAGGAGGGTCGCCGAGTCCCGAACCCACGCGGGCGCGTCGGAGCGCGAGGCGGAGTTGTCGATGACCGCGTCCCAGCTTCGTCCCCGAAGCTCGTCGAGCGCTCCGGCCTCTCGGTCCCCGATCAGTTCCTCGGCGCCTCGAAACATCCCCGGCGCGGAGCGACCCCGGTTGAAGATCGTGACCTCGTGCCCCCGATCGAGCGCGTAGCGAACCTGGTGCGGGCCGATGAATCCCGTGCCCCCAAGGATCAGCAGTCGGAGCCGGCGGCGGGGCGGCGGGTGGGAGAGGCGCCCGGAGGCGGGCGCCGCGGGAGCGGTCGATCCCGGCCGGAGCCCCATCGCCACGGCTCCGCCCGCCAGCGTGGTGGTTCGCAGAAAATCGCGTCGATTGGTCACGGGCATCCTCGCAGTGGGCGGACCGGTCGCCGATGCGTGCCCAACGCTCGCAGGGGCCGAAGGTCCGTACGGATTCCCGGAGAATGTAGGCGGCGAGGGGAAGCCCGGCAAAGCGGGGCTCGGACGGCGTTCTTGTTCTGCTTGCGGTGGCGTCGTACGTTCGAGATCGAACGACCGGGCGTCTGCGGGGCTCCCCGAGTCCCACGGGTCCCGATCGGTTGTTCGCCTGCAGCGGATGGGTGCCCCCGGTGTCGGAGGGCTCGTCCGTGGCCCAAACCCGGGAGATTTACGATGGACCGCTCTCTCGCACTGGATGTGTCTGTGGCATCGTCCGAGCCTCCCCCCTCGCGGCGTGAATTCCTCACCCGATCGATGCGGCTGGCGGGGGGCGGCTGGCTCTCGCTGCATCTGCCCCTGCTGGCCTCGCTTTCCGCCTGCTCCCGCGAGGCCGCGTTGAATGGGGAGCCGCTGCTCTTCTTCAACGCCGACGAGGGGCGCACGCTCGAGGTGCTGGTGACCCGCCTCATCCCGTCGGTCGACGGGATCGGGGCCCGGGAGGCCGGGGCGGTCCACTTCATCGATCGGGGACTGGCGGACTTCTTCGCCGTGGATGCCCCCTTCTTTCGAGCCGGCCTGGCCGAACTGGTCGAGATCGGGTTCGCCGATCTGCCGGAGGCGGAGCAGGTCCGCCACCTGCAGGCCATCGAGGAGACGCCCTTCTTCGGGTTCGCCCGGGCCCTGACCATCTTCGGCACCTTCTCGGATCCGAGACACGGCGGCGGTCGGGGTGACCCGATCCACCGCATCTACGGGATGGATCCCGGCCCCGGCTTCATGCCGCCCTTCGGATGGTACGACGCGCAGCAGGTCGCGACGGCGAACTCGCGGGAGGCCCGATGAGATCCACACCGGCACGGGCTCAACGTACCTACCGCGAGCGCGACGAGATCGATTTCGTGATCGTGGGCTCCGGGGCCGCGGGAGGGGTTCTGGCGGCGGAGCTGGCGGGCGCGGGATTCGACGTGGTGGTCCTCGAGCAGGGGCCCTGGCGCACCGCGCCCGATTTCGACCACGACGAGGTGGGCCACTGGATCATGGGAGATCTGACCGGCGACCCTCGGATGGATCCCCAGACCTTCCGGTCGGACCCGGCCGACGAGGCCCAGATCGCCTCGGCCCCACCCCCCCTGATCTACGCTCGGGGCGTCGGGGGCAGCAGTGTGCACTTCACCGCGAACTACTGGCGGCTCCGACCGCTGGACTTCCACGAGCGGTCGCTCCTGGGAGAGATCTCGGGGACCGGCTTCGCCGACTGGCCGCTCACCTACGAGGAGCTCGAGCCTTACTACTCGAAGGCCGAGTGGGAGATCGGGGTCTCGGGGGTGCCCGGGCCCTTCGACCCTCCTCGGTCACGCCCATACCCCATGCCTCCCCTCCCCGTCAAATCATCGGGGGTGCTCTTCGAACAGGGTGCGCGGGCCCTGGGGTGGCGCCCCCAGCCGGCCCCCATGGCCATCCTGTCGGAGGAATACGACGGGCGGCCTCCCTGCATGCATTGCGGGTACTGCATGGGGTTCGGCTGCGAGGTCGACGCCAAGTCGTCGACCCTGGCGGCGATGATCCCGAAGGCGGTGGCCACCGGCCGGTGCGAGGTTCGTCCCGACTCCACGGTGATCCGGGTCGAGGTGGATGGGGCGGGCCGGGCGACGGGGGTGATCTACCTCGACGCCGAGGGGCGGGAGCACCGCCGCACGGCTCGCGCCGTGGTACTCGCCGCGAACGGCGCCGAGACCCCGCGCCTTCTCCTGATGTCCGAGTCGTCGCGGTTTCCCGACGGGCTGGCCAACGGGAGCGGGCTGGTCGGCAAGTACCTGATGTTCAATGGACAGACCGCCAGCCACGGGGTGTTCGAGCACCCGCTGAACGAGTACAAGAGTGTGCAGGTCACCCGAATCCTGCTGGATTTCTACGAGTCCGATCCCGCTCGCGGATTCTACGGGGGCGGGGGCATGGATGCCCGAATGTTCAACGGCCCCCTCTTCTTCGCCCTCGGTGGACTCCCTCCGGGGGTCCCGACGTGGGGCGAGGAATTCCGACGTGCCCTCCCCGACTACTTCAGTCGCACGATGGAGGTCGCGGGCCACACCACCTCGCTGCCCCTGGAGTCGAACCGGATCACCCTGGACCCCGAGATCACGGATCGGTGGGGACGGCCCGCCATCCGGACCACGTACCGGGACCATCCCGATGACCTCGCCATGATGCAGTTCTTCGTGGACCGGGGCGAGGAGATTCTCGATGCGGCCGGGGCCAGCCAGGTCTGGTCGGATCCGGTGGGGCCGCAGACGATCGGGGCCCACCTGCTGGGCACCTGCCGGATGGGCGACGATCCGGAGGCCTCGGTGGTCGACCGCCACCACCGCAGCCACGAAGTCCGGAACCTCTTCATCTGCGATGGGAGCAGCATGGTCACTTCGGGCCGCGGCCAGCCGACGCTGACGATTCAGGCGCTGGCCTTCCGGGCGGCCGAGCACATGGCCGGCTTTGCCGCGTCCGGCGAGCTCTGATCAGGCCGGACTCTCCTGCTTCCCGGCCTTCCCGGCTCGCTCCAGGAGGGCGTCGATGAGTGCGCTGGCGCTCCCCTCCCTCCCGCCGGTGAGGGCGCTCAGGTCCTCTTCGGAGATCAGGGCCGCGGCTTCCGTCTCGGTCAGCCCGGCCTCGGTGCGCAGGCGCTCGATCAGGGCGACCTGCTTGCGGCTCGGCGGCCGGCGCTCGTCGCGCAGGGTCGAGAGCTCCTCGATCAGCGCACTTGCCTGCGTCGAGGTCCGGATCTCGGCCAGCGACCCCTTGTCGATCAGCCCCGTGGCCTCTTCTTCCGAGAACTCGAGCTCCTCGATCATGGTCTCGATGTAGTCCATCTGCCGCTGGGTGGGTGCCGGCTTCACCCCCTGCTCCTGGAGCCGGTCGATCCACGCCCGGGCCTCCTCTTCGCTCAGCGCCTTCGGATCGGCGGCGGATTCCGGGTTCTCGGCGGCCAGAGCCTCGGGCATGTTCTCGAGAAGGCGTTTCAGGCGCTCCATCGTTCGCGGTGTGACGAGCCCGGAGTCCTTCCGGGCCCGGGCGGTCTCGTGGAGCTGGCGGATCTGGTCCCGCCACTCCTCCCAGGTCTCGGCCGCCGAGGAGGGGGTGTCGGCGGCGTCGTCCGGGCCGCTGCGGGCCACCGAGTCGAGGCGGTCCTCCATCCGGGCCGTGAAGTCGGAGCTGAACAGCTCGTTGCCCGTCTCCTCGTCGACGTACAGCGGGGCGGCCTTGCTCCACAGGACGTGCCCGCGCTCGGTGGGCTTGAGGGCACCCTCATCGATCTCGACGTAGCTGCGCTCCTCGAGCTTCTCGACGGTGCGGGCGTAGGTCGAGGGTCGACCGATCCCCTCGTCCTTCATGGCCTTGATCAGGGTGTGCCGGCGGTAGCGGGGTGGTGGCTGGGTCTCGTCTTCGATGAGCCTGGGGTTGGCGGCCTCGTCCTCTTCGGGGTCCAGGGTCCAGGTGGCGCCGGCCTCGAGCGGGGCCTCCGGAGGGCTGGTGGGTGGCTCCTTGCGGAACTCGGCGTACGCCGCCTCCCACCCGGCGAAGGTCCTCCACGAGATCCCCCCGGTCAGCGGCCGCTCGAGCCCCTCGGCCTCGGCCCGGATGTCGGCTTTCTCGTAGCGCGCCGGGGCCATCTGGCTGGCCAGGGTGTGCGCACGAACCAGCCGGTAGAGTCGGCGGGCATCGGCATCATCGACTCCGGCTTCTGCCACCGTCAGATCGGTCGGGCGGATCGCCTCGTGGGCGTCCTGGACGGGCCCCGCGCCCGCCTTCGCCTTCCCCCCGGACGCTTTCGGGCCCAGATGGTCCTCCCCGAACGACGCTTCGATGACGGAACGTGCATCGGTCTGGGCCGACGCCGCCAGACGGGTCGAGTCGGTACGGATGTAGGTGATGTGGCCGGCCTCGTAGAGCATCGAAGCCAGGGCGGAGGTCTTCTTGGGAGACCAGCCGAAGCGGGATCCGGCCGCCTGCAGGAGCGCGTCGGTCGAGAAGGGGTCCCGGGACCGCGAGACCCGCTGGCCCCGGGCGACCTCGGTGACCCGGACGCGGCCGGCGGAGCGGAGGGCAGCCTCGGCTTCCACCGCCAGCGCTTCGTCGAAGGTGCGGGTGGGGACGGCCTTGTCGTTGTCGTCTCTCCAGACGTCGGCGTCGCCGGGCTCGTGAAACCGGACCTTCAGATCGATCGTCTCGGCGCGGGCCCGGACCTCGAAGTAGGGGATGGGGACGTGCGCCTCGCGCTCCAGTTCGCGCTCCACCACGAACCCGAGGGTGGGGGTCTGGACCCTCCCCATCGAGGCACTGCCTCCGGGAATGACGGCCCGGGCCAGCTTCGAGGTCCGATATCCGACAAGCCGATCCAGGAACTTCCGGACCAGCGCGCTCTCGACCATGCCGCGATCGACCTCGCCCGGGTGCTCCACCGCCTCCTTCACCGCACGCTCGGTCACCTCCTGGAAGCTGACCCGATGAACCGGGCCGTGGGGTCGCAGGAGGGTTTCGAGGCACCAGGCGATGAACTCGCCCTCGCGGTCGGGGTCGGTCGCGATCCAGAAAATGGCGTCGTCGTCGGCGTGCTCCAGGATCTTGTCGACCGCGTCCTCTCC
>SLBA01000092.1 GCA_007126575.1 Gemmatimonadota bacterium | reverse complement strand
GGAGCCTCGAGAGTTCGAGGGCCCGCTCCATGGGCTCCCGCTCCAGCCAGACGACGCGCAGGGGGCTGTCACCCGCGGCGACCACCCGACAGAGTGCGGGTCGATCCAGGAGCCCGTCATCCCCGTACAGGAGCTCGTCCATCTCGGGGTCCATCGGGATCTGGGCCAGCCGCGCGTAGGCGCCGAGCAGGGTCCGAGCCGTCGTCATCCTCTCGATCGACCGCCGCATCCGAAGGGCTGACTCCCGGTCCGCATCCGTCAGTTCCGCCGCGTCCTGACACACCGCGCTGAAGACCCGGTTCAGGGAGGCCGATTCGTACCGCCGCATCTCCTCCTCGATCCGTCGCTCGAGGCGGCTACGGAGGGATGCCGGAGCCGGGGTGATCTGCCACGCGACCACGCTGTTGACCATCTGGGGGTAGAACTGGTCCAGGAAGTGGGCGGCGGGATCCGGGATCCGCTCATCGACGGACCGGACGCGATCGCTGTCCACATCGCCCGACATCTCCTCGATCCTTCGGAGGACCATCGGGCCATCGGCCCGGTACCGGGCCACGACCTCGTCTCCCGAGATCCGGAGTTCGGCCTGGAGCTGGACGCGGGTGTGGGTCACACGTTCGTGCCGCTTTCCAAAGATGACCCAGCGTCGGCGCACGTTTTCGCGGGTGATGCTGTCGGTCGCCACCGTCCGGTAAACCAGCGTCGGCTCCTCGAGCGCCAGCACGGCGGCGGTCCGGAGCTCCTGTGGGACCGACCCGGAGACCAGGGTCGGCGCCGCCAGCGTCGGGTGGCCCGGTGTCTCGGGGACCATGCGGTTGATCAGGGTATTGGGGTCCACCCGCCGCAGCTGCTCCTGCTGGTAGCGCTGCGCGAGCGTCTCCGCTTCGTCGCTCAGGGCCGCGGCTCCCGCCTGATACTCGTCGAGCGCCTTCTGGAGAACGCCCCCGGGCGTCCCGCTCGGGTCCACCGCGATCGCGTCCAGGGTCCGCTGGATCTCGGTGCCCGTGGCGAGAAGCGCCTCGAGATCCCCCGGCGAAACCCCTGAAGCATTCTCGGGCCACTCCGAGAGCATGGCCAGGTAGGCCTGGGTCGCCACCGTCCACTCGACCGGGTTGGCCCCGCCGCGTCCTCCGCCCATCCCCGCGTAGCCGAGCCGCTGCTCGGCCGCTCGCGCCATGAGGGGGAGCCGGAAGGCCAGGTTCGTCTGCGAGGTGTCGGCCAGCGCCTGCGTCAGCGAAAGATCGTCGACCGGCGTGGTCCGATCCGTCAGGAGGGCGTCGCGGGCATCCCTCGCCCCCCTCGCCCGGAAGTCCGTCAGGCATTCCGAGAAGGTCCCGAATTCCATCCGGTCGAAGGGGGGCAGATGGCGCTCGCGGTGCTCGAGGCAGCGGATCAGGGTGCGCGAGAAGTCGCGGTCGAAGCCGGCCTGCATGTAGGTGACCAGGTTCTGGTCGAGCCGGTCGATCCGACCGCTGAGTGCGTCCATCCGGTTGCTCAGCGTCGTGAGCTCCCCGAGGACCTCCTGGTGGTTGCGGGCGACGAGGACCTCCATCCTCCCGAACCCCTGGTCCAGCTCCGCCATGACCTCGTCGAAGCGTACGTCGACCCCCTCGAACCCGTCCGCCATCTCATCGCGCAGCGAGTCTACCATATCCCGGAGCGCGCGGATCTCGACGGTGGCCGATGGGCCCATCGCTCCCGGGGTCAGCTGGAAGAAACTCGCGACCCCCGAGGCGAGGGTGAACACGTTTCCGCTCATCGCCGCGAGGGCGACCTGCTGCCCCAGCTCCCCCAGGTTCGCCCGGAAGGCGAATCCCTCCATGCGCAGGTCGGTGGCGGCGTTGCCGAGGGCCCGGATCCGGTCGGCCACCCCGGTCTCGATCCCGGCGAGCGAGGCCGTGCGCGAGGCCAGGTAGACGAAGGAGCGCTGGGTGGCCCAGTCGAAGCCGGCGTCCGCGTCGATCTCCGAGGTCAGAAAGCTCCGGTATTCCCGAATCGTCGCCTGCGAGCTCTCGAGGGAGGCGACGGCCGGGTGGGCCCGGACCAGCGCTTCGAGCCGGGGAGCCTGCGCCAGGATGTCGGAGACCGCATCATTCGGTGTGAAGCCCATGAGCCCCGTCACCAGGGCCGAAAGCTCACCATTCGGGGTGTCCTCGTCCGCCCGACTCAGGCCGTGAAGCCGCAGCGTTCCCTCGATCGCCTGCTCCGCGAAGGCCTGCAGGGGAGAGAAACGCCGGCTCTCGCCGCCGAAGGGAGCCAGCTCCGGGACCCCCGCGATTCCCGCGGGAATCGCTTCACCCGGGCGAAGGTAGTGCGACATCAGCCGGGCGCCCTCATCCGTCAGCCCGCGCCCGAGTCCCGAGGGGAGCAGGGGAGCCATCGCCTCGAGCGAACAGAGGGTGCCCTCGACCGGGTCGTCGAGGCCCCGGCACCGGTCCACGCGAGCGAGATTGCCCGCAGACGCAGACCCGCCCAGGACCGAAAGGAGGGCACCGGCGGTCGCGCCCCAGGTCTCATCCCCACCACTCCGATTCACCAGCGAGAGGGCGAGGATGGCCGGGTAGTCACGTTCGGACAGGAGCTGCTCGAGCGCCGCCGCGGTCCAGACCACCCCCGACAGTGGATCCGGCGTCGGATCGGGTTCCGCCTCGTGCGCCAGGACGTCCTGTCCGGCGCCGGACACCGGGAGCATCAGGACCAGAACCATGGCCGCCAGGGCCACCATCCACCAAAGAGTCTGAGCAGGCTTCACAATCCACCGCAGGCCGCAAGTCGGATGAAGAGATCGGGATTGCCTTGCTCCTACCCTCCCGATCAGCCGGGGTTCAACGCCCACTCGCCCCGAGACCCCGTTCACGGATGTGAAGGATCGAGCGCCTCCTGAAAGCGGAGCCAGTTCTCGTCGGATACCTGACGCCGGCACACTCCGGTCCAGTCGTCTGGATCCACCCCCCGGAGCCGGTGCGTCCGGAGCGTCTCTGCGACCGGGTCGGGGTCCAGCGCCCGCCGAATCGCCGGCGGGATCGTCCGTGTCCTGCGCCCGACACCCAGGACCTCACTGGATGGACCCCGGACGATGCGGACCACCGAGGCGTCGCAGGCCAGCCGCCGGGCCGTCTCGGAGGGAATCGCCCGTCCATCGACATCTGCCAAGCCTTTCCCCGTCAGGGTCTGGTAGGGGACGTTGACCATCACCATGTACCGCTCCGCGCTGGGGGCTGGGGGAACGCATCCGCATCCGGCGCCCGTCGACCCAGTCGCCCCGGCCACCGATTCCGCGGAATCGGGAGTGGCAACACGGACCAGCGCCCGCACCTTCGAGTAGGAGAGCCGCCCATGCGCGATCTCGTTCGAGATCCGGGGCAGGCCCACCAGCTTGCGGGCGACCCGGACCCGCTCGCGTGCGGTGACCCGGCTCATCCCGGTGAAGTTCACGAGCCAGGCGGCGCAGTCGC
>SLBA01000119.1 GCA_007126575.1 Gemmatimonadota bacterium | reverse complement strand
TGGTGACCGAGATGGCGCGCGAGGCCGAGGCCTTCCTCGAGGAGCGCGACCTGGTGACCGTGCCCCCGCTGGCCCGCGAGATCTGGCGCATGGAGATGCTCTCTCCGCAGCAGCAGCGGGTAGCGCCCTTCTTCCTCGGAGGCGAGGTGGTGCGGGTGGCCTTTCCCACCGACGGGATGGCCCACGAGGACAAGGTCATGAGCCTGCGGGCCAACAACGAGCACTTCTCGCGGGCGGTGGTCCACCACGAACTCATCCCCGGCCACCACCTGCAGGGCTTCTACACCAGTCGCTACAGCACCCACCGGAGCCTCTTCTCAACCCCCTTCTGGGGCGAGGGATGGGCGCTGTACTGGGAGCTCCTCCTCTGGGACCTGGACTTCCCCCGTGGCCCCGAAGACGAGATCGGCATGCTGGTCTGGCGCAACCACCGGGCCGCGCGGATCCTCTTCTCGCTCGCCTTCCACATGGAGCTGATGACCCCCGAGGAGGCGATCGAGCTTCTCGTCGAACGGGTGGGATTCGAGCGGGCGGCGTCGGAGGCCGAGGTCCGCCGCTCCTTCACCGGCGCGTACTCGCCCCTCTACCAGGCGGGCTACCTGCTCGGTGGGCTGCAGATCCGCGAGCTCCACCGCGAGCTCGTCGAGAGTGGCCAGATGACGAACCGCGACTTCCACGACCACATCCTGAAGAGCGGCCGCATGCCGATCGAGATGGTCCGCGCCTCGGTCACCGGCGAGTCGCCGCCACGAGACTTCGAGGCCCGCTGGCGCTTCCATCCCGAGATTCCCTGAGGGTCCGGAGGTTACCGGAGGAGCTGCCGATGGGGGGGTGCATAACGCTGAACGGAGGGGGGCTTCGCAGCGGCGCGATCACCGAAAGGCACCCCTGCGGTGCACAACGCTGAATGGCAGTCGACCCGCGGGGACGCGATCAGCGAAGCATGACCTCTGCGGTGCACAACGCTGACTGGGCCCGTGACGAGGGGCCTCCGACCAGCGAATTGCACCGCGCTCAGTCGCCGAAGACCTCCACTCCACCTGAAGCTTCGAATCCGACTCCGGATCCATCAAGGCCAGTGCAAAAAAAGAGCCCCCCGACCGGATCCGGTCGGGGGGCTCTGCTTTTCGAGTCGGCAACGAGAGGCGTCAGCCGCCTCCCCCGAAGAGAACTCCACCCGCCAGGGTGAGAAAGCCCGCACCACTGGTGCTGTACTTCAATTCCCCAAAGGCCGGAACGCTCCCCAGGTCGAAGAAGAGACCCCCCAGAAGGTTCAGCCCGGAGTTGCTAACGGTGAACCCTCCGAACGAGAACCGGAGGTGGTTGATCCCGGCACCGGCGTAGGGGCGGATGTTCGCATCCACGTCGAACGTCACGTTGGCGTTCAAGTTGATGTCCAGCGGGGTTCCGTCACCGTCGAGCAAGAGATAGGAGACGTTGGCCGAACCGAAGAGACCCTCGAAGAATCCGTCTTCGATCCCGAAGGCATCGGCGAGTCCGAAGTCGACCCGGGCACCGATCCCGAGCTCCTCGAAGTCCCAGAGCACCACCTGCGGTCCGAACATCACCTGCGCCTCCGCCTCCTCCGCCGGCTGCACGGCGACGAGAAAGGCGAGACTGGCCAGCATCACGATCCATCGTTTCATCTTAGACTCCTCGGTTTTGAAATTGCGCGCGCGCCACTCGGAGAACCAAATGTTTCCAACAGACGCGTAACGGTATGCCACCACCCCCCTATGCGCAAGATCGGACGCCGCCCCGACAGCGCCCCGGAAACGTGGTTACGGCTGGTCATTGACCCCTTTCCCCCCCGTCTCGTACCTTCCGGGCTCCAGAATGGGCAACGAACTCCTCGAGGGGATGAACAAGCGGATGAACAACACCGAGGTGAAGGACCTCTCCCGCCACGCGGGTGAGGAAGTGACCGTCTCCGGCTGGGTCGAGACCGTGCGGGTCCACGGGAAGGTCGCCTTCGTGGTGGTGCGCGACGGCACGGGGCTCCTGCAGTGCGTGCTCGTGCGCAAGGCCGTCGGCGAGGAGATCTGGGAGCTGGGGACCACGGGGCTGACCCAGGAGTCCACCGTCGCGGTGACCGGCGTGGTCAAGCCCGACGAGCGGGCCCCGGGGGGCAACGAACTGGGGGTGACGGGGCTCACCCTGCTCAGCGCCGCCGAGGAGTACCCGATCCAGCCCAAGGAGCACGGGGTCGAGTTCCTGATGGATCACCGGCACCTGTGGCTGCGCTCCTCGATGCAACGGGCGACGCTGCGGGTGCGCTCCGAGATCATGCAGGCGGTCACCGACTTCTTCTACAACGACGGCTTCACCCGGGTCGATACCCCCATCCTGACCGGTTCGATCGGGGAGTCCGCCGGCGAGCTGTTCTCGACCGACTACTTCGGCGAGACCGCCTACCTGGCGCAGACCGGCCAGCTCTACGTCGAAGCCGGTTGCCCCGCCTTCCGCAAGGTCTACTGCTTCGGCCCGACCTTCCGGGCCGAGAAGTCGAAGACCCGCCGGCACCTGACCGAGTTCTGGATGGTCGAACCCGAGGTGGCCTTCGCCGACTCCGACGACAACATGCGGCTGCAGGAGCGGTTCGTGACCTACCTGGTCGAGCGGGCGCTCGAGCGCTGCGGCGAGGAGCTCAAGGTACTCGAGCGCGACACCGGCCTCCTCGAGGGGATCGCGACCCCCTTTCCCCGCATGAGCTACACCGAGGCCGTCGAGGTCCTGACCGCCGAGGGCCAGGAGATCGAGTGGGGTCGCGACCTGGGTGCCACCGACGAGACGATCCTGGCCGGGCTCCATGAGCGGCCGGTTCTGATCTACAACTATCCGAAAGAGGCGAAGGCCTTCTACATGAAGGAGAATCCCGACGACCCCCGGACCGTCCTCTGCAACGACATGCTCGCCCCCGAGGGCTACGGCGAGATCATCGGGGGAAGCCAGCGTGAGGATGATCTCACCCGGCTCCTGGAGCGGATCCGCGAAGAGAATCTTCCCGAAGAGGCCTATGCCTGGTACCTCGACCTGCGTCGCTACGGATCGTTCGTGCACTCGGGCTTCGGGCTGGGAATCGAGCGGATGGTGGCGTGGATCACCGGACGGCCGCATCTTCGGGAGGTGATCCCCTTCCCGCGGCTCATGAACCGCCTGAGTCCCTGACGCACCGGTGCCGACGGCCCGATCCGCAGCCCCGAACGGCAGACCACCCCTGATTTCCCGAACCCCGGAGTCGACCATGCCGGTCCCCCATCCTGCCCAACGCTCGTCGTGGCGCCCGAAGCGCGTCGCGGCCACCCTCACCGCCGCCCTTCTCCTTGCGGCCGGC
The DNA here is from genome assembly GCA_007126575.1 of Gemmatimonadota bacterium. GTDB lineage: Bacteria > Gemmatimonadota > Gemmatimonadetes > Longimicrobiales > Gaopeijiaceae > SLBA01. The sequence goes on along the minus strand of SLBA01000119.1, from coordinate 136 downwards.
TGCGGCACGCAGGACCCGCCGGCCGACGACGACCGGCTCGACGAGGTCGAGATCACCGTGGGGTGGGAGACCGTGCAGGACACCACCGACCGGGTCGGGACCATCGAGGGCCTCTCGGGCCCCGAGTCCGTCCGCT
>SLBA01000182.1 GCA_007126575.1 Gemmatimonadota bacterium | reverse complement strand
GAGGGGCACGGAGGGGCACGCATCGTCCAGCGAGGCGCACGCATCGTCCGATGAAGGAGCCGGACCCGAGCGCCTTCCGACTCACCTCCACTACCTGGATTCCAGGGGAGAACCATATGGGCATCTTCAATTTTCTAAAATCCGTCGGCCAGAAACTCACTCCCGGCAAAGAGGATGAACCCGCAAAGCGGGCCGAGCTCTCGGATCAGGAGCTGGCGGACCTGACCTTCCAGAACCGCCTGACCCGCTATGCGATCGAACTCGGCATACCGGTGGAGGGACTCAAGGTCCGCTTCAAGTCCGGGAAGGCGACGGTGGAAGGGGTGGCCGAGAGCCAGGCGCAGAGGGAGAACGTGATCATCGCCATCGGGAACACGGAGGGCGTGGAAGCGGTGGACGACCGGATGACCGTCGTGCACCCGGCACCCGAGGCGGTCTTCTACACCGTCAAGTCCGGAGACACCCTCTCGAAGATCGCAAAGGAACACTACGGGAACGCATCCAGATACCCGGCCATTTTCGAGGCCAACCGCCCCATGCTCTCGAATCCCGACAAGATCTACCCAGGGCAGGTCCTGCGCATCCCGCGGGAGGGTGAGAAGTAGGCAAGCAGCCGATCATGGGAATGGCCGGGGAGGTCCGCCGGCGCGCAGAGAAGCTGAGATGTCGCAAAGCATTGCGGCGCCAAGGCGGTCCCCACCCCGTCGGTGGATCCTTGTACCTTTGTGCAGTACGCTGGAAATTCTCTGCACTCCCACGGGAGGCTCCGTATGGCATTCCGAAGCTTTCTCTACAAGCTGGCCCGGCTCCTGGGCGACGTGAACGCCGTCAAGAAGGGGCAGGTGGGCCGGCGCGTGGCCCGCCGCACGACGGGCCGGGGCCTGGGGCGCCTCCTGGGCAAGCTGTTCCGCTAATCGGCCTTCGCCAGGTGCTCGGCGAAGCTCTCGCGGTCGATGTTCGCCCCGCACACGATCAGCCCGACCCGCTGGCCCGCCAGGCGCTCGCGCAGGGGCCCCACCAGGGCGGCCGTCGCGGCAGCACCGGCGGGCTCGACCGCGAGCTTCGCCGAGTGGAAGAGCAGGTGCATCGCGTCGCGCAGTGCGTCGTCGTCGACCCGGACGAGCTCGTCGACGAACCGTCGGCATAGCTCGAAGCTGTAGGGGGCGGCGTGCGGGGCCCCGAGCGAGTCGGCGATCGTGCCCACCCGCTCGATCGCGCGGGGCTCGCCCGCTGCGAAGCTGCGGTGCATCGTGTCGGCGCCCTCGGGCTCCACTCCGAAGACCCGGGTCGACGGGCTCATCAGCTTCACGGCCGAGGCCACCCCCGCGCAGAGCCCTCCGCCCCCGATCGGCACGATGACCGCGTCGAGCCCCTCGACCTGCTCCACGAGCTCGAGTCCGACCCCCGCGGTCCCGAGTGCGGTCTTCGGTCCCTCGAAGGGATGCACGAAGGTGCGCCCCTCCTCGCGCTCGATCCGGCGCACTTCGTCGAAGGCCGCGTGGACGTCGTCGACCAGGATCACCTCGGCCCCGTACTCCCGGCACTTCGAGACCCGCAGGGGACTCGCGGTGCGGGGCATCACGACCCGGGCGGTCGTCCCGAGGGTGGCCGCCGCGTAGGCCACGGCCATGGCGTGGTTGCCGGCGCTCACCGCCGTCACGCCCCGCGCGAGTTCGTCAGCCGACAGATCCATCATCACCGCCAGCGCCCCCCTGGGCTTGAAGGTCCCGGTCCGCTGGAAGAGCTCCTCCTTGAGCCAGACCTCGGTCCCGGGGGCCAGCCGCCGCTCCAGCGGAGGATCGCTCCACCGCCGCACCGGAGTCTCGACCACGTGCCGCGCGACCCGGGCGTGCATCGCCCGGATGGCCGTCAGGGTCGGGGCCTGCGGCGCACTCGCGGACGCACTCGCTTCGGGCTGACTGCTCGATCCCATCAGATGGACTCCGATTCCAAGTGGCTGATCTCCTGACCCACCCGCGCCGGACTCGACATCCGCAGCAGATGCCCCGGCGCCCCACGGGCAGGCAACAGCATACCGGTCTCGCCGGGCGTTCGCATCCCCGCGGAGCGAGCGGAGGGGGGGCGACGGGCATGGCGGCCGCTCCCTCCCGGGACTACCTTGCGGACTCCTTTCCCCTTCCCGCCGATGGTTCGTCGGAGGGGTGTCCGCGCCGAGAGCCGGGGAGACGCCCGCGGCGAAAGCCGGGGAGATGCGCGCACCGGAGCCCGGGACGATGCCCGCGCCGGGGGCCGGGGACGATACCCGCGCCCAGAGCCGGCGAGATGCCCGCGCCGGGAGCCGGGGGGCGACAGCCTCGCGGGCCCGGCAGCCTTCCGAGATCGTGGAGTGTTCGTGCTCGAGACCACGCTGGTTCTTCTCATCGTTCAGTTCCTGATTGCGGCGATCCTGTGGGTGGCCACGGCACGTCCCCTCCGCGGGGTCGGGCGGGCGTCCGCCGCCGCGTCCCCCACCGTCCAGGCCTGGGCAGCGGAGCCGACGCGCCTGGTGCTCCCCCTGCTCATGGTGGTCGCGGGGCTTCTCTTCTTCTCGGAGCCCCTCGCCCCGGTCTGGGGGCCGGCACTGGGGCTGGAGGCCTTCGGAGGGGTGCCTCCCGCCGTCGGCCGCTGGAGTTTCCTCCTGCTCAACCCCCTCGTCGCCGGCTTCGTGGCGGCGGCCACCGGTGGAGTCCGGCACTCCCCGGTCCTTCCGCTCCTGATCGTGTATCCGGCGCTCGTCTGGCTCGTGGGTGTCCCGCTCGTCGAGGTCGGCCTGGCGGGAATGATCGTTCTGGGTCTGATCCTCGGGGCCGTGCGGGCGGAAGAAGAGACCGATCCGAGGCGCCCAAGGTCCCTGCAGGCCGGGCAGGCGCTGATCGGGGTACTCTCCATCGTGCTTCTGGGCGCCACGGGGTGGCTGTCCGGTGGGGGGTGAGGCCTCAAAACTAGCATAATAAGGATTAACATAATCCGGATTATCTTATTTTGGATTCGGGGAGGTCCATCCGCACCCCGATACCCTCCGGTGAATCCCGAACCCGGATTCCGGAGTATCACCAGTGTCTCGAACGGTTGCCGCCGCGCTCGAAGGCCGACGAACCACCGGCGCTCGAATGCCGACGAACCACCGACTTGGGACCACAGTGGGATCTTCTCTCGAACCAGAGCCGGAGTACAGTCAGGAATGAGAACCGAAACGCCAGATGCCGTGTCTTCCCAGCCCCTGGCCGGGGGGCTTCGTGCGAAGAAGCTTCGGTCATCGTCGCTGCGGTGGGCCCACCTGCCGCAGGGAGCGCTTCTCGCCAAGAGCCCGCTGGGCGGCGGGCGTCCGTCGGGGAGGCGGGCCCGAACCCCGCTCGCATCGCTCTGCATCGCGGCGGCGTTCGCACTGAGTGCGTGCGCGTCGGGCGCTCCCGCCGACGAGGCGTCGGCCCCGGCGCCGCCGGGGGAGCGCGCACCGGCCCCGGTCGTCCAGCCGG
>SLBA01000190.1 GCA_007126575.1 Gemmatimonadota bacterium | reverse complement strand
CCCGGCACCAGGCACGCAGGGGCTCGAGCAGTTCCGGGGCCCGCGCACGGTGATCGACCGGCTCCCTGAGCGCCAGCCACTCCGAGCTGAACGAGGCGTGACTCATGACGGCGGGCTCCTCATGTGCGCTTGGCCTCGACGGTGAACGCCCGGAGCGCACGCTCGAACGTCTCGGTCGCCCGGTCCCAGTCCGGTAGAGTGCGCGCGGCGGAGCGTGCCTCGGCGGCGGCCCGCTCCCGGAGCTCGGGCGAGAGCAGGCTCCGGAGCGCCCGAGCCAGCGCCGGCGCATCGCCGGGGGGCACCAGGAGGCCGGGGCCCTCCGGCACCGTGTCGGGGATCGCGCCTCCGGTCGTCGCCACCACGGGGAGCCCGTGGGCGAGCGCCTCGGTGAGTACCATCCCGAAGCCCTCGTGATGCGAGGCGAGCACGAAGACCGACGCCCGATCGTAGTGGGCACGAAGCTCTTCGTCGCTGCACTCCCCCGTCAGCTCCACCCGGTCGCTCAGCCCGTGTGCCTCGATGAGCCCCCGGACGCGCTCCGAAAAGCCGGGCGAGCGTCGCAGGCTCCCGACGCACCGGCACCGCCACCGCGCCCCCTCCAACAGATCCGAGCTCAACCCCCGGAGTTCGGCGAGCGCCTCGACGAGCACATCGTGCCCCTTGCGGGGGACCACTGACGCCACGCAAAGGAATTCCACCTCGGCCCCGGAAGCAGGACCTTGGGCCGCCGGCGCGGGATCGGTCCCGGGCGGGGCGACCCGGATGCGGGCGGGGGGCATCCCGAGCTCCGCCACCTGTTCGGCCGTCAGGGCGCTTGTCACCACCGCCCCGCGGCAGTGGCCGAGCGCCTCTACCTCGCGCGCCCGAAGTCGCGCCCGCTCCTCGTCGGAGAGCCCCGTCTCGAGGTGGAGGGGATGGTGTACCAGCGAGACGAGGCGGAGCCGCCCGGCGTGCGCCGCGATCGGCTCCGGCAGCGCTCCCATGGCCAGCCCGTCCAGGAGCACGAGGGACCCGTCGGGGAGGCCGGACAGGGCCCCGTCCATCGCCCGGTGCGCCGCGGCGTCTCCCTCGGGGAATGCGCCCTCGAGTTCGTGCACGCGCACACTCCATCCCCTGGCCCGCAGGCCTTCGACCATCCGGGCATCGTAGCGATACCCGCCCGTCCTCTGCGCGAGGGCGCCGGGGATCACCAGGTCGAGGACCGGCGGACTCAGAGGGCGCCCTCGTAGCTGGCCCACGCGATGTGCGACTCGCGCAGGGTCACCGTGATCCCGGTCAGCCCCCGTGCGCCCTCGCCCAGCCGGCCCGCCTTCACGGACTCGGCCAGCCGGCGGAAGATCTCGCGGGCCAGGAATTCGGTGGTGGTGTTCTGGCCGGTGAACTCCGACACCTCGTCGAGATTTCGGTAGTTGAGGGGATCCAGGGTGGCCTCGAGCTCCTGCGAGGCGAGCCCGATGTCGACCACCAGCCCCTCGGCATCGAGCTCGGGGCGCCGGAAGGTGGCATCGACGACATAGGTGGCGCCGTGCAGTCGCTGGGCGGGGCCGAAGACCTCGCCCTCGAAGCTGTGCGCGATCATGAAGTGGCTGCGAACGGTCAGTGTGAACATCGGATCACCTGGGTTGAGAAGAAGCGGAGGAGGAAGAAGCGGGTCCCGGCGCCGGGTCGGAGCCCGCGCCGGTGCCGGGATAGACCACGCGGTGGCAGAGGGCATCGGCGCCCTCTCCGCTCAGTCGAGCCAGCACCTCGGGCAACTCCGCGAAGGGACTCTCGCCCGAGATGAGCACGTCGAGCTCGTCGGATGCAAGCAGCTCGAGCGCCACCCGGCGGCGGCGTTCGAAATCCCAGCGGGCAACGCGGTCCGGGGGGATCCGTCCGACCTGGCTGCTGCGCAGGGTGAGGCGTCGGGGGTGGAAGCCCTCGCCGAGCGGAAGGGTCACCCCCCGGGAGCCGAACCAGCTCAGCTCGACCACGGTGGCCTCGACCCCGGCCAGGCCGAGCGCCTCGGCGGCTCCGCCGGACGAACCACTCGCGTGAAACACCAGGTCGGACTCGGCACGGGGGAGCTCTTCCGGGAGCGCGAATTCCACCCCGAGCGCCCGCGCCACCGGCTCCCGGCCGGGATTCCGGTCAATGGCCGTGACCCGCGCACCGAGGATCCGGCCGCAGATCCAGGCCGTGAGCAGGCCGACGACCCCTGCTCCCACCACCGCGATCCGGTCGCCCGGCCCCGGCCGGCCGTCCCACACCCCGTTCAGCGCCGTCTCGAGGTTCGCCGCCAGGACCGCCCGGGCCGGGGGCACCCCCTCGGGGATCGGGGTGGCCGCCGCGGGGGGCACCCAGTAGAGGTCCTGGTGGGGGTAGAGGCAGAAGACCCATTCCCCCGCCCTCGCGCTGTCGCCCTCGATGCGGCCCACGCTGCAGTAGCCGTACTTGACGGGCGCCGGGAACTCCCCCTCCTGGAAGGGAGCGCGCATCGAGTCGTGAAGCGAGTCCGGCACCTCGCCGCGAAAGACCAGCGACTCCGTCCCGCGGCTGATCCCCGTCCACGCCGTGCGCACACGCAGGTGGCCCGGCCGCTGCCCAGGGATCTCGCGCTCCACGATCTCGCCCCGGCCCGGCGACTGGATCCAGAACTGCCGGGAGGTCAGGGGTGGCGAGCCGGCTGTGCGCTCCGGCCGGGAGGCGGCAGCGCCCAGTTCCGGGTCACGACGATCGCCGCCGCCGGGGTCGGCTCCTGGGTCGGGTCGCGGGTCGGTGGAGTCCGTCATGCTCAGCCCCTGTAGGATCGGCGGGAAGTCGAGGACGTAGAGGGCGCGCGGCGGCCCGGTGGGATCCCGGGGAGCGGGCCTGGTCGAGCCCGCGCCGCGGCTGACGGGGTCTGTTCTGCGCCTGCGGGCAGCGGGACGCCGGGGACCTCGGTGGGTTGCGGCTCGCCGGGGGCGATCGGGTCCGGATCGACCTCCCATGGAACCAGGAAAAGGCCGAGCGCACGCGCCTTCTGCCCCGGGCTCACCCGGCTGGTCAGGTGCACCACGGGAAGCGCCAGGACCAGCCCGACCAGGATGGGACTGAGCCAGAGGACGAACAGGGGGCTGGCGGCGAGGGCCACCGCGGTCCAGATGACCCCCAGCAGGGTGGCCGTGCGCGACCAGTGCCAGGCTTCGCTCCGGGTCAGCTCGCGGCCGTCGCGGGGCTGGGAGTCCCAGCGGACGGTGCGGCCGGCCAGGATGCTCGCGACGAAGCGGGTGTGGCTCCACATCAGGATCGGGGCCATGACGACGGTGAAGGCGGTCTCGAGGAGCGCGCTGAGCGTAAGGCGTGCGGGGCCCCCGAACCCCCGGCTGCGCTGGACCAGGCCGAGCACGAGGGCCAGCAGCCGCGGCAGGAAGAGGATGATCGCGGTGACCCAGAGGAGCGAGACCGCGCCGGCCCCCGGGGGGAGGAGGGCGTCGGGGACCGTCCATCCCGCGCCCTCTCCGGCGATCTGCCAGCCGCCGGTTTCGGTCCGTTCGACGACCTGCCAGCCGTCGGTGCCGGAGGGGACGACGCGCTCGCTCCACTCGGTCAGGACCACGTAGGCGGTCCCGGCCATCAGCATGAGGAACCAGAAGACCGACGAGAGATAGCCCATCGCCCCGGTCAGGAAGTGGAGCCGGCTGGTGGGCCGCAGGCCGGGGGTCGGCAGGAGCCGAAGGTGCTGGAGGCTGCCCTGCGCCCAGCGGCGATCCCGGCGGGTGAAGTCGATCAGATTGCCGGGGAGTTCCTCGTGACTGCCCTCGAGTTCGGTGAGCAGGTAGCAGTCCCACCCGGCCCGGCGCAGGAGGGCGCCCTCGACGAAGTCGTGGCTCAGGATCTCGCCTCCGAACGGGGGGGTGCCCGGCAGGACGGGCAGGTGGCCGTGCTCCACGAAGGGTGCGAGGCGGAGGATTGCGTTGTGGCCCCAGTAGTTGGCGCTGGCGCCCTGCCAGAAGGCGTACCCGCGCGCCAGCATCGGCCCGTAGAGCGCGCTACCGAACTGCAGGAGGCGCCCGAAGAGGGTCTCCTGGCGCCAGGGGAGGGGGACCGTCTGGACCAGCCCTGCCCGGGGATTCGCCTCCATCGTCCGGACCAGCGAGACCAGCGTGCCACCCTCCATGTTACTGTCGGCGTCGAGGACCACCAGGTACTCGTAGTCGTCGCGGCGTTCCCGGCAGAAGGCGCCAATGTTTCCGGGCTTGCGGCCGGTGTTGGTGGCACGTCGGCGGTAGTGGATCGAGGGGGCCGTGTCGGGGTCCCAACGCTCACTCAGCGCGGCCCACACCTCTTCCTCCATCGCGCGGATCGCGGGGTCGGTCGTGTCACTCAGGAAGTGCAGGTCGAAGGCGTGGGCCGATCCGGTGGCCCGGAGCGAGGCCGCCACCGCTTCGAGCCCCCGGAGGGCGCGCTCGGGGTCCTCGTTGTGCGCGGGCATGACGACCGCGGTACGTCCGGAGTCGGGGGGCAGGGTCGCCTCGGCCGGGGGGTCGGACAGCGCGCCCGCGGGGGCCGACGGGCGCGGGGGCACCCGTCGCAGGGTGAGCGGATCGACCCGCAGGAGCTGGAAGAGGAAGCCGAGCGCTCCGGTCCAGAAGGCGAGCGAGATCCAGCCGAAGGTCGGGATGAAGAGGAGGAGGATCAGCGCGCCGGGGATCGTGAGCCCCCCGGAGGCCAGGATCCCGAACATCATCCAGCTTCCCACCAGGAGCGTCCCGAGCACGAGGGCCAGGAAGAGGGGGAGGCGCAAGCGACGGGCCGGGACCGAGATCGACATCATCGCTCCGACGGGAGGTCGCGGGGATCCGGGATCCAGCGATAGGCCCACGTCTCGGTCAGGGGCTCTCCGCCACGCCGCAGGAAGAGACCCAGCTCCGACGGCTCGCCCGGCTTGGGGGTCAGCACGAAGGTGGCCCTCCAGCCGACTCCATCGGGAAGGAGCTCGGCCCGCACGTCCGAGACCTGGCCGGTCGAGGCGCGGTAGACGACCTCGACCCCCTCCAGGTCGGGGGGCGAGCGCGGGTCCGCCCCGTCCGCCCGATGAAAGTCCACGACGAAGCGCCGGGCGTCGGCCTCGTCCGACGGGGCGACGCCCGGGAGCCGGGCCGAGCCGATCCGCGTCTCCTCGACCTGGGGCAGGTGCTGGGCCTCGAAGCGCCCGTCGAAGCTGTGGAGGCGGTAGCGGACCCGGAACTCCTCTCCGGCCCCGGCACCCCCCTCGGGCTCCCAGAACGCCACGATGTTGTCCGCGAACTCCGAGTCGGTCTCGAGCTCGAACAGCTCCACATGGCCCGAGCCCCAGTCCCCATCGAGCATTTCGACCCAGAGACTGGGACGGTCGTGATAGCGAGCCTCGAGGTCCAGGTAGCTCGAGAAGTCGCGGTTGCGCTGCAGGAGGCCGAAGCCACGGGGGTCGGACACCGGAATCGAGGTCACCCGGTCCCCCGGACCGTTGCTCAGGGGGCGCCACACCCACTCGCCCTCCCCGCTCAGGGTGAGGAGTCCGTCGGAGTCGTGAATCCGGGGTCGAAAGTCATCGACCCCGGGCGCGGTCGCCGGCCCGGTCAGGAACATGCTGGTGAGGGGGGCCAGCCCCAGCTGCTCGAGCGGGCGCTGCACGAAGAGGTGCGCGTCGACCTCCATGATCGTCGGCGAGCCGGGGATCAGGTGGAAACGGTAGGCTCCCGTGACCGAGGTGCCGTCGAGGAGCGCGAAGAGATGAAGTCCGGGGGAGGTGTCGAGGGTCTCGGCGTCCCCGCTTCCGCCGGGGTTCACCTCGGCGTCCGGTCGAATCACCCAGAACTCACGGAAGCCCGGAAACTCCTCCCTTCCGCCCCGGGTGGTGTGCACCGCCACCCCGCGCCCCGAGATCCCGTAGACCTGTCCCCGCCCCAGCAGGCGGAAGTACGAGGCGCCCAGAAAGACGGCCACCTCGTCCCAGCGCTCCGGCTGGTTCAGGGGATGGTTGATCCGAAGCCCCGCAAAATCCAGTTCGACCCCGTCGAGGGTCGCGGAGAGATCCTCGTCTCCCCAGTACTGGTAGAGCTCCGGCGCGAATCGCACGCGTTCCACCCGGTCGCCCTCGATCGCATGGATCCGGACCTGATCGGTGTGGATCGATCCCGGGTGGAAGAACTGCAGTCGGAAGGCCCCCCCGTCGCGCCAGAGCGAGGCCTCGCGACGGTACTCGATGCGCCGGTAGTCGTCGTAGCCCAGCTCGCCGAGCGCCGCCTCGAGGGCGGGCGCGAGTGCCGAGCCCTCGTCCGGCGGGGGGGTGCGGGCCCGATCGAGGAGGAGCGGGGGGAGCCCCTCATGTCCGTCGGCCACCCAGCTCGCCAGCTCCCGGCCCACCGCCTCGGGGGAGGGTGGCGCTCCCCGCTGCGCATCCGCGAAGGGGGAGTCGCGGGGTTCGATCGCGTTCGTGGTGCTCTCGTGTACGACCGCCGATGGCTCGAAACCATCCCACCCCGGTATAAGGCGCAGTCCGATCAGGACCAGCGCCGCCAGGAGAACCGCGGCCAGCAGAGTTGAACGAGACTTCATGACGGAGGACACCCGGTGCCCACGAGGGAACGGTGAAGGCGGACCAGATCCAGCAGGATCGAGCGGGCCGGTACCAGGGGGAGTGGCGAGGCACTATAACCTTCCTCGCAGGTGGATTGTTCCTGACCAACCTTCTGCTCCTCGCGCCCGGATGGGTGGCGTCCGGGGGCATCGAGGGGCCGTGGGTCGCCGTCGAGTCGTTCATCCTGATGGCCATCTTCCTCCTGCTCCCCCGCGGCCGCCTGGCGAAGGTCCTTGCGACCCTCGCCGCCCTGCTCGTCATGATCGTGCTCCTCCTGGGGCTCGCGGATGTCGCGGCCCGCCAGAGTCTGGCGCGGCCCCTAAACCTCTACCTGGACCTCGCGCTGGCGGCGCCCGTCGCGAACCTCCTGGTCGGGAATCTGGGTGGATTTCGTGCGGGCCTCGTCGGGGTCCTGGGGGTCATCGGCTTCGTCGGCTGGGCGGCCCTGCTCGCCGTGATCCTGAGTCGACTCCCTCGAGTGGAGCCCGACCCGGGCCCCCGTGTCGGGGCGCCCTCCCCCGAGGTGAACTGGCAACGACCGGCCCTCGCACTTGCCGTGCTGGCACTGCCGATCGTGCTCTGGGCCACCGCCGGCCCCGAGGCGAGCGCCGAAGCCGCGGACGCCCCGGACGATGTGGTGGCGAAGGGACTGCCCGACTGGGCCGCGATGCCCGCCGTCGCCCTCTTCCGGGAGCAGCGCGAGATCCTCGGCCGCATGCTGGGGGAGCGTGAAGTGTTCGCCGGTGAGATGGCGGCCACGCCTTCCTCGTATGCGGAGCTCCCGGGGATTCTCGAAGGGCTCGGAGGCCGCGAGGTGATCCTCGCCTTCGTCGAGTCCTACGGGGTGTCGGCGCTCGACGACCCGCTCTATCGGCCGGTGGTCGCCCCCCGCCTCGACGACATGGAGGAGCGCCTCGGGGCCGCGGGGTTCCACCTGGCCTCGGGCCGGCTCGAAGCTCCCAGTCAGGGAGGACAGTCCTGGTTCGGACGGGGAGCGATCCAGAGCGGTATCTGGCTCGACAACCAGCTGCGGTACGACCTGCTTCTGGCCAGCTCGCGCGAGACCCTCGTCGACGATTTCCGTGCAGCCGGCTACGCCACGGCCGCCGTCATGCCCGCCATCACCATGGCCTGGCCCGAAGGAGAGCGCTTCGGGTACGACCGCATTTTCGCGCACCGCGATATGGAGTACGGGGGCCCCCCCATCAACTGGGTCACCAAGCCCGACGAGTACACCTGGTGCTTCTTCGAGCGGGTGGTCCGACCCCTCGGAGCCGACCGCCCCCTCTTCACCGAGATCGCGCTGATCAGCAGTCACGCCCCCTGGGTGCCGATCCTCCCCGTCCTCGGAGACTGCGGCGAGGTCGGCGACGGGTCGGTCTTCGCGCGCTGGATGGAGGGCAGCGAGCGTCCCGAAGATCTCTGGCGGGACACCGACCGGGTGCGGGAGCACTATGCGATGGCTGTGGAGTATTCTCTCCACTCGACGCTCGTCTTTGCCGAGCGCGACCTGGGCCCGGACGCTCTGCTCATCGTGATGGGCGACCACCAGGCGGCCCCCCTGATCACCGGAGAGGACGCGAGCCGAAGCGTTCCGGTCCACGTGATCAGTGGCCGCCCCGACCTGGTGGAGCCCTTCCTCGACTGGGGGTTCGTTCCCGGTGCCCACCCTCCGCCCGAGGAGGCGCGCTCCGCCGAAGCCGACCCGCGAATGGACCACTTCCGGCACTGGTTCGTTCCCGCCTTCAGCCGGACCAACCCCGACCCGCCATGAGTACACCCCCGGATTCCGACGCCGCCACCCGATACGGAGTCGTCTCGCGGCTCTTTCACTGGCTGACTGCACTCCTGATCTTCCTGATGATCCCCGCGGGGATCGCAATGACCAGCGAGGGCTTCGAAGAGATCTCGGACACGATCTTCGTCTTCCACAAGGGAACCGGGACCGTCCTTCTCGTCCTGGTGGTGCTGCGTCTCGGCTGGCGATTCACCCACTCCCCGCCCCCGCCAGCCCCGGGGATGACGGCGCTGCAGGCCCGCCTCGCCGACTGGACGCACACCTTCCTGTACCTGCTCCTCCTGGTCATGACGGTGAGCGGCTACGTGCGTGTGGTCGGCGACGGCTTCCCCATCGAGCTGCTCGACTGGCTGGGAATCCCCACCCTCCTTCCGGAGATGCCCGAGCTCGCACAGCGGATGTCGGTCGTCCACAAGTTCACGGCCTACCTGTTCACGGCGACGATCGCGGCTCACATCGCCGCCGCGATCCACCACGGGATCTCGAAGGGCGACGGAGTCCTGGGACGAATGTGGCCCCCCATCGGAGGGGACCGCTGAAGGCCTCTCCGGATCCGGTTGCCGACGGGACCTCAGGGAGCCTGGGGGGCCGCCTGGCCCGACTCGCCGGGGTGCTGCGGTCTCTCGTCATCTACTGGCGACCGGGGCGCCAGTCCGGACTCCGCGACCTCTACCGGCCCTTCGTCCACCCGAATGCCCTCGTCTTCGATATCGGCGCGCACCTGGGGGACCGCACCCGTGCCTTCGCGGCGCTGGGTGCCCGGGTGGTCGCGCTCGAGCCGCAGCCGCATCTGATGCCCTGGCTGAGGATCCTGGTCGGCCGCCACCCCCGCGTCGAAGTCCGGGGCGAGGCCGTCGGCGCCCGGGCCGGCACCACCACCCTGGCCGTCAGCCGCCGGAACCCGACCGTCTCTTCGGCGTCGGAATCGTGGCGCGACACCGTGGGGGCCCGGCCGGAGTTCGAGGGGGTCTCGTGGGAGGAGGCCGTCACGGTCCGCATGACGACCCTCGACCGGCTGATCGAGCGCCACGGGATGCCCGACTTCTGCAAGATCGACGTGGAGGGCTTCGAGGCCGAGGTCCTGGCCGGGCTCAGCCACCCCCTTCCCGCACTGTCGCTGGAGTTCGTGACCGGCGCGCTCGGGAGCACCCTCGAGGCGCTGGAGCGGCTGGGCGCGCTGGGGGACTACCGCTTCAACGCCGTACGGGGCGAGCGGCGTAGCTTCCACTTCCCGGGCTGGCAGAGCGCGTCCGAGGTGCGAGGCTGGCTCGAGTCCGGGGCCGACGGAATGCCCTCGGGAGACCTCTATGCCCGGCTCGAGGCCCGGCTGCCCGACGGGTGACCCCGGCGGCTCAGCGCTTCGGGAGCTTCTGCGCCAGCATCCCCTCGAGGTAGTGGCCCGCCCGGCGCACCTTCGCCTCGACGTACGGCAGGTTGTGCCGGTTGAGGGTCCCGTGGAGGCCCTGACGGCCTTCGACCCGGATCCCCGCGGCCTCCATCGCCTCGACCTTGAGCGGGTTGTTCGTAAGCAGCTTGATCGTGTCGATGTCCAGGTGCTGGAGCATCGTCACCGCCGCGCTGTAGTCGCGTTCGTCGGGGCCGAAACCCAGCACGCAGTCCGAGTCGACCGTGTCGAGGCCCGACTCCTGGAGCGAATAGGCCCGCAGCTTGTTGCCCAGGCCGATGCTGCGCCCCTCGTGGGCCAGGTACAGGAGCACCCCGCCCCCGTTGCGTGCGAAGTAGCCGAGGCTGAGTCGGAGCTGCTCCCCGCAGTCGCACCGCAGACTCCCGAAGAGGTCCCCGGTGAGGCAGGCGGAATGGAGCCGGACGGGGACCGGGTCGTTCCATTCCTCGGGCGCGCCGATGCAGATCGCGACGTGCTCGAGCAGACCACGGGAGTCCCGGAAGAGGAGGAACCGGGCGTTCTCGGAGGTGGCCAGCGGGACCGGGGCCTCGCTCACGAAGACGGCCTCGACACGGGCCTCCTGGTCCATCTCGCGTACCTGGGCGGGGGTGACCTCGAGGAGCAGCCCGCTTTCGATCCGGCCCTCGATCCCGGGAACTCCCCCGGGATCCACCGGTACCGCCACCACCGCGGGAAGGAGCCGCGCCAGCCGCGCCAGGGTCAGCCCGGCCCACTCCGCCTCGGTGGCCGGGCGCGCATCGGCCAGTTCGGGGAGCCGCTGCAGCGCCTCGCTCGCGAGTCGCAGGATCTGGTTGGGGGTATGAGCCTGCGAGAGCCCGATGCTCAGATGCGAGCTCGTCGCTTCCTTGAGTCCCAGCACCGAGGCGCGGTGCGGGGAGACGATGAGGCGCATCCCGGCCTCGACCGAGGTGAGACAGTGGAGGGTTTCCGGGGTGAGCCCCTCGACCCCGGCCATCAGCACCGACGGTCCCTCCGGGTCGCGCACCAGGAGCATCCGGTCCTGGCGAAGTTCGAACAGTCCTCGTTCAGCCTGATACATGCAACATCCCTCGAGCAGAGACCGCATCTCCGATGATCCATCGCCCGATTCTGCGGCCGGATCGGGCCCGATCCCGCAGGAGCTCATGAGTTCCGACTCCGCTCATGGCCCCGCAACGTCGGGGATAGAAACCCCCGTGGGGAGCCGTAGGGTCCGCAGAGTCCGCATCGACCTCCTCGTCGGGATCGTGCCCCTGATGCTCCTGGCGGGTCTGACCGGATGGATTCAGCAGGACGCCCCGACGCTGGTGATCGGGGGGAGCCTGGCGCTGTATCTGGCGCAGGGCGCCCTCCTGCTCGGCTTCGCCCCGGGACGACTCCCCGGCGGCGAGCTGGGGCCGGCCAACCGGCTGACCCTCCTGCGCTCGATCCTCGTTTTCCCGATTGCCGCCCTCCTGCCGATCTGGGCCGAACTGGGGAGCCCGACGGTCTGGTGGGTGATCGTCCTGGCCTCGGTGGCGCTCGTACTGGACGGACTCGACGGGAAGGTGGCCCGCATGACGGATTCCCACACCGCCTTCGGGGCCCGCTTCGACATGGAGCTCGACGCCTTCCTGATCCTGGTGCTCTCGGTCGGGGTCTGGCTCGGGGGGCGGGCGGGCGCCTGGGTCCTGCTCGTCGGGCTGCTGCGGTACCTGTTCGTGGTCGCCGGCTGGCTCTGGCCCCGCCTCACCGCCCCCCTTCCCGAGAGTCGCAGGCGCAAGGTGGTGTGCGTGGTGCAGGGCGTCGCGCTCCTGGTGGCGCTGGGTCCGATCATCCCCGCCCCGCTCGCCGTCGCTTCGGCCGCGCTCGGTCTCGCCGCGCTGGCCTATTCCTTCGGCGTCGACACCTTCTGGCTCGTCCGCCACGGCGAGGAGCCCCGGAGTTCGAGGCCGCCGGGAAGGAGCATCTGACGGGGCCCGCTTGAGTTCCGGCGCCCCGGCCCGTACTCTCGGAGGGTTCCTTCGCTCCCCCGGCCCGCTCGTGCGCCGGGGAATGGCAGGCTCCGCCTCTTTCGCCTCTTTCGCCTTTTTCGCCCAAAGGTACGGTCATGAACTACGGCTTCCTGATCCGGAACGACCGGTGCATCGGGTGCCACGCCTGTTCCACGGCGTGCAAGGCGGAAAACGAGGTCCCGCTGGGCGTCCACCGCACCTGGGTCAAGACCGTCGAGGCCGGCGCCTTCCCTGACGTGCGCCGGCACTTCCAGGTGACCCGATGCAACCACTGCGCGAATCCCCCCTGCGTCTCGATTTGCCCCACCGAGGCGATGTACCAGCGCGCCGACGGGATCGTGGAGTTCGACATGGACCGCTGCATCGGGTGCAAGGCCTGCCTTCAGGGCTGCCCCTACGACGCGATCCACATCGACCCCGAGTCCGGGACGGCGGCCAAGTGCCACTTCTGCGCCCATCGGGTCGAGCTCGCCATGGAGCCGCCCTGCGTGGTGGTCTGCCCCGAGCACGCCATCATCGCCGGGGACCTGGACGATCCCGACTCCGAGATCTCGCGCATGCGCTCGGAGCACCAGGTGACGGTGCGGCGGCCCGAGAAGGGGACCCTGCCCAAGCTCTTCTACGTGGACGGGGGCGAGGCCGCCCTCCACCCGGGTGCGGTCGATGCCGATCCCGAGGGGTACGCCGCCACCCAGCACCCGGAGCCGCGGCTGGAGCCCGGCGGTTCCTCGGGGCCGATCCGGATCGGAAGGGGGCGGATGGCCGACGAGCTGGTGCGCACCACCTACGACGTCGAGCACCGGCAGCCCTGGCACTGGCCGGTGCCCGCCTACCTGGTGACCAAGGGGGTGGCCGCGGGGCTCTTCCTGCTCCTGGCCGGGGGGGGGCTCGCGGGCTACGTCCCGGCGCATCCCTGGACCTTCACCCTGGTGGGCTTTCTCGTGCTCCTCTTCCTGGGGGCCACCACCGCACTCCTGGT
>SLBA01000110.1 GCA_007126575.1 Gemmatimonadota bacterium | reverse complement strand
GGGCGATAGACGGCACCGGCGGGGCGATACGCCGGCGCTCGGGTGGAGCCCGACCATCGGCGGGCGGCATGGGAAGAGGAAGGGTCTGGGGTTTGAGACGACATCTCCCAAGCCACCGGGAATCCGCGGCCGTCGCCTCAGCCCCTCGCGAGCCCCGAAGTGATTTGTTCTTGCGCCGGCCAGGAAATAGCTGAGCAAACCGACGGTCGTCCACTACCGGGACTTCGACCCGCCTGAATCGCCCTCGGATTTGCGGCCGAACCCATTTTGGGAGAGGATGAAGGAGGGCTCTTCCCCCGGAAGCGTCCCCGGGGTCATCCGACGAGTGCGAGGCGGGCCTCGTGGAGGGCGTAGATGCGGAGCTTGAAGAAGTCGCGGTCGCGGTAGCCGTAGGCCTGGCGCTTGAGGAGCTGGATCCTGGTGTTGGTGCCTTCGAGGGGACCGCTGGTGATGGGGACGTCGTAGTAGGCGAGCAGGCCGGTGCGGTGGAGGGAGAGGGTGTTGGCCATCTGGCGTAGCTGCCGGATTCCGGTGGCCCGGGCCCGCTCGATCCAGCCGTCGAGGAAGCGGGCGGCTGCGGCCTTGTCGGACTGGCTCCACAGTCGACGCAGATCCTCCTTCAGGGAGTAGGCGGCGGCCAGGGGAGCGTTGAGCTCGAGGGCCTGCTTCAGTCGGGCGGATTCCTCACGAGCGTCCTCGAGCTTGTCGGGGTTCTTGAGAAGCAGCCACCGGGTCCCCTTGAGCACGTCCTTCGCTTCAGCCCTGGCCTGCCGCTGGAGCTCCCGGCGCAGCTCGGAGAGCTTGTCGTTCATGAGCTTGACGACATGGAAGCGGTCGAAGACCAGGGTCGTATCCGGGAGATGGGGACGGACGGCCCGGATGTAGGCCTGGGACATGTCCGTGGCCGCGGCCTCGATCCGGGCTCCGGACCTCCGGAGCCGCTTCCAGAAGGGATCTAGGGCGTCGGCGCCCTTGCCTTCTCCCACGAAGACGACCGCTCCGCTGTCCAGGTCCAGCACGATGGTGAGGTACCGGTGGCCTCGCTCGATGGAGACCTCGTCGATGGCGATCCGGCCCAGCCCCTGGAGCTCCGGTCGGCGAAAGCGCCCCCAGGTGCCTGGCCACGTCGGACATCGTCATCGCTCGGGTGAGATCGAGAACGTGCCGGGCGAATCGGCGGGTGTAGCGATGCCGGCCCGGGGCAAAGGCCACCTTCGCCTGCTTCACCGCCCCGCATGTCCTGCACCCGAGTCGGACTGCTTCCAGGACGATCCAGACCGGACGGCGCCCGATGGGCAGCCCCCGGAACCGTCGCTGCCGCCTGCCCTTGCGGATGATCTCGCGGCTGCCGCACCCGGCGCACCGGAGCTTCGGACCCTTCGGTCGTACCCGGAGGTGGATCTCACCGCCGACGTACTCGGTCCGAACGTAGGTGTAGCCTTCGAGCCCGACGGCGTGGTACAATAGGCTCGTGGACATGGTGGGCTCTCCTTGGCGTGGGAAGAGTGGCGACTCAACTCCTCCAAGGATCCCACCATGGCCCACACCCCGCCACCGCTCCGACTTCCGGCCGCTTCACCCCCTGCGCCTCACCAGGCCCCCCTCCGTATCAGGGACGCGTTTGGGGGAAGAGCCAAAAAAAGGGGTGGCCGGCTTTCGCAGGAGCGGCAGGCCGGCATGCCCGGAATCGGTGGCCGGTTTGCTCCGGAATACGCATTCCATCCCGTAGGGCTCTCCAGGAGCTCCGCACGCTCGGCCGAGAAGACCTCGATGGGCGGCTCCCCGTCCTCGCGTCCCGCTTCCATTGGCGAACCAACCCTCTCGACGCGTCCATGATCGCCACTGCACGGTGTCTCCGGTGAGCGTCGATGGCCGCGTGGCTACTTCGGTCCGTTTAACGCGGGGGGCCGCACCAGCCCCAGAGTCAACCGGATTGCTCCAACGAACACCGGCACCTACGGCACCGAGCCCGACCTCCCTCACCGTCGGGGAAAAACCACTCCCAGCTGGGGCACCCAAGCCAAGCATGCCCTCATTGGAGCCGGAAGCGTTCGATATACTCAAGATCCATGTCGTCGCGAACAACTGTGTAGAGGGTTCCCTCGCCGAACGCAACAAGGCGTCTTCCAGGAGGGAGAAGGACGCGGCCGGTCACCCGTCCTTCTGGGCTCATCAGGTCGAACGCAGTATGCGTGCCCGCCTCGACCCAACGCTCCACCCACAAGGTTCCGTCTGGCGCGAATCGCGCCCCGTCTGCCGGGAAGGGGGGCAGCACTCTCGGCCAGTCGTCGGGTTCGTCCACCGTCGGTGGGAGGTAGGCGTACTGAGGCCCACCCCCGCCACGGGCGAGTACGCTTGTCAGGACCGGTCGCCTCCGACTCTCCCGCCATGCTTCCTTGTGGCCCTCACTGAGCGCGACGGGCTCGAACTCGATGGCAGGCCCTTCGTGCCTTCGACCCTGGGCATCTGTGAAAACCACACGGAACGGATCCGCATGGACCACCGCGACCTGTCCGTCGCGCCCCGCAGCCCAAGCCGGAACAGGGCCAAGAGGAGGCGGCCGTTCGCTGATTACGATCCCGCCAGAGATCGTCTGCCCCCCGCCAGATCGCGGAATCGAACCAACCGCTTCGGCGTCGCCCACACAGGTGCCCGGACGCCAGCGCCGAATCGATATGGCGTCGGGGGTTGACGACGTGAAATACAGGTTTCCCTGCCGGTCCGAGGCCTTCACCAACTCGATGTGCAATGTGGCTTGTCCGTCACACTCCGGTCCGACCCCGAGGTCAAGGCTACGTCGCAGGGGCGTCACACCGTCGAGCAGCAGGATTCGACCGTTCTGTCGGTCGACCACCGCGCTCGTGTCGCCACGGAGCGCCAGGAGTCCGACTGGAAGCAGGAATTCCCCCGGACCCTGTCCTGAGCGCCCGACCTCTTCGTCCAGGGAGAGGTCTGAGCGGAGGACCGCGATGCGGCGCTCCTGTGGATCCACGATGAGGACTCGACCGTCTGAAAGCTCTCGGAGTCCCGCAACCTCGGTGAACCCTTCGGAGGCAACCGTCTCGGGCGTCCCGATTGTGCGCGTTGAACCCGAGGTCGAATCCTGGCATGCTGCCGGGGCGGCGAAGAGAATCGCACTGATCGCTATAAACGTCATCCGTCGGAACATGTCACACCCTCCTCTGACTTGGGAAACCTCCGCGGACAACGACTTCTTGGGGACGGTGACCACGATTTCCTTCGGACTACCTGCCGGCCCCCAGTTCGTCGAAGCCACTTGACCGCACCTTGGCCCGTGCACGCAACTCGGTTCGGAAGGGAATGCTGGTTTCGCCGCTCAGGCCTGACCGGGCAAGCGGTGGCCTCGCTTCGCCGCGACCAGGACAAGCTCCTGACCAGGAATAGGCATCATAGGGGCAGCGCGTCCGTGACCGGAGGAAGATCGATGCGGAGGCTGGCCCTGCAAAAGAGTTGGCGATCCCCTGATGGGGTGGACACTCTGGGATGTGAGAGAGC
>SLBA01000083.1 GCA_007126575.1 Gemmatimonadota bacterium | reverse complement strand
GCGATGTGCTGCTCGGAGCACCAGAGGAGCTTTTCCGGATCGAAGACCGTGTCCGACGCCCCCACTCGGTCCAGGGTCATCGCACCGATCAATTCGTCGCGGGTGAGGATCTCGCGATCGTCGCCGGGCGACCATCCCAGGAGCGACACGTAATTGACGACCCCATCGGGGTGAAACCCCCGCTCCCTCAGTTCGGTCAGCGCCGCCGAACCCTCGCGCTTCGACAGCTTCCTGCGGTCTTCTCCGAGCACGGTCGGCAGGTGGGCGAACACCGGCGGCTGGGCGTCCAGAGCCAGGAAGAGGAGGTGCTGCTTGGGGGTGTTCGAGAGGTGCCCCGCCCCGCGGATCACATGCGAGATCTCCATGGCGATGTCATCGACCACGACGGCCAGGTTGTACGTGGGCCGGCCATCGGCTCGGAGCACCACGAAGTCACTCACATCGCGCCCGTGAAAGGTGACCTCGCCCCGGACCCGGTCCTCGATCGTGATCGTGTCGTCGGGGACGGCGAAGCGCAGTGTGGGCGACTCCCCCGCGTCCCGGCGCTGGGCCGCCACCTGGCCGGGAAGCTCCCGGCACCCCCCGGGACATCCGGGACCCACCACCTCGGGATCCGCACGAGCTCGCTCGATCGATGCCTCGTCACAGAAGCAGAGATAGGCATGCCCGGCGGCGTACAAGCGCTCGGCCGCCGCACGGTGCAACGGCTCCCGCTCACTCTGGAAATACGGGGCGAAGGCGCCCGGTCGCTCCGGGCCCTCGTCCCATTCCAGTCCCGCCCAGCGCAGATCATCGAGAATAGCCTCGAGCGACCCCTCCTGCGTGCGCCCCGCATCGGTATCCTCGACCCGGACCACGAAGTCGCCCCCATGGTGTCGGGCGAAGAGCTGGTTGAAGACGGCGATGCGCAGGTTGCCCAGGTGAAGGCGGCCTGTGGGACTCGGAGCGAAGCGGGTGCGGACTCGGGTCATTCCGTGGACTCGGACTGAGGGGATTTCGTGGTCTCCTCGGCAAGGTACTCACAAACACGGCGTGCCAGTACCCCGGAGAAGCCGGGCACCCGCTCCACCTCCTCGACTCCCGCCTCGACGATCCCCCGAACCGACCCGAATCGGGTGAGGAGTGCCTGCTGCCGACTCGGTCCGATCCCCGGGATCTCCCCCAGCCGGCTTCGGATCGTCCGCTTCCCCCGGAGGTTGCGGTTGTAGCTCACCGCGAACCGGTGCGCCTCGTTGCGCATCCGCTGAAGGAGGCGCAGCGCGGGGTCCCTCCGCGGGATCCGGATCGGGTCGGGTCGACCGGGCAGGAAGACCTCCTCGTCGCGCTTCGCCAGCGCCGCCATCGCCACCTCCTCGACCCCGAGCCGCTCCCGGATCGGCAGGACCGCCGACAGCTGGCCCCGACCCCCATCGATCAGGACCAGTTCGGGAAGGGGCTCCCCCTCGTGCAGCCGTCGCTTCAGATACCGCTCGACCGCCTCGGCCATGGAGCGATAGTCGTCGTTTCCCCACTCCCCCCGGATCTTCATGTGCCGGTAGAGGGCTTTCCGGGGCTCCCCGTTCTCGAAGGCCACCGCCGACGCCACCACCTCGGTCCCCTGCGTGTGGGAGATGTCGAAGCAGACCATGAAGCGGGGCACGACCTTGAGCCCCAGCCGGTCCTGCAGATCGTAGAGGACCGACTCGGCCCGGTCGATCGACCCCTCGAGCGTCGTGACCCGGTCCTCGACCAGGTGTCGGGCGTTCGTCGAGGCCAGCTCAACCAGGCGTCGCTTCTCGCCCCGGGCGGGGGTCCGCAGGTGGACCCGACGGCCGGCGGACTCGGAGAGGACCTCCTCAAGCACCGGACCGTCGGGAACCTCGAGGGGCAGGAGGATCTCGCGGGGAAGCTCACGGATGCCCGCTTCCCCCCTCCCCAGGTAGTACTGGCTGGCGAAGGTGCCCAGCAGTTCGGCGTCCGACTCCTCGTCGATCCCGCTGAACCGATGGGTCTCGCGCCCCAGCAGGGTGCCCTTCCGGACCCGGAGGACGACGCCGGCTCCGTGCGGGCCGTCCCGGGCGATCCCCAGGATGTCCTGGTCGCCCCCCTCGACTCGCTCGACCCTCTGCTCCCGCGCGATCACGGCGAGTCCCTCGAGCACGTCCCGGTGCCGCGCGGCCTCCTCGTAGCGCATGGCACCGGCCGCCTCGGCCATGCGCTCCTCGACCTCGTCCCGAAGGCCCGACGTGTCCCCCTCGAGCACCCGCAGGATCTCGCCGATCATCGCGCGGTACTCGGCCTCGCTCTGCAGCCCCACGCAGGGAGCCAGACACCGCCCGATGTGGTAGTCGAGGCAGGGTCTCGGTGGAGATTCCCCGGGGAGGTCGTACCGGCACGACCGCACCGTGTAGAGGCGTTTCACCACCTCCAGCGCCTGACGCATCGGCCCCACGTTGGTGAAGGGCCCGAAATAGCGCGCGCCATCGTCGCGCAGCCGACGGGTCACGAAGACGCGCGGGAAGGGCTCCTGCACGGTCACCTTGATGTATGGATACCGCTTGTCGTCGCGCAGCCGGATGTTGAAGCGGGGCTGGTGCTCCTTGATCAGATTCGATTCGAGCAGAAGGGCCTCGGCCTCGGAGCCGACCACGATCGTCTCGACCTCGTCCGCCCGGCGCGCCAGCTCCCGCACGCGGATCCCCTGCCCCGCGTCCCGGCGAAAGTAGCTGCGCACCCGGGTTCGAAGGGACTTCGCCTTCCCGATGTAGAGGATCTCGCCCTCTTCATCTCGGAAGAGATAGACTCCGGGGGCGGTGGGGAGGGCGTTCAGTCGCTGGGTATCGATCATTTCCCACTGCGACCCGCGAGGGCCCGAAGCGGTTCCCCGACCCCGAGCAGGAGGGCGGCCCCGAAGTAGGTCAGGCCGAGCGCGGGAAGGACGATCAGGGCGGTCAGGACCGGATGGGCCATGGCCGCAGGCAGGGCCGGCACCAGGAGGAGCGCTGCCCACCCCGCCCCGACCCCGAACCCACCCGCGATCAGGAGGCGGCCCAGGGTGCCGGGAGCCATCCCGTGCGGGCCGATCCGGCGCGTCAGCGCCCGTCGCAGAATCCCGAGCTCCACCCACGAGGCGAGTGCGGAGCCCAGGGCGAGACCCATCGCCCCCAGCCGCAGACCGTCGCCGGCCGGGATCCGGTCGAAGGGAAACATGAGGAGCGCGCCGACCGCCAGGGCGAGGGTCACCCGGATCCAGGCCGCTCTCGCCGGGGTTTTCGTGTCTTCGAGGGCGTAAAAGGAGGAGGAGAGGAGTCGCGAGACGGCCGACGCCCCCATCCCCAGCGCGTAGGCACCGAGCGCGGCCCACGCCACCAGCACCTCGGCCTGCCCGAAGGCCCCGGTCTGGTACAGCCCGGCCACGACCACGTCCCCCAGGGCGATGTAGCCCAGGACCGCCGGCACCAGGAAGAAGGTGACCCGGTGGATTCCCACCTGGACCTGGCGCGCGAGCGCCTCGCGGGTGGCCGCGGGGATGCGCTCGCGCACCCCGTCGCCTCGACCGGCCGCCGCCCCGGGCTCACCCGGATCCGCGCGTTCCACCGAACCCGCCGCCTCGGACGCACCCGCGGCCCGGGCTCGCGAAAGTTCCGGGAGCTCCGAGGCCGCGATGGCCATTCCGAACAGCGAGATCGGGAGGATGTACAGGGTCTGGGCGTAGGAGAGCGAGGCGACGGCCCCCGCCGCCAGGTACGAGGCCAGGGCGTAGTCCAGCCATCCCCCGAGGTTCACGGCCCCCCGCGCCATGACGACCGGGACGAAGTTCGAGATCGCCCGGCGCACCCCCTCCACCGCCAGCGAGATGCGGGGGCGAAAGCCCCCAAGGAGGCGAAGGGCCGTCGGAAGCTGGACGAGGAACTGCAGCCCCCCTCCGACCAGGGCGCCCCATGCCAGGATCCGGACCAGCTCCTCTCCCGCCTGCTCCAGCGTCCACCCGGCCTCGGGCCCCAGGCTCCACGCTCCGAACCCCAGGGCCGCCAGCATCGCGAGGTTCCACACGACCGGTGCCGAATAGGAGAGGAGGAAGTGTCGATGGGAGTTCAGGATCCCCAGGCACCACGCCGACAGCACGAGCACCGCGGTCATCGGGAAGAGGATCCGGACGAGAGCCACGGTGAGCTCCTGCACCGTGGGGTCGAATCCCCCGAAGAAGATTGCCACGAGGATCGGCGCGAGGGCGATCCCGATCAGCGCCAGGAGCCCCGCTACCACGAAGAGAAGTCCGAAGATGGCTCCCGCGAAGGCGCGCGACGCCTCGTGCCGCTCGTCCTCTTCCATCGCGGCGTAGATCGGGATGAACGACGCCGAGAGCGTCCCCTCGCCCAGAAGGTTCTGGAGCACGTTGGGCATGCGAAGCGCGGCCTTCCACGCGTCGGCCACGGGGGTGGCACCGAAGAAGTACGCGATCGCCCGCTCGCGGGCGAGCCCGCTGAGTCGACTGAGGAGGATCCCCAGCGAGACGACGGCGGCTCCGCGGCCGGAACGCCCGGCCGGAGGGGACTCCGGCTCGGAGATCTCCGCTACCCGGGGGGCCCCGGGATCCTCACTCGCCCGCGTCACCGCGGGGGAGTCGAGAGTCGGAGCTGCGCCGGCTTCGCGAGGGGTCACCCGCGGAGCGCTCGCTCAGGAGGCGCTGGAGGAAGTCACTCTCATCGCGCAGACGGCGCACGTCGTCGGAGAGACGGTCCACCTCGCCCTCGAGGTACCGAATCCGCTCGTTCACCGCGCCCTCCCCTTCCGTTCCTCCGGCCTCGAGGCGTGCGGCCACAGCCCGACCCAGCCGCGAGTCGAGCACGGTCGAGATCAACTCCGGAAGGAGAAAGGCCAGAACGATGAGTGCAATCCACCACATGGCTGCAAGCTACCCGCGTCGGGGAAGAGGAGGCAATGCCGGAGCGAGGGAGCGCCCCTTCGACGGCCTCCCTGCCCTTCGTACGTTTCGAGGGGTGTCGAGATTCACCCCGTGCTCCCGGCCGACGCCGGGGGCCGCTCGGAATCCGGTGCGGCTGCCGACGGCAGGAGAGCGGACTCGGCGGACGCTTCGAGCTCCTCGAAAAGACCGTGACCGTATCGGAAGAGATAGTAGAAGGGGGAGATCACCCGCTCCTGGGGGGTGCCCTGCGGGAAGAGGTGGAGCTGCGCCTTCTCGAGCTGCTGCAGGGCGATCTCGTTCTCGCGCTTGAGCGCCTGGGTAACCTTCTTTTCGAGGTCGTCGAGGGCGCTGAACCCCTGGCGGCGCACCCCGTCGACCGACCCCTTCAGCGTCGGGTCGACCTTGGCAACGGCGTCGGCAACCTCTCGACAGCGGCGGGCAAGCTCTCCGCGCAGCCCACCGATCGCGGAGCGCACCTCCGAGGGGATCTCGTCGCGCGTGAGGTCCCCGGCCAGCTCGTGGTGCGGGCGACTCAGCTGATCCAGCTCGAGTCCGAACTTTTCGACCACCTTCTCGACCTTCGACTCGATGAGAACGGCCGAGAGTCGGGGGTGCACGATCGGCGGCGTCCGACCGGCCGCGGCGAACAGCGGGGCGGTCTGTGGGAAGTATGCGGTCTCGCCCGGGCCCGCCACGTATGCCAGGGTGGGTACGAGGGTGCTCTCGACCACGGGGCGAAGGAGCACGTTGGGGGTGAGGCGGGCCGGATCGGCCTGCACAAGCTCCCGAAGCTCGGAGAGAGGGATGCGCCGATCCGATCCGCGCGTGTGGAAGCCCCCGTCCTCGGTGCGGAAGAGACGCTCCCGGCCCCGATCGGTGCTCACGAAGAGGTTCACTCCCCCGGCCATGAGGGGGACCTGCAGCGCGTAGCCCGCCTCCTCGAGTGCCCTCCCCCGCTCCCCCACGGCGGTCTCGCGCTCGCTTGCCTCCGAGAGCTCGGCCAGCAGGACCGGGAGCGCCGCACGGGCCGGATCCGCACGATCCGGGCGCAGAATGAAGACTCCCGCGGGGGCGAGAAGCTGTTGGAGGAGGGCTTCCTCGGCGTCGGCCAGCCCCCTCGCCTCTCCATGCGATTCGTCGAGCATCGCCCGGTACGGTTCCGAGAAGTCCGTGGTGGGGAGCGCCTCGAGAAGCCGGGTCCGCGCTTCGGGAAGGGCGTCGCTCAGCTCGGGCTGATGGAAGGAGTGCGCGGGCATCCCTTCCGGCAAGGCGAGCTCGACGCTGGCCAGCTCGTTGTCCATGTCGGGGAGATGGGTGCGGCGGACCTCCTCCCAGTCGTGGTCCTGTGTGGCGAGCCAGAAGACCGGGATCACGGGCCGGCCCAGTGCGCCCTGCAGCCGTCGAGCGAGAGCGGCGGCCGAGAGCGCCTTGTAGAGCTCGAAGAGGGGGCCGCCGAGCAGCCCCGGCTGCTGGCCGGTCGTGACCGCGAAGCCGCCCTCCTCGACGAAGCTCCGGAGGCGCTCCCGGGCGTCCTCTCCTCCTCCCCCGAGGTGGGCTGCCAGTCGCTCCCGTGCCGCCCGGTCGAAGTGTGGCTCGACCTCGAGCGTCTTCGCCCGGTAGCTGTCGAGCCGATCCGGCCGCAGGCCCCCGTAGAACCCGAGAGCGGGCTCCCGGGCGGCCAGGTAGTCGGATACGAGCGAGGCCCCGGAGATCGGACGTGGCACAATCTTCATGTCAACTCCATCAGACGGCGCGGGCAAAGACGATGGCGCGCGGGGTTTCGGGGCCGTGGGGACCGCCCCCGTAGTCGCCGAAGAGTTCGAGAGGCTTCAGTCCCTCGCTCCCCAGCAGGCGGGTCAGTTCATCGGATTCGTAGAGTCGCACCCGCTCTGTGAATCGCTGTGGAGGCCCGGCGCCGGGCCCCGTGATCCGGATCTGCTTTTCGACCCGACGCCCGTCCTCGAGGAGCCGTCGCTGCTGCACGACCTCGCGGTCACCGATCGTGCGAACGTCGTGGGGCCGCAACCCCGCCCGGACCTTCTCGGCGTTCAGGAAGTCGAGCAGGACGTGCCCTCCGGGCTTCACGACGCGCCGGATCTCGCGAAGCACACCCCGGTCTTCGCGCTCGGTTTCGAAATATCCGAACGAGGTGAAAAACGAGGTGAGCACCGCGAAGGTGGCGTCTGCGAAGGGAAGATGACGCATGTCTCCGCGCAGGAGACGGGGGGCCGACAGTGTGGCCCGGGCCTCCTGCAGCAGGTGCTCCGACAAGTCCAGCCCCACGGCCGATACGTCCAGATCGGCGAGCGCTCCGAGGTGACGGCCGGCGCCGCACGCCAGGTCCAGTACATCCGGTGGACCCGTCCGACCCGTCCGAGTCAGGGCCGCCCCCGCGTTTTCGAGGCGATGCAGGAGGAGTTCGACGGCTCTGCGGGCCTCCCGCTCGTCGCGGTGCGGGTAGACCCGGAGGTACTCCTCGCCGAACCAGCGGCGAAACCACGGTCCCTCGTCGCTCAGACGCTCGCTCACCCCTGCCCCCCCTTGTGATACGGTTCGCCCCTTAGGATTGTCCCCGCCCGGTAGAGCTGTTCGGCCAGAATCAGCCGGGCCATTTCGTGCGGGAGCGTCATGGCCGAAAGCGAGATCGCCCGGTCCGCCTTCGCCCGGAGCTCCGCGCTGAAGCCGAACGCGCCCCCGACACACAGCGCCAGTGGACGCCCTCCATGGAGCTGGCGGTCGGCCAGTTTGCGTGCAAGCGCCCCGGAACTCATCGTGCGGCCCTCGCGGGTCAGCAGCCAGAGGTCGGCACCGTCGGGTATGCGGCCCCGGATGCGCTCGGCCTCGGCGGCTTGCACTTCTTCGGGTGCGGCCCTCCCTCCCCTTCCGATGCCCGCGTCGACCTCCTCGACCGAAAGCTTCCAGTACCTCGCGGCCCGGGTCTCGTACTCGCGAACCGCCTCGTCGAGGGGAGGACGCGTGCGGCCGACCACGATCACCGTGATCAAGAAAGGGCCTCGTCCAGGAGTGACTGTACCCAGTCCTCGACCCTCGGTCCGACCGAGACCTCGAGGGGGAGCACCCGGAACCGCTCCACGGCCGCGGCCCCGGCCTCTTCGCAGAGAGGCAGCAGCTTCACGGCATCCTTTTCGGTCGTCACCAGCATCCGGTCTCCTGCGGTCTCGAGAATCCGGCCCAGTTCCGCGGGCGTGTAGGGATGATGGTCGGGAAAGGCCAGAAGTTCCACTCCCCTGTCCGTTCGGGAGGCCTCTGGCGCGCTTCGGCTTTCGACCAGCGAGACGAAGCTGCCCGGCTGGGCCACCGAGGTGAGGGCAAGGAGGGGTCCGGCGGGTGGACTCGCCGGTCGGCCCTCGAGGTCGCACCATGGGCCGGGCAGGAGCGAGAGCAGGCGGGCCGGGGGGTGACCCGGCATCGATCGGACCTCGTCGAGGATTCCATCGGCCGTGGCGTTCTCGTCCGGTGATTTCACGGTGACCAGGACCCCGTGGGCGCGCCGGAGACTCCGCAGGGGCTCCCGAAAGGGACCCCTGGGAAGGAGACGGATGGGGAGCGGGTGCGCGGGGGAGAGCAGCACGAGGTCGAGCGTTCGATCGAGTGCCCGATGCTGGAACCCGTCATCGACCACGGCGACCGTGCACCCCCGGGCGGCGGCGGCGCGGACGCCCTCGATGCGACGGGGCGCACGGATCACCGGGATGTCGGGGTGCCAGCGCCGGTGGAGCAGGAGCTCGTCCTCTCCGAATCCCCGGGCCACGATGGCCGGACGCTGCCCACGCTCGATCAGAAGATCGACGAGCCAGCGGCTGACCGGCGTCTTTCCCGTGCCTCCCACCGCCAGGTTTCCCACCGAGACCACGGGAATGGGAGGGGAATCGACGGTGAGCCAACCCCGGTCGAAGAGGACATTACGGATGCGCACCCCCGTCGCGAAAAGGACCGAGAGGGGTGCGGCCAGTAGCGAAAGGCCGGCGGACACGAGTCTTGGAGACTCGCCGGACCAGTAGGCCCGCACCGCCCCTTCGAGGCCCGAGCGACGAGCGACTCTCAGGCAGGTCACTCGGGGGCCTCGGCCTCGGCGGTGAGTCGGTTGATCTCCCCCTCGAGGCGGGAAGTGAGTTCGGTCAGCTCGGCCTCGTCGGCCCCGCGCGGAACGCGAAGGGGCGGGCCGTAATGGATCCGGATCCCCGAGAAGGGCTTCGGAACCATGAATCGATCCCAGGAGTTCAGCCGCCAGCTCCGCGAAGCGCCGGCGGCCATCGGGAGGATGGGAAGGCCGGAGAGCTGCGCGGCGATAAGGGCACCCCGCTTCACCTCGCGCGCGGGGCCCCGGGGGCCGTCGGGAGTGATTCCCAGGTCGTGTCCGTTGCGGGCCGCCCGGATGAGGCCCTTGAGGCCCTGCACGCCTCCGCGGGTCGAGGAGCCACGGACGGTCTGGAAACCTCTTCGCTCGATGACGCGGGCGATGTACTCCCCGTCCGTGTGCTGGCTCACCAGGACCACGATCCCCTCGTTTCGATGGTGGTGGGCCAGGGGGAGGAGCTGGGCATGCCAGAAGGCGAAGATGAAGGGCGTTCCGGAGTCGCGGAGCCCCCGGATGTGCTCCTCGCCCCGAAGTTCGAAGCGCCAGCTTCCGCCCAGGAGGGTGAGGATGGCGCTGCCTCCGATCTCGACCGATCGAAGCTTCCATTCGGGGGGCGTCACGCGGCCTCGCCCGCGAGGAGGTCCACGGCCATCTCCGCAACCCGGTCGGCCGCCCCCGGACTTCCCAGCCGCTCCCGGATGACGCGGAGCCGGTCGAGCATGCGCTCCCGGGTGTCACCCTCATCGAGCAGGGGCAGGAGTGCCGGGACCAGGCGCTCCGCGGTGACCTCGTCCTGAAGGAACTCGGGTACGACGCGATCCCCCGCCACCAGGTTCGCGAGCGCCACATGCTCGACCGACACGAGCCGCCGGGCGATCCGATAGGTGAGAGGACTCGTTCGGTAGGCTACCACGAAGGGCGTGCCCTCGATCGCCGCCTCGAGCGTGGTGGTGCCGGACTTCACGAGGGCGGCGCGCGAGTGTCGGAGGAGTGGGCGGCTTCCCGTCACCGGGGTACAGTCCTCCCACGACTCGCCCTCGAGGTCGACGCCGGGGACGCGTGCGAGGGCAACCTGCAGCCCCGGGCGGGCCTCACGAAGGCGGCGTGCCGTCTCGAGGAAGGGCGAGAGGTGTCGTTTTACCTCCTGTGCCCGGGAACCCGGGAAGACCGAGAGGATCGGGCGCTCGGGGTCGAGGTCCCACCGCGCGCAGAAGCTGGCTCGATCCGGCACGGCCTCGGTGTGGTCCAGCAATGGGTGCCCGACGTATCGAGCCCGCCCGCCCTCGCCCTCGAAAATCTCCTCCTCGAAGGGCAGGATCACGGCGATCCGGTCGGCCGCCTCGGCGAGGCGGGCCGCTCGCCCCTTCTTCCAGGCCCAGACCTGGGGGGCGATGTAGAAGATCGACGGGACGCTCCGGCGGTGTGCGTGCTCCACGGCCCTCAGGTTGAAGCCGGGGTAGTCGATCGCGATCACGAGATCCACCTCCTTCCGGTCCAGAATTCCCCGGATCCGCCGCTCGAGCTTCCAGAAGAAAGGCAACTTCGCCAGGACTTCCACGAATCCCATCACGGCAAGGCGGTCCAGGCCGGCGACCAGCTCCACCCCTTCGGCGGCCATGGCCTCGCCCCCGGTGCCACGAAGCACCACGCGGGGCAGCCTCGCCCGGAGGGCCCGCGCGAGGTGGGCTCCATGCAGGTCTCCCGAGGCCTCCCCCGCCAGCAGGAGGATGACCGGCGCCGTGGCTTCAGTCAACGGAAGCGCCCTGGTCGCGCACTCCGGTCGAACCCGGCATCACCGGTGTTCAGAACCGGGTGCCAAGGAACCAGATTGCGACGACCACCAGGACCAGGAGAAGGAGGAGCATCCGTGGGGAGCGTCCCCGGCGGACATCCACTCCCTCTCTCTTCCGACTATTCCGAACGCGAATCAGCGACATGACGCAGGATATGGGATTCGATGGCAAGTGCGGTCTCCAGCGCCCGTCGGCCCTGGATTCCGGGAACCGGAGTCTCGCGGCGACCCAGTACGGCGTCGCGGAAGCTCTCCTGCTCGCGGCGGAGGGGTTCTGCGGGCTCCGCCGAGAGGGGAATCCGCTCGATGATCGCGCCGATATCGGTGGCCAGAAGACCCTGGAGGGCTTCACCGTTCTGTACGCTCCGCAGCGCCGGGAGGTCCTCCTTGAGACGCAGGAACTCTCCCGTTCCGGTCGCCAGGTCCAGGCTCAGGTATCCGGAGCGCTGGAAGATGCGGAGCTTGCGCATCCGCTCCATCGAGACGCGACTGGCCGTCAGGTTCGCCACCGCGCCCCCTTCGAAGGAGATGCGCGCGTTCGCGATATCCACCGACGGGGTGAGGATGGGGATCCCGGTGGCGTGGATCTCGTGGATCGGTCGGTCCACCAGCGACTGGACCAGGTCCACGTCGTGAATCATCAGGTCGAGTACCACCGCCACATCGGTGCCCCGCTCGGTGAAGGGCGCCAGTCGATGGGACTCGATGAACAGCGGGGTGTCGAGGTACGGGCGGGCCCCCACGATGGCGTCATTGAAACGCTCGACGTGCCCGATCTGCACGAGGGCCCCCGAACGGTCCGCGGCCTCGAGGATCCGGTCCGCCTCTTCGAGCGACGATGCAATCGGCTTCTCGATGAACAGGTGCACCCCCCGTTTAAGTGCGGCCTCGGCCACGTCCCGATGCGTGGTCGTCGGAGTCGCGATGATCAGGGCGTCGATCTCGTCGAGGAGTTCATCGAGGCTGTCGAAGGGACGAGCCCCTAGCTTCGATCGGACCTCGTCGGCTCGTTGGCTCCGAGGCTCGAAGAAGCCGACCCGCTCGACGTCCTCGAGCTCCCCGGCGATGCGGGTATGATGGAAACCGAGGCTTCCGGTTCCCGCGATTCCCATCCGCACTGGCGCTGATTTCGGCATTACCCGGTGACTCCCCGTTCCGAGGCCTCGATGAATTCCAGGAAATAGGTGACCTCGGGGGTCATCTCGACTTCGGCGCGTGCACGCTCGACCCCCTGGGAAATGTTCAGGTCGGACTTGAACACCAGGCGGTAGGCCTGCTTGAGCGCCGACCGGGCATCGGGGCTGAACCCGCGGCGGTCCAGCCCAACCGAGTTGAGACCGTAGAGCTTCGGGGGGTTCCCGACGATTCGGCAGTAGGGAACGGCGTCCTGTGCGATCCGTGACGCCCCTCCGACGAAGGCGTGTGCCCCGATGCGGACGAACTGATGGATCGCCACCAGTCCACTGATGATCACCCAGTCACCGACCGAGACGTGTCCGGCCATCTGGGTGGCGTTCGAGACGATTACATGATCGCCCAGGTGACAGTCGTGGGCGATGTGCACGTAGGCCATGAGAAGGCAGTCGCTGCCCACGACGGTCTGTCCGGACCACGAGGTGCCCCGGTTCAGGGTGGCGTACTCGCGCACCATCGTGCGGTCGCCGACGCGAAGCCAGGTTTCCTCTCCGTCGAACTTCAGGTCCTGAGGATCGGAGCCGAGCACCGCGCCGTGGAAGATGCGGCAGTCCCGCCCAATTTCGGTGTTCTTCTCGATCAGCACCCCCGCCCCGATCTCGGTCCCTTCCCCGATGCGGACTCCCGGCCCGATGATCGCCCGAGGCCCGACTCGAACTCCGGCGGCGAGTTCCGCGTCGGAATCCACAATCGCCGTCTCGTGAATCTCGACCCCGGTCCCGACGTGCCCGCTCATCGATCCACGACCCGTGCCATGAGTTCGGCCTCGGCGACCAGGGCGCCATCGACGAAGCCCTCGCCGCGCATCTTGCAGATGCTGCGTCGAAACTGCAGAAGCTCGAGTTCGAAGATCAGCTGATCTCCGGGCGTCACGGGGCGCCTCCACTTCACGTTGTTCAGCGACATGAAGTAAACCACCTTTTCGTCGGGGTTCTCGATGGTGTCCATCAGGAGGAGCCCCCCGACCTGAGCCATCGCCTCGATGATCAGAACGCCCGGCATGATCGGGTGTCCCGGGTAGTGTCCCTGAAAGAACGGCTCGTTGATCGTCACGTTCTTCACCCCGACGATCCGACGACCCGGCTCGAAATGGGTGACCCGGTCGACCAGGAGCATCGGGTACCGATGAGGGAGGTACTGCAGGATCTTCTGCGCGTCGACGATGGCGTCCCCTTCCCCGCTCCGACGACTCTCGATCTCGAGCTTTCGCGCCAGCGCGACATTTCCCGCGTGGCTGGGCCGCTCGATGACGATCTGCCCTTCGAACCGGGCCCCCAGAAGCGCGAAGTCTCCGATGAGATCCCCGACCTTGTGGCGGAGGAATTCGTCGGGGAACCGCAGCGCCTCGTTCATCACCCCGTCCCGGCCGATCACCACCGTGTTCTCGAGTGAGCTGCCCTGGGCGAGGCCCCGGCTTCGCAGCGTCTCCGCCTGATCCTCGAAACCGAAGGTGCGGGCGGGGGCGATGTCGTCGAGAAAGGTGTCCGGGGTGAGCTCGAAGCTGCCGAACTGGCGACCCACGGCCGGATGCTCGAACTCGATCGCTCCGGCCACGCGCAGCCCCGAACCCGGAGTGACGATGTACGAGGTGCCCTCGCCGGCTTCCAGATGGAGCGGCTTTCGGACCCGGATCACCGGGACTTCCCCTTCGAGGGTGCGCGTTCCCACCTCGAGTATGGCGTTCAGGTAGGGCAGAAAGCTTCCGTCGAGGATCGGGGGCTCGGAACCGTCGATCTCGATGGTCGCCGTGCTGATCCCCGCAGCGCTCAGGCCGGCCATCAGGTGCTCGACCGTAAGAACCCGATTCACTTCGTCGTGTCCGATCGTGGTGCCCAGATCGGTTCCCAGGACGTATTCGAGGCGGGCGGGGATCTCCTCGGCATCGGGAAGATCGGTGCGCACGAACCGGATCCCGGTCCCCACCTCTGCGGGTCGGATCGTGACGGTGGAGCGTTTCCCCGTGTGAACCCCGATCCCGCTGAGGGTGATGGGGCCGGCGGGTGTTCGGTGAGCTGGACCGATCATGATGAGACGAAGACGCTCCGATCTGGAATGAATGTCTGCCACGCCACTGGCGACCGCGTCGATACGCTTTTCGCCGGATGGTTGGCCTGAAACCCGCATAATGTAACATCTCCGGCCCGCTTCGCAGGACCTGCGGGCGAGGGCCCCCGGTCAGCCCTTCTGCCGCTCGCCCAGGAGCCTCTCCAGCGACCGGACCCTGCGCAGCAGCTCCGCGCTCTTCTTCTGCGCGGCCACCGATCGCAGGAACTCGATCCGGGGTCTCGCCGGAAACCCGGTGACGGTCTCCCCCGCCGGGATATCCCCGATGATCCCCGCCTGCCCCGAAAGCCTGGCACCATCGCCGATCGTGAGGTGCCCGCCCACACCGACCTGGCCGCCGGCCATGACCCCGGCGCCGAGCCGGGAAGACCCTGCCACCCCCACCTGCGACGCGAGTACCGTGTGCTCACCCACCTCGGTGTTGTGTCCCAACTGCACCAGGTTGTCGATCTTCACACCCTGCCGCACCCGGGTGTCACCGATCGACCCCCGGTCGATCGTCGTGTTGGCGCCAATCTCGACATCGTCCTCGATGATGCATCGTCCGACCTGCGGGACCTTCCGATGCCCCCCGTCCCGAAAGACATAGCCGAACCCATCGACCCCGAGCCTCGCCCCCGAATGGATCCAGACCCTTCGGCCTACCCACGTGCCGGGATAGAGCACTACATGGGGAAAGATCCGGGACTCCTCGCCGACCTGCACGCCCGCGCCGATGACCGAGTGTGCCCCCACCCGCACGCCCCGCCCCAGCCTGGCCTCGTCTTCCACTACAGCGTAGGGCCCCAGCGCCACCCCTTCCTCGAGCGACGCCGAGGGCGAGACGATGGCGGTGGGGTGGATCCGGGGTTCACTCCGCTTTTCCGGGACCAGGTGGTCGAGGAGTACCGCCAGCGCCTGGTGGGCATCGGGAACGACCAGCCTCGGTGGTCCTTCGTCCGGCACCTCGTCGGCGAGTTCCTCGGATACCAGGAGCGCGGCTGCCGCGCTGCCCGCCAGCTGTCCCAGGTACGCACGCGTCGCCAGGAGCCCCATCTCTCCCGCTCCGGCCTGGCCGAGCGGGACGATCCGGTGAATCTCGGGGTCACCCTCGCCCACCAGACGGCCCTCGACCCAGCGACTCAACTCGGAGAGAGGCACGGACTCTCGGATACTCTCGTAGCGTGGAAAACTGCTCACCGGATGGACCCTCCACTCTGCACATGAAAACGGGCCGCCCCCTCCCGAACAGGGGAAGGAGCGGCCCGCGATCGCACGACCCTGCCGTCTCGCGACTCAGTTGTCTCTGTCGGAATTCTGCTGGAGCCGCCGGATCACCTCGTCGGTCAGGTCGAGCGCCGGGTCCGCTGCGATGATCGAGCGCTGGGCCGCATCGAAGATCATGGCGTAGTTGCCCTCGGAGCGGATGCTCTCGATCGCATCGGTCATCTCCTGAAGGATGGGCTCCACGAGCTCCTGCTGGCGCTCGGCGGCCTCCATCTCGAGCTCCTCGACCCGCTGCTGGAACTGCGTCTCCTTGAGCCGGATCTCCTGCTCCCGGATCTCGCGCGCCTCCGGGTTCAGGGCGGACTGCTGGCGCTGATAGCTGTCGATCAGGTTCTCGAGCTCCTGCCCGAGCCGCTGGATCTCCTGCCGATAGCGCTCCATGTCCTGGTCGAAGGCCTGCTGAGCCTGCATGGCACCCGGTGCGGCCTGAAGGATGACTTCGGAATCGATGAATCCGATCCGGGCGTTCTGTCCTTCGAGGGCCGTTGCGGACCCCAGAAGGAGCAGGCCCGCGAGTACGAACGCAGAAATGCGCATCCTGAATCTCCATTGGGTTGAGGCAGGCCGCATCGCTAGGCCTGACCTGTCGTACTTCCGGTTGACTCCGATCAGAACGGCCCCCCGCCGCCCATTCGGAAGTGAAGCTGCCACCCCGGCACCGGCTGGTCGAAGCCGTAGGCATAATCGAGCCCGATGGGCCCGAACGGGGTCACCACCTGAATCCCGACGCCCGCCCCGCGAACCAGCCGGGTCGGATCGACCTCCCGAACATTCCGCCAGACGTTCCCGGCTTCATAGAACGTCGACAGCGAGATGGCGTCGCTGAGCCGCATCGCATACTCCGCACCGAGGACCACGAATGCGTCTCCGAGCCGCTCGATGTCCGAGATCTGAGAGGACCCTCTCGGGAAATACCCACGAGGTGTGATGGTCGTCTCCTCGTATCCCCTCAGCGTCTCGCCAAATTGTACACCACCCAGCCAGAATCGGTCGAAGGGGAAGTTGCCGGCGTCACCGACGATGGCTCCACCCCGTGCCGAGAGGCCGAGCGACATGATCACCGGTCGGGAGGCGGGGCCGCCGCTTCCGATCTGGCCGACCGGTACCCACCACTGACCCTCGGCGATGTGCTTCTGGAAGTTGCCGTCTCCACCGAGGATCCCACCGTTGAACTCCGTCGTCCACGAGAGCTCGGAGCCGACCGTCGGGAAGAGTGGGGAGTCGAGGGTGAAGCGCCGCATCCCCACCGAGACCTGGCTCTGGGTGCCGGGAGGCCTCTGGAAGAGCGAGGTGTCATCCACTCCGCCTCGCTGACGATAGTTGGTCCGGGACAGGGAGTAGCCGACGAAGGCCCTGGTCCGCTGAGCGCCCGGGATCGGGACGCCGAAGCGCGTCAGGAATCCGCGACGCACACGCTCCCCCGTTGCGAACGAGAAGAACTGGTCCCGACTGTTGAACAGCGACAGGCTCCCGCTCACCCGGGACTGCAACAGGGCCGGGTCGCTGTACTGGAGCACGAAGTTGTTCTGGAAGCGTCCGAAATCCCATCGCAGGCTCCCCGATTTCGCCTGCCCGAATAGATTCGGCTGCTCGTACCCGAGGAATCCAGAGACTCCGGTGACCCCGCCCATCGCGGTGCCGAAGTTGATCGAACCGGTCGGACGTTCCTCGACTATGAAGGTGATGTCGACGTCTCCGGTCTCGGGGTCGTCTTCGATCGCGGGGAACGGAAGGGGCGTCTCGAAGAATCCGAGACCCGAAATAGCCTGGTAGCTCCGAAGGATATCCTGCTCGGAATAGACGGATCCCGGCAGCATGAAGATCTGCTCCCGGATCACCCGGTCGTGGGTGAAGGTGTTGCCCTCGATGTTGATCCGGCGAATGTAGGCCGGGTCACCCTCGCGGATCCGCCAGGTGAGCTGGACCTCGGGATTGCCGTCGGAGTCCGCCGCCGCCACCCGCTCGATCAGCGGGTCGATCTGGACGTAGCGATAGCCCTGGTTTCGATAGAGCTCCCCAACCCGCTGAACGGCCTCGAAGTACGCGAGCTGATCGAAGATCTCCGGGCCTTCGGTCGCGGGACGGCGGAGGCCGAGCGTCTGCAGAAGGCCTCCCTCCTCTGCCTGGTAGTACTGTTCGAGCTGTTCGGTCGGGAAACGTCGGTTCCCCTCGATCTCGAACGAGGCCACGCGGTAGCGGGGGCCTTCCTCGACCCCGATCTCGAGCCGGCCCTTCCCCGACGACGGATCGATGATCAGGGTGTCCGACAGGACCTGGGCGTCCAGGTACCCCTGCGAAGCATAGAAGTCCGGCAGACGGACAGTGAGGTCCTCTTCGAGGGTGGCTTCTTCGAAGGTACCGGTTCGGAACCACCAGAAGCCCTCCTGCCGGGATCCCATCGCTCGCTGAAGCTGGGAATCGGAGAAGGCGTTGTTCCCGGTGAAGCGCACCTCGGCGATCGCGACCCGCTGCCCCTCGCTGATCTCGAGTGTCAGGTCGATCTGCGAGGGGCTGTCCTCGACCGGGCTCTCGATCGCCTCGATCTGGGCGAAGGGGATCCCCTTCTGAGCGAGCTCGCTGCGGATGAAGTCGCGGGCCTTGGCGATTCGATCCGGCTGGTAGATGTCCCCGGGACTTAACTCCAGCGCGTCTCGGATGTTGCGCTCGGTCAGGTTCTGGGCCCCGACGATTTCGAGCCGTCGGATGGTGGGGCGCTCCTCGATCCTGAGCACGAGGATCACCGGATCGTCATCTCCGCCGCGCACACTGAGGGTCATGTCCGAGAACCGGCCGGTGGCCCAGAGGCGTCGCTGACCCTCCTGGAGCTCCCGATAAGTGATCCGGGTGCCCGTTGGAACGGCGAAGGTGCTCAGCACGGCGGAGCGCTCCACCATGCGATTGCCCTGCACATCGATCGAGTCCAGAACCACGCCCGGCCCTCCCGCGGCGGCCGGATCGTCTCCCACCTGGCCCGAGAGCGCTCCAGGCAGGAGAAGTGCCGCCGTCAGAAGGAGCGTGCGAAACCCCAGGGCACGCCGCCCTCGGGGCGACCGTGAAAACATGTCAGTCATGACTTCTGCGCTCGACGATATCAGAATGAGCAGGTTGTAAGAGATGACGGCCACCGGGCCGGCCTCGGCCCGGGATGCCCCCCGATTCTCGGATGTCAGGTCTTGGTCGCCGACGCGGTCCGGATCGCCAGCTGTTCTCCGTCGGGATCGAGATCCACCTCGATCTCCGCCCCGGGACCGAATTCGGCCACCAGAATCTTCTCCGAAAGCGGATCTTCGAGATAGCGCTGAATCGCTCTCCGCAGGGGACGGGCACCGAACTTCTTGTCGTACCCCTTCTCCACCAGGAAGTCGATCGCCGCATCGGAGATCTTGAGCGTCAGCTCCTCCTCGTCCAGGCGCTTGCGCACATCCTTCAGGAGGATGTGCACGATCTCGCCAATCTGCTCCCGGGTCAACGGGTGGAATACGATCGTGTCGTCAACCCTGTTCAGGAACTCGGGATTGAACGCGCGCTCGATCTCCTCGCGCACCTTGTTCTTCATGACGTCGTAGCTCGACTGGGGATCGGAGGTGTGGAAGCCGAGTCCTCCGCCCTTCGTGATGTCGCGGGCGCCCAGGTTCGAGGTCATGATCAGCACGGTGTTCTTGAAGTCGATCACGCGCCCGTAGTTGTCCGTCAGGTGTCCCTCGTCGAGGACCTGCAGCAGCAGATTGAAGACGTCGGGGTGGGCCTTCTCGATCTCGTCGAGGAGGACCACCGAGTAGGGGCGGCGCCGCACCGCCTTCGTGAGCGTCCCGGAGTCCTCGTAGCCCACGTAGCCCGGAGGCGCACCGATCAGACGGGAGACCGAGAACTTCTCCATGTACTCGCTCATGTCGACCCGGATCAGCGCCTCGCGATCGGCGAACAGGAACTCGGCCAGCGCTCGGGCCAGCTCTGTCTTCCCCACACCGGTGGGCCCCGAGAAGATGAACGAGCCGATGGGCCGACGCGGATCCTTGAGCCCGGCCCGACTCCGCCGGATCGCTCGGGAGATCGCTTCGATCGCGTCGTCCTGACCCACCACGCGCTTGTGCAGCTCATCTTCCATGTTGACGAGCCGCTCCGTCTCGGCCTGGCGCAGCCGCGTCACGGGAATCCCGGTCCACCGCGAGACGATGAAGGCGACCTCTTCGGGGCCGATCGAGGGGCGATTCTGCTTGCGCTCCTCCTCCCAGCTCTCCTGACGGTCCCGGATGCGCTGCTGCACCCCCCGCTCCTCGTCGCGCAGCTCCGCCGCCCGCTCGAAGTCCTGATCGCGGATCGCGGACTCCTTGCGCTCGGAGATCTCCGAAAGCTCGTCCTTGAGCTCGTCCATGTCCGGCGGCGGCACCTGCGACGCGATGCGTGCGCGGGCCCCCGCCTCGTCGATCACGTCGATCGCCTTGTCGGGAAGGAACCGGTCGGTGATGTACCGGTCCGAGAGCCTCGACGCGGAATCGAGCGTCTCGTCCGGGATCGTGATCTTGTGGTGGTCCTCGTAGTGGACCCGCAGGCCCTTCAGGATCTCGACGGTCTCCTCGACTCCCGGCGGGTCGACCACGACCGGCTGGAAGCGTCGCTCGAGCGCCCCGTCCTTCTCGATGTACTTGCGATACTCGTTCAGCGTCGAGGCCCCGATGCACTGGAGCTCTCCGCGGGCGAGCGCGGGCTTGAGCATGTTCGACGCGTCGATCGCGCCCTCGGCGGCACCCGCGCCGACCAGGGTGTGCAGCTCGTCGATGAAGAGGATGACGGTGCGGTTCTGCGAGATCTCGTTCATCACGGCCTTGAGCCGCTCTTCGAACTGACCCCGGTACTTCGTTCCCGCGATCACGGCGGCCATGTCGAGTGCCAGCACCCGATGGTCCCGCAGTGCCTCGGTGACTTCACCCTTCGCGATAAGCTGGGCGAGACCCTCCACGATGGCGGTCTTCCCGACCCCGGGCTCCCCGATCAGGACGGGATTGTTCTTCTTGCGTCGGCAGAGGATCTCGACGACCCGCTCGATCTCGTCGACCCGACCGATCGTGGGATCCAGCTCACCCTTGCGGGCCAGCTCGGTGAGATCCCGGCAGAAGTGATCCAGCGCGGGCGTCTTCGACTTCTTCTCGCCCTTGGAGGACGATGAGCCCCCCGAGGGATTGTTCGGCGGTCCACCCCCGATGCCGGCGGGCTCCGAAGGCCCGACGTCCGACCCCAGCACCTTGAGCGTCTCGGCCCGGCCATCCTCGAGGGTGATGCCCACGGAGTTCAGCACCTGAGCGGCGATCCCCTTCTCCTCGCGCAGGAGCCCGAGCAGGAGGTGCTCGGTGCCCACGTAGGAGTGGTTCAGGTCGCGCGCCTCGGACATCGCGAACTCCAGGACCTTCTTCGCACGGGTCGTATAGGGGAGCTCGCCGAGGGCGATCGTCGCCTTCCCCTTCTTGACGGCCTCTTCGATCCGTTCGTGGATCTGGTCGAGATCGGCGTTGAGATTGGTCAGCACCGCCGCGGCGACGCCCTCTCCCTCGCGAATCAATCCCAGGAGGATGTGCTCGGTGCCCACGTAGTCGTGCTGGAGCCGGATCGCTTCGTCGCGGGCCATCGCGAGCACCTTCCGGACGCGGTCGGTAAAATTGTATTGCATGATGTGCCTCTGCGGGAATCGCGGCGTCAGCCGGTCGATTCCGTGGGAGCGTCGTCGGAGCCTTCGTCGTTGAAGATCCGACCTTCGGTAGAGAGTATACTCCTCACGTAGGCGGCCCGATGGGCGTCCTCCTCCGCAGGAGAGAGTTCCCGGCCGGCCGCATCTTCCAGATGGGCGGGCTGGGTGAAAATCATGATCTTGTTGAGCGGATATACACGGAGTCCCGGGAGTAGTTTCAGCCCGGCGCCAAGCCGTACGCCGCTGAGCAGATTCATGAGTTCCTCGAACGAGAGCGACCGGGCATACCGCAGGAGGCCGTAGGCTCTCCAGATCTTGTCCTCGGTCACCGCCGAGGCGTCCCTCATCAGGACACTTCGGGCCTGAGACTCGTACTGGATCACCTGTCGGACCATCCGGTCGAGATGATCCACCAGATCCTCTTCCGACTTGCCGAGGGTGGTCTGGTTCGAGAGCTGGAAGAAGTTGCCCACCACCTCCGAGCCTTCTCCGTACAGACCCCGGAAGGTCAGCCCCATCTGCGAGAGCCCCTGGAGGACCTTGCCGATCTCCTTGGTGAGCACGAGAGCCGGCAGGTGCAGGAGGACCGAGGCCCGCAGCCCGGTGCCCACATTCGTGGGGCACGAGGTCAGGAAGCCGAACTCGTGGTGATAGGCATAGGGGAGTTCCTGGCCGAGCTCCTCGTCGAGCAGGTCCACCAGGTCCCAGGCCGCCCGGAGGTTGAGTCCCGAGTTCAGAGCCTGCAGCCGGAGGTGGTCCTCCTCGTTGATCATCACCGAGAGGGGCACGTCGGGCGGCAGGGCGACCCCGCTGCTCGAAAGCGGCCCGGTCGACTCTTCGGTCTCGCCGAGGAGGTCCCGGGAGACGAGGCGCCGCTCCATCAGCACCCGACGCCCGTTCGCCGAAAGGTCCGAGAGTTCGCGGATCTCGGCGCGGCGAAGGTGCGGGACGGTTTCGGTCGCCTTGCGGACGCGCTCCAGGACCGTCGCGCGGTCATTGACCCGCGCACGCGCCCCGAAGGCGTGGCCCTGCAGGTTCCTCGCCAGCCGGATTCGCGTGGAGAGGACGATGTCGGAGTGCTCTCCCGATGCATCGAGCCAGCTCAGTCCTCCCTGGTCCACATTCGGAAGATCGGTCATGGGCGCCCCCCCGGACTCGCGACTTCGAGCTCCTGGATCTGGTCCCTGAGTTCGGCCGCGCGCTCGAAGTCTTCGAGCTCGACCGCCCGCTGCAGCTTGCGACGCAGTGCGCTCACCCGCCGCTTCATCTCCGACGTCGAGGGATCCGGCGAGAGGTAGACCTTCCCGACGTGCTGCTGGCTCCCGTGAATCCGACGCAGGAGCCCCCGCATGTGGCCTTCGAAGGCCGACCAGCACTCGGGACAGCCCATTCGCCCGGACTTGCGAAACTCCTTCAGGGTGAGCTGGCAGTATGGGCAGCTGTCGCTGTCGGCGGATCTCCGCGCCCGCTCCGACTCCGAGTGACCCGGGTTCTGGGACCCGGACCCCTCCTCGGACTGCGAGCTCATCTGTGCCAGGAAGTCGGCGAGGGGGAAGTTCTCGGGCACAGCCGTCCCTTCGACCCCTTTCTCTGCGGCGCAGCGCTCGCACAGATGCAGGGTGCGCATCTCGTTGTCGACGATCTGTGTCAGGTGGATCACCGGATCACCGGCGCCACAGTTGTCGCAGACCATTCAGCCTCCTGGCGGACTGGACGGAGTGCCCGGATCGGGATTCAGGGTGAACCCTCCGAGGGATCGGGCGTCGGCCGTTGCTCGGCCTCCTCTTGCAGAACCCCTTCGCGTAGCTCCAGGGTCCGATCGGCGCGAGAGGCCAACTCCAGATTGTGGGTCACGAGGACGAGGGCTACCCCTTCGCGATCCCGGAGTTCAAACAGAAGGTCATGCAGCGCACCGCTCGTCTTGAGGTCGAGATTTCCGGAGGGCTCGTCGGCCAGAAGGAGTGGAGGCCGGTTGGCCAGCGCGCGCGCCACCGCCACCCGCTGCTGCTCGCCCCCGGACAGCTGCCAGGGCCGATGGTCGAGCCTCGCACCGAGTCCCACGGCGTGGAGGATGTCCCGAGCCCGGTCCCGTGCGTCGGATACCGACATCCCCGCCATGAGTGCGGGCAGCGACGCATTCTCGAGGGCGCTGAACTCCCTGAGGAGATGGTGGAACTGAAAGACGAA
This sequence comes from Gemmatimonadota bacterium, assembly GCA_007126575.1. Lineage (GTDB taxonomy): Bacteria > Gemmatimonadota > Gemmatimonadetes > Longimicrobiales > Gaopeijiaceae > SLBA01. Next base: position 11,661 of record SLBA01000083.1, on the reverse strand, counting down.
GCCCACGAAGCGATTGCGGATCCCGGCGATCTCGTCCGACGACCGCGAAGCGAGCGACTCGCCGCCCAGGAGCACCTCGCCCGAAGTCGGTCGATCCAGCGCACCCAGGATGTGCAGAAGGGTCGACTTCCCCGCCCCACTCGTTCCCACCACCGATACGGCCTCTCCGGGGGCGACCCGCAGGTTGAGCCCCCGGAGCACCTCGAGTCGGCTGCCGTCCCCGACCTCGTAGGAGCGATGGATGTCGCGGGCCTCGAGAGGAGCTGCCCGCTCCACCGCACCCGAGCCGGCCGGCGCCGTGGGTGTCGAACCGACCGACTCACTCATGCCGGATCGCCTCCACGGGCTGAAGGCGCGAGGCCTGAAGGGCGGGATAGATCGTGGCGAGGAGCGCGATCGTCATGCTCCCGGCCATGATCAGAAGCACATCGCCCGGTTGCGTCGCCACAGGGAGCCGGTCGATGAAGTACACGTCCGGCGGAATCCGGATCGGCTGGTACGTGTCGAGGAACCATGAGAGCCCCAGACCGAGACTCGTTCCGATCACCGTCCCCAGCACCCCGATCGACAGCCCCTGGAGGAGGAATATCCGCAGAATCCCTCCGTCGGTCATACCCATCGACTTGAGGATCCCGATCTCCGAGGTCCGGTCCACGACCACCATCACGAGCGTGCTCACGATGTTGAAGGCCGCCACGATGACGATCAGGAAGAGGATGATCCCCATCGCCAGCTTCTCGAGCTCGAGGGCCGAGAAGAGTGCCTGGTTCTGGGTGATCCAGCTCTCGACGTAGTACGGGAACCCGAGCTCGACCCGCAGGGCCTGTCCCACCCGGTTGGCCTCTCCTGGATCGGTGATCCGGACGCCGAGCCCCGAGACCTCGTCGGCGGCCCGCATGCCGAGCATGCCCTGCACCCACTCGAGGGGGACATACATGTTGTTGGCATCGTACTCGTACATTCCCGTCGCGAAGGTGCCGGTCACCTCGAGCTCCCGGATCGACGGGATGGGTCGACCGAAGGCGTCGTAGCGCATGCTCTCGAGGGTCATCACGGTCACGGTGTCGCCGGGGAAGATCCGCATCCGGTCCGCCAGCCGCTCCCCGATCACCATCGGGGGCAGCCCCGACTCCGTGGGCCCCAGGTCGTGGATTCCGGCCCGCAGGTCGGCCTCCATGTCCGTCACGGCGTCGTCCGGCGAGCCCTCGAGCCAGACCCCGTACAGATCCGCGACCTGGGTGTACTCCTCGGTCCGGAAGAGGGCCACCTTGGTCACCACGAAGGGGCTCGCGGCCTCGACTCCGGGCGACGCCCGAACCGTTTCGACGACCGACCGCCAGTCGGCGAGCCGGAGCGACTGGCCGTGCTGCAGGATCATCACGTGCGGGGTGGAGCCGAGGATCTTGCCCCGGATCTCCTCCTGCATGCCGTTCATGACCCCGATCACCACGATCAGGGCGGTCACGCCCACGGTGATGCCCCCGAGCGAGATCCAGGTGATGAACGAGAGCAGCCGCCCCTTCTTCCTCGAGGCGAGATAGCGGCGGGCGATGAACCAGTCGAGACGCCTCATGCGGAGATCTCAGCCCTCCTCGGGGCGCAGCGTCGGGAAGAGGATCACGTCCCGGATCGAGGCCGCGTCGGCCACGAGCATGGCGAGCCGATCCACTCCGATCCCGACACCGCCCGTTGGCGGCATCCCGTACTCCATCGCCCGCAGGTAGTCGTCGTCGACCGGGTGGGACTCCTCGTCTCCCATGGCGCGGAGCCGGGCCTGGGCCTCGAAGCGTGCGCGCTGGTCGATCGGGTCGTTCAGCTCCGAGAAGGCGTTGGCCAGCTCCCGCCCGGCGACGAAGAGCTCGAAGCGCTCGGTCAGCCGGGGGTCCTCGCGATGGGGCTTGGCCAGCGGCGACAGCTCGACCGGGTAGTCGATCACGAAGGTCGGCTGGATCAGCTCCGGCTCGACAAGGGCGCCGAAGACCTTGTCCAGGAGGCGGCCCCGGTTCTCTCCCTCGAGCGAGTCTCCGGTGATCCGCTCGGCACGGCTCAGGAGGTCGGCGTCCGAGAGCGCCTGGACGTCCTCTCCGAGCTTCTCGTTCAACGCCTCGACGAAGGGCAGTCGACGAAAGGAGGGTTCGAAGTCGATCGGCTTCCCCTGGTAGGTCAGCCGCGGCTCCCCATGGACCTCTTCGACCACGAAACGGATGAGGTCCTCGACCAGCTCCATCATCTCCCGGTAGTCGGCGAAGGCCTGGTAGAACTCGAGCATCGTGAACTCGGGGTTGTGCGACCGATCGATCCCCTCGTTCCGGAAGTCCTTGGCGATCTCGTACACCCGTTCGAAGCCACCCACGATCAGCCGCTTCAGGTAGAGCTCGTCGGCGATCCGCAGGTAGAGGCGGGTGTCGAGGGCGTTGTGGTGCGTCACGAAGGGCCGGGCCGCCGCCCCCCCGTAGAGCGGCTGCAGGATCGGCGTCTCGACCTCGAGGAAGTCGCGTTCGTCCAGGAAGCGTCGGAGGCCCGTGATCAGACGACTCCGCAGACGGAAGCTCTCGCGGATCTCGGGGTGGACCGCCAGGTCCGCGTACCGCTGGCGATAGCGCGTCTGCTGGTCCGAGAAGCCCGAGTGAACGACCCGCTCGCCCGTCTCCTCGTCCACCTCCTCCTTGCCGAACGGCAACGGGCGAAGCGACTTGCTCAGGAGGGTCCACTCCTCGACCCGCACCGTGATCTCGCCCGTCCGGGTCCGGAAGAGGGGGCCGCGGACCCCGATCCAGTCTCCCAGATCCAGGAGGTCGAGGGCCGCGAAGTCCTCCTCTCCCAGGACATTGAGACGGAAGTAGAGCTGGATGCGCCCGCCCCCGTCCTCGATGTGGGCGAAGGCGCTCTTTCCGTGGCCTCGCCAACTCAGGATCCGTCCGGCAACCCGAACCTCGGCCCCCTCCCCCTTCTCGGTGAGGGCCTCGGAGGCCTCCTCGTCGTCGAATACCGCGATGGCCTCGTCGGTGCGGTGGCTCCGGTCGAAGCGATACGCGAAGGCCGGGATGCCCCGGGCCTCGAGGGCCTCGAGCTTCTCTCGCCGGATTCTAAGGATCTGGCTGGATTCTTCACTCATGCGGCGCTCTGGGCTCCGAACTTCTTCAGGTACGCTTCGATGAAGGGGTCGAGGTCACCGTCCATCACGCTGTCGACGTCGGTGAGCTTCAACTCCGTTCGGTGATCGTTGACCATGGTGTAGGGCTGAAAGACGTAGGATCGGATCTGGTTGCCCCAGCCGATCTCGGTCTTGGTCGCCTCGACCGCGTCGCGCTCCTTCTCCCGTTCCTCGATCGCTCGGTCGTAGAGGGCGGACTTGAGCATCTTCATGGCCGTTGCGCGGTTCTTGTGCTGGGACCGCTCCTTCTGGCACGAGACCACGATCCCCGTGGGCTCGTGCGTGATCCGGATCGCCGAGTCCGTCTTGTTCACGTGCTGGCCCCCGGCGCCCGAAGCGCGGAAGGTGTCGACGCGCAGGTCCCCGTCGTCGATCTCGATGTGCACCTCGTCGTCGATCGACGGATATACGAAGACCGAGGCGAAGGAGGTGTGTCGCCGCGACTGCGAGTCGAAGGGAGAGATCCGGACCAGTCGGTGGATCCCCTTCTCGGCCTTCAGGTAGCCGTAGGCCGCCTCTCCCCGTACCTCGAGGCTCGCTCCCTTGATCCCCGCCTCCTCCCCCGGCTGGATGTCCAGCAGCTCCACCTCGAAGCCGTGACTCTCCGCCCAGCGCCGGTACATGCGCAGGAGCATCTCGGCCCAGTCCTGCGACTCCGTTCCTCCGGCACCCGACTGGATCGTGAGGATCGCCTCGAGGTGGTCGTTCTCGCCCTGCAGCATCGTGCGGACCTCGAGCGCCTCGAGTCTCCGCTCGAGGGCGGCACGCTCCTGCACCCACTCGGCCTCGAGCTCGGGCGCGTCCTCTTCCATCAGGAGTTCGGCCAGTTCGGCCAGCTCGTCCCCCTTCCCCTTCAGAGCGCGCCAGGGCTCGAGCCAGCTCTTGAGGCGGTTCGTCTCCTCCATCACCTTCCGGGCTTCGTCCGGCTGATCCCAGAAGGTGGGCTCGGTCATCCGCGCCTCGAGCTCCTCGATGCGACGCTCCATGTGATCCAGGTCAAAGGAACCCCCTTAGGTCTTCGACCCGGTCGCGGAGCTTGGAGAGTCTGTCGATGTGATCGTTGTTCATGGTCACGTCCTGCGAGATTGCGGAACTGATGGATCGGCTCCGGATCGTCAAGAAAAAAGGGGCCGCCCACGGAGGACGGCCCCTCCCTCGACACCCGGGGCTCGGTTGGCCGAAAGATACCCAACTCGGACCGCAGCCTCAACAGACCCGGAGCACCCGGGGGGGCCGCATCGTTCGAACCCTTCCCTGCCGCGCCGGTCACCGGTCGGCTACTCGGGCCGCCCCACTCCACGAAAGAGGGTCTCGCCTCGGGCCAGAATCTCGTTGAGCGCCTCGATGAAGTAGTCGGTCGACTCCGCCAGTTCCCGCCCGATCTGCTCCTCGTACTCCTCCCAGGAGAGGCGGATCTCCTCTTCGAATTCCTCCTTCAGGCGCCCCTGCGAGACCGCCTCCTCGTACTGGGCGGGGTGGTACGTGAGCATGTCGGAGACCAGGACACGCGCCAGGCGTTTGGCCCGATCATGCGGGTCCCGGCGCCCGAACCTGGCCGCCGCCTTCGAGAGCGACTGGTCAGCGACCGGAGAGGGCTCCGCGGCCTCCTCCTCCACCGTTGCGACGTCGATGTCCTCCTCATCCACGGTCGCGGCCTCGTCGACCTCCACCGCTTCGTCTCCGGTCTCGCCGATCGGCTCGTCCAGATCGACCTCGGCCTCGACCTCGTCGACCGGATCCTGAGGCTCCTCTTCGACTTCGAACTCCGAATCCCCGAAATCGTCGAGTGAGTCCGCCGCCTCGTCGTCTACCTCGATCCTGACCTCCGCATCCCCGAACTCGTCCTCGACCTCCGCATCGATGATGGGAGCAGACGCCGATTCCACCGGGCTCTCGGTCTGGACTTCGAGCTCGGGAGTCCGCGCCGCCACCGGGTCCGCCGGGATGTCGGCCGGGATGTGGTCGACGGCCTCCGGAGGATCGACCTGAAACACCCGCATGCACGTCGAGCAGATGGCCCGGACGCCCCCGGCGGGAACCCGGGACGGGTCGACGGGAAACGATGTCTCGCAGGCAGGGCACGTTACGAAGTAGGAGCTCTGGGTCATGGTCATGTGGTAAGCTGGTCCTGCGCTGAAGGGGTGGCATCCGGCGAGCTTCGGGGGCCCCGATGTCGGCGGTCGACCACATACACCGATCCGGGGAGCGTCTTCGCATAGGCCTTCATCTCTCCGGCCCGGCTGCTGACCTGGGCGGGGTGCTGGAAGGATCTCGCGAGATTCGTGACGACCCCGATCGACAGGGTCATCAGCGGGACCCTGTGGAGGGTCCCCCGTCGGTCCCGTCCTAGGAAGTAGCCGGTCTCACGGTCGGCCGGACTGTACTGGTAGGGCATCAGCTCGTCGAAGAGGGTGAGGATCTCGTCACAGACGACCTCCATCCGGTCGAGGGGCACGGTGAAGATGAAGTCGTCTCCCCCGATGTGTCCCACGAACCCCCCCGGGGCCAGGCCTCGAACCAGGTCCCTCAGGATGAGCGAGACCAGGTAGATCACCCGATCCCCCCGATTGTACCCGTATCGGTCGTTGAACTCCTTGAAGTAGTCCAGGTCCGCGTAACAGAAGGCGAAGGGGTCTCCCGTGGCGATCCGTCCCCCGAGATCACGTTCGATCTGAGGGGTCCCGGGAAGGCGAGTGGTCGGGTGCACCGAAACGTCCCGTGTCGCACGTCGAAGCAGGAGGTCGAGCCGGAGCTCCGCCTCTCGCTCCGCGCCGGGGTCCCCCGGGACCTCGAGGATCACCTCGTCGGCGCCGGCCTCGAGGGCCTCGGCGACCAGCCGGGCATCCCGAACGATCACCGCCACGGGAAGAATGGCCGAGAATGCGTCGGACTTGATCTGCTCGCAAAGCCCGAAGACCCGGCCCGCGTCGCCAGACACGTCCATGACGAGTGAGGCCGGGATGGCTCGGTTCACCCGGTGGAGAACCCCTGGCGCCGACGCAACGGGCAGAAGGCTGAGTCCCCGGTCTTCGGCGAACCGCCGAAGAAGCTCGGAGGGCTCGCCCTCACCGCCGTCGAAGTACAGGACCGTCAAGTCGGACGCCATGCGCCGGCTCTGGTTCAGGGTGAACGTTCTGCAGCAGTCCGTCGAGCTTCACTCGAGGTGGACCGCGGAACGGTAGACGCTGGCGGAATCGAAGTCAAACGCGACGTCCGGGGCTCAGGCCGACGCGGCATCAGAGGGGACGGCATCAACCTCGTCCCTTCCCGCGCCCCTTCCCCCCGGATCCACCCTTCTTCGACTGGCTGCGGCCCTTCCCCTTTTGCTGGCCCTTGCGAGGCGAACCCCGTCCGCCCTTCCCCTTCGAGCCCGGTCCGTCGAGGAGGCGAAAGTCGATCTGACGCTCTTCCTTGTCGGCCCGTGCGACCTGGACCTTCACTCGGTCCCCCATCTGGAACCGTCGTCCATTCCGATCGCCCACGAGGGCATACGACTCGGGCACGAAGCTGTAGTAGTCGTCGCCCAGCGTACTCACATGGACCAGGCCCTCGACGAACACCTTGTCCAGGAGCACGAAGAAGCCGAACGAGACCACGCCCGCGATCGTTCCCTCGAACTCGTCGCCCAGGTGCCGGTGCATGTACTCGATCTTCTTCATGTCGACCGAGTCCCGCTCCGCCTGCTGCGCCTTTCGCTCCCGCTCACTGACCTGCTCGGCAATATCGGGCAGGCGGGCCTGCCAGCGCTCCGGGGCGGCGCTCCCCCCGATCAGCACCTCCTTGATCAGGCGGTGCACCATCAGGTCGGGGTAGCGCCGGATCGGCGAGGTGAAGTGCAGGTACGCCTCGGACGCGAGACCGAAATGCCCGAGATTCTCCTCGTCGTACCGCGCCCGATTCATGGAGCGAAGTACCACGGTCGAGATCAATCCCTCCTCCGTTCGGCCCTCGGACTTTTCGAGAATTCGCTGGAGGTCGCGCGGCGTAATCTTTTTCTTTCCAAGGGAATGGCCGAATGGGCGAAGGAATTCTTTGAGGGTCTCGAGACGATCCGGAGCGGGAGACTCGTGGACCCGGAAGGGAGCGGGCAGCTTTCGATTCACGCAGTCCGACGCCACCAGCTCGTTGGCCAGGAGCATGAAGCTCTCGATGAGTCGGTTCGCCTCGACCTGCACCACCCGTTGAATATCCACGGGGGCGCCGTCGTCATCGAGCACCACCCTCGCTTCGGGAAGATCGAAGTCGAGCGATCCCCGGGCTGCACGGTTCTTTCTGAGTGTGACCGCGAGCTGATTGAGGGTGCGCAGGACCTTGTCGACCTCGGACCCCAGCGAGCCCTCTCCCATCAGAACATCCTGGACCTGGTCGTAATGGAAGCTGTGCGACGAACGAACGAGAGTGCGGGCGTATCGATGGCTTCGGACCCGGCCCTGCTCATCGAGGGTGACGAAGAGGGTCAGCGCGAGCCGATCGACCCCGTCCTTTAGGGAGCACAGATCGTTCGAGAGCAGGGGCGGAAGCATGGGAACCACCTGATCGACCAGGTAGACGCTGGTTCCCCGCTGAAGGGCCTCGAGGTCGAGGACCGTGCCCTCCTCCACGAAGTGCGACACGTCCGCGATGTGGATCCCGACCTCCCAGATGCCATCGGAGACGGGGGTCAGGGTGAGGGCGTCGTCGTGGTCCCGGGCATCCGCCGGATCGATCGTGAAGAGAAGGAGTTCGCGGAGGTCTTCGCGGGGTCCCGGAGTGTTCATACGCTCCGCCGCGTCCTGCGCCGCCTTCTCGACCTCGGGCGGGAACTCCTTGGGCAGCCCGTGCCCATGAAGGATCGAGAGCACGTCGACGCCCGGGTCCTCCATCTTTCCCAGGACCTTCTCGACCTTTCCGATCGCGTTGCGCTTCGGCGACCCGAACTGGTCGATCCGGACCACCACGACATCCCCCTTCCCCGCTCCCGACTCGGCCCCTTCCGGGATCATGATGTCCCGCTGCACCCGGTGATCGAGGGCGGCGACGAAACCGAACGAGCTGGATCGCTTGTAGGTCCCCACCACGGTCGGACGACCGCGCTCCAGGATCTTGACGATCTGCCCGACCGGGTTACGGCCTCGGGGGCGACTTTCGATCCGGGCGGCGACCCGGTCTCCGTCCATCGCGGAGTCCAGGTGCCGTGCGGCCACGAAGACGTCGTCATTCGCCCGATTGTCCGGGCGGACGAATCCATCCCCGGCACGGGTGATCTGCAGGTTCCCGACGACCAGGTGGATCCGGTCGGGCACCGCATAGCTCTGACTTCGATTCCGGTAGAGATCACCGGACTGCTCGAGCGCCTTCAGTCGGTCCTTGAAGGCACGGTAGTCCTCGGTGGGTACGTCGAGCACCCGCGCGAGCTCCTTCGCCTTCAGGGGTCCGCGAGAGGAATCGGCCAGTGCCGCCAGGATATCTTCGGTGGCGGGAAGTTCTTGATGGGTCAATGCATACTCCGTGGATTCCGGGGTGAGATCCGGACCCAAAGGGTCCAGTCCCCCCGGTGATTCATGGGAAAGGCGTTCGCGTCTAGTGTTATCGGAAGGCTCTGCAGCGTTCCGGATCGAGCACCCAGCCACGCATCGGTGGCCGAAATGAAGTGATTGAGAAAGATAACCCCGATGAACTGCGAGGTGCGTCTGAACCGATCATCCGATCGATCGATCATCCGTCTGAATGGCTCGAGGGCTTCGGGACTGGTGCTCCAGTTCCAACGCATCGTCTCGGGGACCGCACGCTGTCGATAGTAGTCAAGGGCCTGCTCGAAGCCGGGGGCCGAAGGATCGGGCTCTGCCTCGCTGTCGGGAAGGTAGAGCTGCCGAGCGAGAACCCAGATCGTCCCGTTGTAGGTGGAGGGGTCCTCCTCGGGAACGAGTCGGCTGGGGTCGCTGGACAGGTTGAACCGCCCGGACGTCGTCCAGCGTGCCATCCGCTCGTAATACTCCCAGGGGCCATCCTCGCGGGCGTCCGTGGGGTCAAGGAGGGGGGCCCGGGCCGCGGTCCAGGCCAGGTCACGGTAGCGGTCCCGGAGTCGGGCACCCCCCACGTGCCCATCCACGGCCCCGGCGACGGCGCCCAGTTCGAGTACCGGGAAGGCCCACCAGTGCCCCCGGCCCTGCACGCGTTGTCCCCATCCGGGAAGGACCAGCGAACGAAGGGCGGCCGAGAGGTCTCCCTGATCCGCTCCGACGCTCCCCGGCATCGGTGGGGCCGGCGCAAGGGAAGATGCGACGGTCAGCGATGCCGGACCCGTCGGATCCGGCTCGGCCGGAACGCAGAGGGGGGTCAGCTGAAGACAGACCAGCGGCACCCAGAGTCCCGGGGAGATCATCGGCTCAGAACCGAAATCCGAGCGTCACATGCATGGGTTCCTGCTGCGAGGCGATGCCCTGCCGCGCGAGAGAGCGTGCGATCCCGATCTCGACTCGCTCGTAGCGAAGGCCGAATCCAACCGCTGCCCCGTCCACCTGGTCCGTGTCGCCCAGAGAATATCCCGTCCGCACGAAGATCCGGTCGTCGCCCCCCGCGTAGAGCTGCAGGCCAAGGAGATAGGCCGGCGAGCCAAGGTCACGCAACCGGTCCTCGACCTCGACGATGACTTCCAGGCCGATCGGTTCGTCCTCGATGGTTCGCTGAAACGCCTCGTAGGAGCCGGCCAGACGGATCCTCGAAGGAAGGGGGTCCGCCTGCTCCGCGTTCTCGATCTGAAACCTCGGACCGAGATGTGCGGCCAGGATCCCGAGGCGCAGGGGAACGCTCTCAAATGGCTGGAGCTGCAGCCCCAGGTCGACCGCATAGGACGATCCCCGGACTCGCCCCTCGGGACACTGCCCCCGACAGGAGAAGTCGAAGACGACGTACTTGACGTTCATCCCGGCCGCGAATCGAGGCAGCACCAGCGCCGCCGCGGAGAGCAGTGCCTGATGGTTCCGCACCGAGATCGATCCCAGGGTGTTGCCCTGATCGTCCGTGAGCGCCTGCGAGCCGGCGTCGAAGAGCTGGTACGAAACCCCGAGGGTTCCCCTTTCCGGCGAGGCGACGAGCGCCGAGATCGACGTGGCGTCACCCACCACGTGGTCTCCCCTATGGAGCACCACCTGACTCGCCGAAAGTCCGGCGAGTCCGGCGGGGTTCCAGAAGACCGCCTCCGAAGAGGCCATGACGGTCATCGCTCGAGCCAGCCCCACGGCCTGCGAACCCACGGGCAGCAGGAGGAAGAGCGCGCCCTCGTCCGCGGGGGCCGGATCCACCCCCGACTGTGCAGAGAGGGGCGCCGCACCCCCGACCCACAGGGTCAGGAGGAGCGCCACAAGTCCAGCGAGGGAGAAACGGGAAGAGCGTTCAGGGACGGGCATCGTCATCCGGTATCGAGAAGCCGAAGCGTCGAAGGTCTCCCCGCTTCTTCTTCCACCCGGGGAGTACCTTGACCCACAACTCGAGATACACCGGCTCGCCCAGGAAGTGCTCGATCTTCTCACGCGCCCGGGTGCCCAGCTCCCGGATCGCACGACCGCCCTCCCCGATCAGGATTCCCTTCTGGGATTTCCGCTCCACATAGATGTTCACGTGAATGAAGGTCCGATCGCCGTCCTTGCCATCCCGATAATCCTCGACCTGCGTGAACACCGCGTAGGGGATCTCCTGCTCGTATCGCTCGAATACGGTCTCTCGGACCATCTCCGCCACGAAGAAGCGGACCGGGTCGGTCGCCACCTCATCGTCGGGATACAGGAAGGGGCTCTCCGGGAGGGCTTCGACCATCGCGTCCAGGAGTGTGTCCACTCCCTCCCCCGTCTCCGCCGAGATAGAGAAGGGAGCCTTGTCGCTGAACTCACTCGACCAGGCAGCGAGGCGCGCCACCTGCTCGGGGGGGGCGATGTCGGTCTTGTTGATCGCAACGAGGATCGGAACGCCCGCTTCCTCCTCCACCGTGTCGATCATCGCGCGAAGGTGATCGTCGGCATGCCGCGCTCCGTCGAGCAGGACGAGGATGACGTCGGCATCGTGCAGGGCCTCCCTCGCCTGGATCAAGAGCGCGCGTTGCAGAAGATCCTTGGGTTCGAGCAGGCCCGGGGTATCGAGCAGCACGAGCTGGGCGTCGTCGCGGGTGAGGATCCCCGGCACCTTGCGCCAGGTCGTCTGGGCCTTGGCGGTCACGATCGAGAGCCGCTGCCCGATCAACCGGTTCATGAGTGTCGACTTTCCGGCATTCGGGGCGCCCACGAGGGCGACAAATCCGGCACGGGTCGGACGAACGGCCTGGTCGGACGAAGTATTCTTGGTAGTGGTCATGACGGGAAAGATAACCCGACTCCGCACGCGGTCCCAGCGCGCCGGGGTCGTGGACGAGGGGAGGGGCGTGGAAACACAAACACCCCCCGACGCGGGCTGTGAGGCCCGAGCGGGGGGTGCGGTATGTGAGGCCGGCGGCGACGTACTCTCCCACCGGATCTCTCCGGCAGTACCATCCGCGCTGC
>SLBA01000062.1 GCA_007126575.1 Gemmatimonadota bacterium | reverse complement strand
ACCCGCACCCGGATCACCCTGGCCGGATCCCCGATCCGCGGCGCCACCCGCCGGTAGACCCACTCGGCCAGCGCCTCGGTCGAAGGCTGCATCGCCCCCTCGGCCACCTCGGGAATCACCCGATTCAGATCGTGGCCGTCCAGCGGCTCCACGACCTCGTCGTGAAGCACGGTGTCGAGGTGCCCGAGGTCGGTCACGAAGCCCGTCTCCGGATCGGGGGGCCCGGCCACGGCCACCTCGACCACGTACTCGTGCCCGTGGGGCTCGGCTTGCGCGCCGAAGGTCTCACGGTTTCGCTCCGCATCCCACCCACGCACCCGGTAGTGATGCGTGGCGCTGAAGCGGACCGTCCGGATCAGAGATCGTCGAAACATCTGCCGCAGTCCCGGTCAGAGGGGGTCTCAGGGGCCGAATCTGGCGTCACGGAGTCGGCACCCGGGCTGTAGACCCGGTCCCGCCCCCGACGTTAGTCTACATGGACGATAGTCTATACCCGTCCCTTCCGTTTCTCCAGCGGCCCGTCCACCCGCATTTCGCTCGCCCACGCCATGCCCAAGACCCTGAAGCCCCTCTTTCAGCCCTCCTCGATCGCGATCATCGGAGCCAGCCGTCGCCCCGGCACGATCGGATGGCAGATCGTCGACAACCTCCTGAGCCACGGCTACACCGGGCCGATCTATCCCGTGAACCCGGGCGCCCGCGCGGTCCACTCGGTCCCCGCCTGGCGTTCGGTGCTCGAGATCCCGCGCGAGGTCGACCTGGCGATCATCGTGGTCCCCAAGGAGGCGGTCCTCGAGGTGGTCGAGGAGTGCGGCCTCAAGGGCGTCGGGGCGATCGTGGTGATCTCGGCGGGCTTCCGCGAGATCGGCGGCGACGGGGTCCAGCGCGAACAGGCCCTCGTGGAGGCCGTCCGCCGGCACGGGATGCGCCTGGTCGGTCCCAACTGCATGGGCGTCCTGAATACCGACCCCGAACACTCGATGAACGCCACCTTCGCCCCCACCATGCCCCCCCCGGGCCCCGTCAGCTTCCTGAGCCAGTCGGGCGCCCTGGGTGTGACTATCCTCGACTACGCGGCGGAGTACGGGATCGGGGTCCGCAACTTCATCTCGGTCGGCAACAAGCCGGACGTCAGCGGCAACGACGTGCTGGAGTACTGGGAAGCCGATCCGGGCACCCGCGTGATCCTGATGTACCTGGAAACCTTCGGGAACCCCCGGCGCTTCACCCGCATCGCCCGCCGGGTCGGACGCAAGAAGCCGATCATCGTGGTCAAGTCGGGCCGGACACTGGCGGGCGCCCGCGCGGCGTCGTCGCACACGGGAGCCCTCTCCGGAAAGGACTCGGCGGCCGAGGCGCTGCTCGACCAGTGCGGGGTCCTGCGCGCCAACTCGGTCGAGGAGCTCTTCGACCTGGCCATGGCCTTCGGCACCCTCCCCATGCCGGCCGGCGACCGGGTGGCGATCGTGACCAACGCCGGCGGCCCCGGAATCATCATCGCCGACGCCTGCGAGGCCGAGGGGCTCCAGGTCGCCGAATTCGCCCCCGAGACCCTGGCCCGTCTCAAAGAGGTCTTTCCCGAGGAGGCCTCGGTCCGCAACCCCGTCGACATGGTCGCCTCGGCCACCGCCGACAGCTACCGGGTCGCGCTCGAGATCATTCTGGAAGACCCGCAGGTGGACGCGGCGATCGCGGCCTTCGTGCCCCCCCTGGGCGTGCGCCAGGCCGATGTGGCAAGCGCGATCGTCGAGGCCCGACGCTCCCACCCCGGCATCCCGGTGCTCGCCGTGCTCATGGGCAAGGACGGGCTCCCCGAGGGCCGCGCCGAGCTGAGAGCCGCCGGGGTCCCCGCCTACATCTTTCCCGAATCCGCCACCCGCGCGCTGGGCGCGATGCACCGCCACGCCCGCTGGGTCGCCCGCCCGCTCGAGGCGCCGGCCCGCTTCCCCGCCGACCGCGACCGGGTCACCGAGTGGCTCGCCGAAATCCGCGCCGAGGGGCGCCGCCAGCTCCTCGAACCCGAGGCCTACCGGATCCTCGAGGCCTACGGAATCCCCGTGGTGCCCCACTCCCTGGCCGACTCCGAGGACGCCGCGGCCCACGCCGCCTCGGAGTTCGACGGCCCGGTGGTGCTCAAGCTGGTCTCGCCCGACATCTCGCATAAGACCGAGGTGGGCGGGGTCGCGCTCGACCTGCGCGACGAGGAGGCCGTGCGCGGGGCCTGGCGTTGGATGATGGAGCGCGTGGCCGAACAGGAGCCTGACGCCCGCATCGAGGGGGTGCTCGTGACCCCCTTCCAGCGCGGCGGACGGGAGCTGATCCTGGGCATGAACACCGACCCCTCGTTCGGTCCCGTGCTCATGTTCGGGCTCGGCGGCATCTATGTCGAGACCTTCCGCGACGTGGCCTTCCGCCTGCCCCCGGTGAGCGGTCTCGACGCCCGCGAAATGATGCGCGACATTCGGAGCTTTCCCCTCCTCGAAGGGGTACGGGGAGAGGAGGGTGTCCGGCTGGAAGCCATCTCCGAGGCGATTCAGCGACTCTCCCAGCTCGTGCTCGACCACGACGGGATCGAATCGCTCGACATCAACCCCTTTCTGGCCACGCCGGAGGGCGGGATGGCACTGGACGCCCGCATACAACTGCGTTGATGACGGACGCGGCCGGCGACCGACACTGAAGACCCACCCGAGCACCGGGAAGAGAGACGCCATGGGACAGTACGACGACATCGATGCGGATCGCCTGCGAGCCGATCTGAAACGGTTCGCCGAACTCCTCCTTCGACTCGACGAAGAGGACGGGCTGCTCACGTCCCCCTCGGACCTTCTGACCATCATGGGGGAGCTTCGACAGAAACTCTTTGCGTATGAGGTGCGGTGCAGCCATCTTCTGGGTACCGGAGAGGCGTCTGCCTCGTCGGATGAGCGTGCGACCGACGCGTCGACCTCGGCTTCCGAAGCCGAGTCGGAGTCCCGGCGGATCGTGCGCGAGGCTCGTGAACGGCACAAAGAGATGATCCGGGAGTGGAGCCCTCCCCCCGACGGAGACACTGACGATGATGGCTGACCCGGCTGGACCGGCGGAGCACAGGGACGCCCCTGCCTCCCACGCGGGGCGCACCCCGGAGGCGGAGGGATCGGAGTCGCTGATCACGGGTTTCCACCAGCGGCTGCGCCAGATCCTGCGCGAGGTCGACGGACTGGTTCGCGACACCGCCAAGTCCGGAGAGCTGAGGAGCCTTTCGGGACCCGCCGCGCTCGAGGCCGAAAATGCGCTGGCCGAAATGAAGCTGGGACTCGAAGCCGCCGTGTCGGGAGCTGCGGCACTCGAGCGGGCCGCGAAGCAGGAAGACGCCCTCCCTCCCCTCCTGGCGCACCTGGATCGCCCCCTTCCCGCGGGGCTCCCCGAGACCGTCGAACGGTTCCTTCGGGAACGCAGCCGGCGCCCGGGCTTCAGCTACCGGCTCGAAAACGACGCGGCGCGCGGATGGACGCTGATCTGGAAGCAGAGAGACTCCGACGGCGAACTACTCGGCGCCGGACACCTCTTTGAGCGGCCCTT
>SLBA01000021.1 GCA_007126575.1 Gemmatimonadota bacterium | reverse complement strand
ACGGTGACCGCCCCGAGCGTCACCTTCTCGACCAGTAACGTGGTGGTCGGCAAGGACCTGCAGCGCACCGCGTCGGTGCGATTGGCCGAGGCACCGCCGGAGCCGGTGGACATCACAGTAGCCGTTGCATCGGGCTCCGCGGCCCTGATCTCCACGAGTCGCTCCGAGGAAGGGACGACCAGTATCACCTTCAGCGGCGTCACGACCACGACCAACCAGACCTTCTACGTGCAGGGGTTGATAGAGGGGGCGACGACCATCAGCGCTCAGGCCGCGGGCTATAACGACGGCCAGACCAACGTGTCGTTGCGACCGTCGGGCTTCCACCTTGCTACCGGAAACTTCTCTATCGCAGAGTCAGCAACCAATCGAAACCTCAGCGTCGACCTGTACTATCTGAGCGCCAACGGAGGCCTGGTGTCTCAACAGGAGCTCCGTCCCGGGATCACCGTGGAGGTTCCGGTGACGAGCAGCGACCCCATTGTAGGTTCAATTACCACGTCCCCGTTGAGCTTCAGCGGGGGAAGCGGCTCCAGCAACTGGCGCAGAACCACCCAATTCAACCCCCTGAGCCCAGGCACGAGCATCGTCTCCATAACCCACCCCGCCGGCTTCAGCATCCCCACCAACGGTAGCACATCCCTCACGGCCACCGTCACCGATGGGTAGCCGGCCTGGGGCTGGTCCGCCCTCACTCCACCGGGCGCGGCCCCGACACCGCTCCCGTCGCGGCCGGAATCCAGACCCGAGCGCGCGTCCCGCTTCCGGGCTCACTGCTGAGCGAGATCGAGCCACCCATGCGGCGGGCCAGACCGTACGCGACGGGGAGCCCGAGCCCCGCGTCATCCGGGGTGGGCCGAGTGGTGAAGAAGGGGTCGAAGGCCCGAGCGGCGGTCTCGGGGCCCATACCCGGACCGTTGTCCGAGACCTCGATCTGGACCCATCCGGGCCCGGGCGCACCTTCAACATTCGTCGCCGGAAGTCGGTCGACACTGATATGGACCACGCCCCCATCCTCCACGGCCGCAGCGGCGTTCCGGACCAGGTTCACGGCCACCTGCTCGACGTGACTCGGGTCCACCTCGGCCCGACACGGGTCGGTCGACAGGTCGAGGCAGAAGACGGTCCGGCCCCGGACCAGCCGACCGAGGTCCAGTCCGGCGATCAGATCCCTGACGTCCATGACCCGATTCTCGGCCCAATGGCGGCCACTGATCGCGAGCAGGTGCGAGGTGAACTCTGCGGCGTCGTGGCACGCATCGATCGCATCCGCCAACTCCTCGCGGAGCGACTCGTCCTGAAGCTGTCCATACACGCTGCAGACATTGCCCTGGATCGCCGTCAGCAGGTTGTTGAACCGGTGTGCGACACCCCCCGCCATGAGGCTCAGCGCCTGCATCCGGTCCATGCGATCCGCGATCCGGTCGTCGACCACCGCCTCGTCCCTCGCCTCGGACTCGTTCGAGAATACGTGGATCGTGTCGGTCGGCCCCTCGATGGGGATGGGGGCTGACGTCCTACGGTGTGAATGTCGGATATGCGTCTCCTTCCAATGGCCTTGGGAGTGTTGAACTGCGCTCGCGAGTCCCGAGTCAGAAAGGGGAGACGCCATGGTGGCGGTGGGGATTCCTGTCCGAGTCTGCCTCTTGATGAATGCAGGGACCCTGCCAGGAGAGTAAGAAGCCTGCTAAACGATTTGATCGTGGGGACTTGCGGGGTCATGGGGGGAGTGGGGGCGGTCCGTCGAGGGAGCGCCCGGCCCTGTAACCCCTTCACGGACATGTAAATGCTACAGGGTGGGAACCGGCCCCCCCCGACTTGCGGGACACCGGCACGCCCTCCAGCTTGAAAAAATCCATGGCTGCGCTCCCCCTGCAGCCACCGAACACCCATACAAGGAGTCGGACGATGACCATCCGGTTTCTGCGCTGCACCCTGGCCGTCCTCCTGGTCCTGGCCATCACCGCCTGCGGGAGCGACAACTCCCCCGCGGCACCCGGAGACAGCGGCACCATCAGCGCCACCATCAACGGTCAGGCGTGGTCGGCCTCGGCCCCCTTCGCTCAGGCACAGCACAACCAGGCGCAGTCGCTGGTCACCCTCTGGGCCGCGGATCCCAACGCCACCTACGGCATGGCGATCAACATCTCGGAGTTCACGGGCCCGGGCAGCTACGAGATCCGGCCGGGCTTTCCCCTGCGGATGGCCGTCGTCACCCAGGGATCGGATCCAGGTTGGGGCACCCAGTACAGCGGCACACCCGGCACGATCACCATCACCCAGCTTACGGCTTCGCGGGCCACTGGGACCTTCCAGTTCACCGCCGAGCCCTCGCCCAGCTCGAGCCAGACGGGCACCCTAACGGTCACCCAGGGGCAGTTCGACGTTCCGGTGATTGCGGTGGGGCAGGGCGCGATCACCCCGTAGTCCTCAACCCCCCCGCGATCCCCTGAATGGTCAGCCGGATCAGGCTCCTGAGCTCGTCGGTGTCCCCATCCTCACCGAGCTCCCGCAGGCGCCGGAAGAGCTCGACCTGGATCAGGTTCAGGGGATCGACATAGGGGTTTCGGACCTCGATCGACCGCTGCAGCCAGGGGGTCTCGTCGAGCAGCGCCTCGCGCCCGGTGAGCGCCAGGACCCCGGCCCGCGTCCGCTCGTACTCGGCCGAGATCCGCCCCCAGATCTCGTCGCGCACCGCGGGGTCGCCGACCAACCGGCTGTGCACCCGCGCGATCCCCATGTCCGCCTTGGCCAGCGCCAGCGCCGCATTGTCGATCGTGGCCCGGAAGAACCCGCTGCGCCGATAGAAGTCCCGGAGCGCTGGCACCTCCTCGTGCGCCGCCTCGAGCGCCGTACCGAGCCCGAACCAGGCCGGGATCATGTGCCGACTCTGCGTCCACGAGAAGACCCAGGGAATCGCGCGCAGCGTCTCGAGCGATCGATCGGAGCTCCGCCGGGCAGGCCTCGACCCGATCGGCAGGTCCTCGATCCCCCGAATGGGCGTCGCCTCCTCGAAGTACTGGACGAACCCCGGATGCTCGACGAGCTCCCGATAGGCCTCCCTGGATGTCGTGGCCAGGCGTTCGAGGAGATCGTTCGGAACCCCGGAAGCCGCCGGAGAATCTCCCCCCGGGGACTCCCGCCCGTCGCTGCCCGATCCCACGAGCCCCGCAGCGCCCCGATCGAGCACGGCCGAGAGCATCTGCTCCAGGTGGCGGCTCGCGATTCGAGGGTCGTCGTAGCGCTCCGAGAGGACCTCGCCCTGCTCGGTGATCCGCAGACCGGCGTTCAGCGTCGAGGCCGGAAGCGAGCGGATGTGCCGGGCTGCCGGACCCCCGCCTCGGCCCAGCGCCCCTCCGCGCCCGTGAAAGAAGATGAGCTCCACGCCCTCCTCCCGCGCCGCTCGATGCATGCGGGCCTGGGCCTCGAAGAGTCCCCACGAGGCGGCCATGTACCCGCCGTCCTTGGTGCTGTCGGAGTAGCCGATCATGACGATCTGCCGGCCCCCCGTCGCGTCCAGGTGCTCGTGGTAGGCGGGGTCGCCGAGCAGCGTCCCGAGGGTCGCATCGGCGTGAGCGAGGTCCTCGATGGTCTCGAAGAGGGGGACGATGGGAATGGGCAGACGCGCCTTGGGCATGCCCGCCCGCGCTGCCCCCCAACTCGAGAGCCAGAGGACCACCAGAAGGTCGCTCGGCTTGTGCGTCATCGAGACCACGTGCGCCCCGAAGACCCCCGGGCCGGTCATCTGGCAGACCGAGGCGAGGAGGCGGAAGAGGGCGAGGGTCTCGCGGGCCTCGTCCGAGAGATCCTCCTCGTCGATCGCACGGTTGCAGGGCATCGATTCGATCAGGAGCTCGCGGCGGGGCTCCTCGTCGAGCGCGGCGTAGTCGTCGTGAATCCCGAGCTGGGCCAGGATTTCGGCCATGACACCGTGATACCAGCTGGATTCCTGGCGGATGTCGAGCCGCATCAGGCTGAACCCGAAGACCTCTGCCTGGACGATCCAGTCCCTGAGGTGGGCGTCGGCCAGCAGGGCGCCGTCGTGCGCCTCGAGGCTCCGCTTCATCCGGTCGAGGTCGTCCAGGAACTCGGCGGGATCCCCGTAGGCGCCGGCGGGGCTCTCCTCTTCGGATCCGGGCACGACTTCCAGAGCGCGCTCGAGGCGCCACTGGACGATGCGTAGCCAGCGGCGGTAGGGCTCCGCATCGGACAGATGCGCGACGGCCGACTCGAGTGCGGGAAAGCGCCGGGTGGCGTCGTCGATCGCCTCCAGCAGCTCCGCGCTGACCCCCGCCTTGCGGCCCGACATGCTCAGGCTCCGGCGGGCGTCGCGGGCGCGCTCGATGTGGCGCCCGAGGGCCTCTTCGCGCAGGCGCCCGAGGGCCTGCCCGGTGACCTCGGCGGTGACATAAGGATTGCCGTCGCGGTCGCCCCCGATCCAGGTACCGAATCGGATCACCGGAGGGAGGTCGAAGGCCTGCTCCGGATAGCTGCGCTGGAGGGCCTCCCCGAGTTCCCTGAACAGGCGGGGGACCACCGTCCACAGATTGCCCGCGAAGAAGAGGGAGCGGTCCAGCTCCTCGAGGACCGAGGGCCGGCGGAAGCGCACAAAATCGGTCTGCCAGAGCCCGGTGAGATCAGCCTTGACCCAGCGCTCGAGCAGCTCCCGCTCGCGGGTCAGGAGCTCGGTGTCGTCGAGCGCATAGAGGTGTCGGCGAAGGTCGCGGACCTTTTCGCGGACGGACCGGCGCTTGGCCTCGGTCGGGTGGGCGGTGAAGACGAATTCGATGCCGGTGTCGCGCAGGAGGGTCTGAACGGTCTCGGCGTCGACGCCCCGGTCCCGCAGCGCGCGGATGACCCCGCCCAGGCTCTCGGACTCGGTGCGCTTGCCCTGCCGCTCGCGCTCGCGAACGACGCGGACCCGCTGCCGGTCCTCGGACAGATTGGCCAGATCGAAGAAGACGCTCAGCGCGCAGATCAGCGACTCGATCTGCTCGGCGTCGAGGTCGCGGATGGCCTGGATGAGACGGTCCTCGGCTTCCGCCTCGCCCTTGCGTCGGTCCCTGGCGAGCGCGCGGATCGCTTCGACGAGATCGAAGGCGGACTGGCCGGCCTGCTCGATGATCACCTCGCCCAGGGTCTCGCCGAGCCAACGGATTTCGCTGCGGAGTTCCCGCTGGTTGGGTGGCATCATGCGACGGTCGCCTTGTCGGGGGGTCACGATGTAGCTTCGACGGGCACTGCTCGATCCCCTACACTCTACCGGCCGAAACCTCACGCGTCACGGGTTCGTAGGGAGCCGAGGCCCTTCAGGATTCTCCAACGCCGAGTGTGCTTGTGCCTTCCATGATCTTGCCCCGCTCCGGCCGACCGTCGACCTCCCTCCGCCCCTCCCGCTCGGGGCGATCCGCCGGTTCGAGTTCGGGTCTCGGCTCCAGCCCGGTCCTCCGCGCACTCGCGGCTATGACCGCGGTCACTCTGGTGGCGGCCTGCGGGGATTCGGGCTCGGAGTCCCCCGTCGACTCGCCCGCGGAGGCCGTCGAGATCGGCGCCGAGGCGTTGCAGGTCCTGGGCACCAGCGAGTCACTGACCCTGGTCAGAGACCTCGAGGTCTCTGCCGAAGGAACGGTCTGGGTGCTCGATGACGCGGCCCCCTTCTTCGTAGGGTTCGGCTCCGATGGGACGATCGTGGGTCCGCTGGGCCAGTCGGGGGGAGGGCCGCAGGAGTTCAGGAATCCGGTCACCCTGGTCCGGCCGGGAGGGCAGGGGGCTGACGGGATCTGGACGTACGATCGGGGGCGGCACGCCATGGTGCGGGTGACGGGCGGGGGGCTCGAGCCCGCGGCCGCGGCCGGCTCCGAGGCGGTGGGTGTTCCGAACGAGACGGTCCCTCCCCAGACGCTGCTCTCGCGAGAGGCGGGCATGCCCGGGCCCGTGGCGTGGGTGGATGGGGGTGCCGGCTCGGTGTTCGTGACGTACCCGGTGAACGGTGCTCCGGTCGGGTTTGGCTTCTGGCGGTCCCGCGTGGGCGAGCTGTCGATCGCCGATGGGAGCCTTGCCGAGCGATGGGACCTGTCGGAGATGCTGGAGGATCCGGCCGCGCAGTACCCGGGGGCCACCGAGTGGCTGCCGGTGCCCCTGCTCGCCGTCTGCCCTGATGGGCAGGGCTGGATGTACGACCCGTCGACCCACACGGTCCGTGCGCTGCCGGGAGAGGAGCAGTCGGATTTGACCGGGCTGCGGAGCTTCGACCTCCCGACGGCCCGCCGCACGCCGTTCACCGCCGGTCGGATGATCGATGTCCTGCTCCCTCGCATCATCGAGGAGGTGCCCAGTGATCAGCGGCCACCGGATGATGAGCTCCGGGACTTCTTCCTCGCTCAGATGGGGGATGTGTTCGAGGATTTTGCCGAGGTCTTCCCCGAGTATTACACTCTTCGCTGCGGGGCGAACACGGCCCTCTGGCTCCAAAATTTCGAGTTGGACGAGGGGTTGGGAGGCGAGGGCTGGAGATGGGTGCGGATTCCCCTCGACGACGAGGCGGGCCCGCCCCAGGTGGTCCGTTTCCCCGACGGCTTCAGGGCGATGCGATTCACCGCCGAGCGCGCGTGGGGGATCGTCCGGGACGAGTTCGACGTGCCCTCGGTCGCCTGGGTCGCGCTGCCGTGAAGGGGGCGCCGCGAGGCGCCCTACCGATGTCTCTCACCCCAGACCGAGGCGCGCACGATGCCCACCGATCAGAAGGTCGACTACCTGGAGCTCCCGGCTGCTGACCTCGATGCCGTCCAAGCCTTCTACGAGGCGGCGTTCGGATGGAGCTTCACGGAGTACGGCCCCGACTACCGAGCCTTCACCGATGGCCGGATCGATGGCGGGTTCTATCGCTCCGATCTGAGCTCGACGACCGAGTCGGGGGCGGCGCTGATCGTGATCTACGCGAGCGATCTGGAAGTGACCCGCGACAGGGTGGTCGCGAGTGGTGGCAGGCTGGTCCGCGATATCTTCACCTTCCCCGGCGGGCGCCGCTTCCATTTCGCGGACCCCAACGGGAACGAGCTGGCGGTCTGGTCGGACTCGTAGGGGGGCTGTGCGCCCCGTCAGTCACGCTCCAGGGCGGACGCCAGCGCTTGGCGGATGAGCTCGGGCGGCTGTGCGCCCGAAACCCCGATCCTTTCGTCGATCAGGAAGAAGGGGACGCCCCGCACCCCGATCTCCCGGGCGCGGGCCTCGTCGCGGCGCACCGCATCGGTGTAGGCGTCGCCGGCCAGCATGGCGGTGACCTCGTCGGGGTCCAGCCCCACCTCGCTGGCGAGCTCGGCGAGCTCCGCCGGATCCGAGATCGCCCGCCCCTCGGTCATGTAGCCCCGAAGGAGCCGCTCCTTCATCTCTGCCTGCAGGCCCTGCTCGGCGGCGAAATGCAGGAGGCGGTGGGCGTCGAGCGTGTTGCCCCCCCGGGCGCGACCGAAGTCGAAGTCCAGGCCCTCGGCCGCGGCCGTGCGGGTCATCTGGTCCATCATCGCGCGCGCCTGCTCCAGGCTCATCCCGTACTTCGAGGCCAGCGCCTCGTCCAGCGCCGCCGCCGGCTCCTTCGGCGCCACGGGATCCAGCTCGAAGCTGCGCCACGACACCTCGACCGATTCGTCGAATCCCTCGAGCGCCTTCTCGAAGCGGCGCTTCCCGATGTAGCACCAGGGGCACACCACGTCGGACCAGATTTCCACCTTCATGCCAGGCTCCTGCTGTTCGTTGTCGCAAGAAGATTCCGAAGGATCCATACCCGATCCAGAACACCGCAGCCCGGTGGGCGGTCCCTTCGTCACCGGCACAACCCTTCACGCAGGCCATTCTGATCGACGCGTGAAGGGTTGGGGGTCCTATATGTCGCCAATCGTTCACGAGAGAACCCCACCGGCCAACGCCTGAAGGATTGGGGGCATATGGTGTCCCCAATCCTCCAGGCGCTCTCGAAATCGGCGCGGTTGAAGGGTTATGACCGCCGGGGAGCTCCCGGCGACTACCGCTCCCCCCCCTGCTACCCCTCCTCCCGGCTATTACCCCTCCGGCCGCTCGTATCGCACGCGCGCGGCCGTCCGGGAGCGGAGCTGGTCGTGGACCTGCTGCTTCATGTACTTCAGGTCGGCCGCGTCGAACACGTGCGGCTTCATTCGGGAGGCCATCGCGCGCAGGCTGTTCACCTCGCGCTTGCCCTCGACATCGTCGGCGAGCTCGGCCTCGATCCGCTCGGCGATCTCGCGCAGGCGGTCCGACGCCCTGTCCCAGTCCCCGCGATCCCGGGCCGCCAGCGCCTCGTCGCGCACATCCGCCGCATCCAGCAGCAGCGCGATCCGACGCACCTCGGGCTCGACCTTCGGGCCCGACCCCACCTTCAGGGTGATCGGCAGGGTGACCTCGCGCTCCTCGACCCCCCCGTCCGACAGGACGTGCCCGCGCACCCGAAGCGAGGCCACGTCGAGCTCGATCCCGGCCCGGGCGTCCTTCAGGTCGAACTCCATCAGGGCCAGCCGGGGCTCGTGACCATACAGGTCACCGATATCCAGCCGCAGTTCGGTCTCGGTCTGCGTGGTCGGATAGGAGTGCCGCACAGCCACCAGCTTGGTCCCGGAGCCCGGCGTCAGCACCAGCTCGACGTTCTGCGCGGCGAGCCCCAGGAGCCCCTCGATCTCCTCCTCGAAGACGCCGGGGGCCTGATCGGGATTCTCGATGTAGTAGGCGGCGCCCCCACCCGCATCCGCCATCGCTCGCAGGAGGTCCTCGTCGTAGCCCTGCCCGAATCCGATCGTGGTGGTCGAAATTCCCTCCTCGCGCGCAGTCCGACACAGGCCGGTCAGCGCCGAGGGCTGGGTGATCCCCGCGTTGGCGAGCCCATCGGTCATCAGCAGGATGCGGGGGGTCGCACCCGCGGGGGCATCCGACTCACCGGTTTCGGGGAGGCCTTCTGTCGGCACCCCTCCCTTGCCGAGCCCGGCCCGCACCAGGTCCCGGCCGCGCAGCCAGCCCCCGCTCAGGTTGGTGGTGCTCCCGGCATGGATGCGCCGGACGGCCTCGATCGCCTCCTCGTGCGCCGCACCGGTGGCGTCCTCGGCGAGGGTCTGGACCTGGTCGTCGTAGGTCACGACCGAGACCCGGTCGGCGTCGCCCAGGCGGCGAAGGAGGAGGGCCGCGGCATGGCGGGCGTTCTCGAGCTTGTCGCCACTCATCGAGCCGCTTCGGTCCAGGACGAGCGCCAGATTGAGCGGCGGCCGAGCGGATGCCTCGGGAGCCCTCCCCGAGATGCGGACCAGCGCCTGAAGCCGAAGGGGCGAGCCCTCGGAGGGCGCGGGATGGCTGAGAAGCAGTTCGACGTTCATTGGAATCTCCCGGAGGAAGGGTGGCTTGGTTGACACTGTCAACATACCCGGTTGGGTTGACGGTGTCAAGTAGCCCGGCTAGGATGGGGCATGAACCAGAAGAGCAGGGGGTCGGGAGAGGAATTGAGGCAGCGTTTCGTGGATGCCGCGCGCGAGCTGCTGCGCGAGCCCGTCACGGATCTCGATCTGCGGAAGGTGGCGGAGCGGGCGGGGAAGAGTAGAACCGCGCCGTACCTGGCCTTTGGGCGCACCGAAGAGGGAGGGGGGCTCGCGGGGCTGAGGCTGGCCGTGGCCTCCGAGGGTTTCCGGGAGCTGGGCAATCGGATGGACGGGGCCCTCCGCTCGAGTCGGTATTCCGAGGAGGGCCTTCGGGGGATGGCCGCGGCCTACCTGGCCTTCGCCGGCGAGGAGCCCCGACTCTTCCGGCTCATGTTCGGCCCCGAGGTGGCCGATGCGCTGGGCGACCCGGTGCCCGATGGCCCCGGACGCGTGGAGCGAGAGCGTCTCAACCGGGAGCGCGTGCGCACGGAGTTCATCTTCCTCGAGGCGATCGGGATGGAGGAGGACGGCTACCTGCGGCAGCACGGGACGCTCGAGGCCGAGGACCTGGCCGGGGCGGTGTGGGCGATCCTGCACGGGGTGGCCATGCTCACGATCGATGGGCAGTGGGGGGCGACTAGCCTGGGGGTGCTGGACGACCCCGAGGCGCTGGCCGCGACCACCCTGCGCTTTCTGACCACCGCCACCAGTGAAGAGATGGCGCCGGCGCGCCGGGCGCTCGAGGAGGCGATCCGGCAGAAGGAGTCGGGGGATCTTCCGGATGTCCCGTTGGCGGATCTCGAGGGGCCGGATCTCGGGGTGGCGGAGGCCCACCCGATGCTCATGCCCGAGGAATCGCTGGCGAGCCCTTCCCCGCGGATGTCGGCCGTGCGCTTCGAGTCGCGGGGCGCCCCGGCACTGGACTTCCCGCCACCGGACTCGCCGGCCCTCCGACGCGCCCGCGCTCACGCGCACCTGATGGACGGGGCCCGAATCCTCTGGATCGACGACACGCCGGAGTGGGTCGCGAGCGAGGCCGAGGTCTTCACTGCCCTCGGCGCCGAAGTGGTGATGGCCGAGAGCACCGACGAGGCGCTGGACCAGCTCCACCGGGACCCCTTCGACCTGGTGCTCTCGGATATCTCACGCGGAGGGCGCGACGACGAGGGGATACGGGCGCTACCGCGGGTGTCGAAGGCGGCGGGAGGGGCGCCGGTGATCTTCTACGTGGCGAGGGTGCGCGAGGACCGGCCGGCCCCTGCCGGCTCCTTCGGGATCGCGGGCCACCCCGAGGAGCTGGTGCACCTGGTCTTCGACGTGCTGGAGCGGCGGGGATGACGGGATGGGCCGCTCAGCCTCGGCCTGCCGGGTTGGAGCGCTCCTTTCCGCATGAACTCATGGTGGCCGCAGCAAGCGGCGGACTCTCTTCTCCATGGAGCCCCAGAATGCGACTTGCCAGTCCTCCGTGCCCAGCCTGCACGACCCCGTTGCCCTGGAGTCTCCTCGCACGCACCTCGTTTCCATGGAGACCCGAATGCCCCGAGTGCGGGGTCCCGCTCGACTACAAGCCGAAGGGCCCCCTTGGGCTTGTATTCGCGATCCTGGTCGGAGCCGTAGCCTGGGGAGTGATCCCGGACCTGATCGAGTGGAGGCTCGGGTCTGTCCAGGGGCTGTGGCTCTACATGTTGCTGGGTGTGGTGGTCATGGTTTCCGAACGGGTCTTCTTCCTCGGAAGTCTCGCTATGGGCGGAAAGTTCGAGGTGCGCAAGGGAAAGGCACCCGACGAGCCGAGCCCTCCCGACGATACTACCGTCGAGGGCGCGACAGAGGGACCAGGCCGCGGCCCCGAGCCTCGCTAAAACGGCTTGAGAAAGGCCAGCACACCGGCCAGCGCCGCCAACGCGGGGACCACCAGGAGGAGCGGCATCGCCCACCCCGCCCGGCGTCGGGCCAGCATCACGGTGCCTCCCAGCACCACCCAGATGGCCAGCTTCGCCCACACCCATCCCGGGAAGAGGGCCCCATGGGAGACGCCCGTGCGGGCCAGGAGCCCGAATCCCCCCAGCAGGACCAGGAAGAGCCCGACTCCGTGGAGGGCCACGAAGCGCCTCCGCAGGGGATCGGGGCCCTCCGACGTCACCCGCCGGCCCAGCGCCGCACCCAGTGCGACCACCAGCAGGAAGATCCCGAGGTAGTGGATGACCTTGTACGTGACGTAGGACATGGGGCTACGGCCTCCCCACCCCGAGTTCCCGTCGCACCACCGGGGCGACCTTCGTTCCGAACAGCTCAATGGCGTGGAGCACCCGGTCGTGGGCGATCGGGCCCACGGTGAGCTGGAGCAGGAACCGGTCGTGGCCGAAGACTTCGTGCTGGTAGAGGATCTTCTCGATCACCTCGTCGGGGCTTCCCAGGACGAGGGCGCCTTCGAGGCGGGACTCGGCATCGAACTGGGCCCGGGTGGTTGGTGGCCATCCGCGCTCCCGGCCGATACGGGTCATCGTCTCGGCGAAGGGGGGAAAGGCGATGTCGGCGGCTTCGGCGGCCGAGTCGGCCAGGAAGCCGTGCGAGTTGATGCTGACCCGGAGCCGCGAGGGATCGTGTCCGGCCTCGACCCCCGCCTCGCGGTAGGCCCGCGCGATGGGGGCGAAGCGGGCCGGGGCCCCTCCGATGATCGCCAGCGCCATGGGCAGACCCAGCCGCGCCGCCCTCAGCACCGAGTTGGGTGAGCCCCCGACCGCGAGCCACACCGGGAGGGGGGACTGGGCGGGCCGGGGATAGACCGGACGGTCCTCGATCGGGGGCCGGTGACGCCCGGACCAGGTGATGCGCTCGTTCTCCCGTAGCTTCAGGAGGAGCCCGAGCTTCTCCTCGAAGATCTCGTCGTACTCCGACAGGTCCTGCCCGAAGAGCGGAAAGGACTCGGTGAACGATCCCCGGCCAGCCATGATCTCGGCGCGCCCCTCCGAGAGGTGGTCGAGCGTCGCGAAGTCCTGGAATACCCGGACCGGATCGTCGGAGCTCAGGACGGTGACCGCGCTCGTCAGCCGGATCCGCTCGGTTCGGGCGGCCGCCGCGGCCAGCACGACGGCCGGAGCCGAAACCGAGTAGTCGGCCCGGTGGTGCTCA
Organism: Gemmatimonadota bacterium; assembly: GCA_007126575.1. Classification (GTDB taxonomy): domain Bacteria; phylum Gemmatimonadota; class Gemmatimonadetes; order Longimicrobiales; family Gaopeijiaceae; genus SLBA01. The sequence continues at coordinate 22,775 of SLBA01000021.1, read as the reverse complement.
CCGACCCCATACACATCGAGTCCCACCCGATCGGCGAGCTCGATCTCTTCGATCAGGTGGCGGATCCGCGTCCCGGCCTCGAGCTGGCGCCCGGTCTCGGGATCCACACGCGTTTCGGCGAAGCTGAAAAGTCCAAGTTCCATGGGGTGGAATATAGGACATCGCCGCAGACCGATCACAGGGTGAGTGACGGAAACCGGCAGCGTTTCCTGTTCCTGTGTTCAGAGGGACCCGACCACCGAGTCGCTTCCCCCATCCAACCAGGAGAATGAACATGTCTTCGACTCACCCCATACGCTGGGTCCTGGCGTTCTGCGTGTTGCAGATGATGCTCTTCAGCGCCGAGGCCGTCGCGCAGGAGCGCCTCCAGTTTTCGGCGACGTCGCAGCAGGGAGCGGTGGCCGCCTACTCCGGGCCTCTCGACGTGCAAAAGCACAGTCTATGGGGAGACCGGAGCGCCGGACTCGACCTGAGGTCCGTCCGCGTGACCGGTGTGGTCGACAACTCGAGCGACGCCCCGGTGCGCCTCGTCGTCTTTGCCGTTGCAGAGGACACCTACCGGGAGATGGAGCGACGCACCTCGAGAACCGCGGTTCCGGCGGAACAACGATGGCTCGCGCTCTTTTCCGTCGACATACGGCCCTCGGGCTCGGTCGATCTGCGAGATCAAGCACTGCAGGACCCGGCGGCGCTCCAGCGCATGATGACGGAAGGGCCGGTGCGGATCGGTCTGTATGCCGCGAGCCCCGAGGGACGGGGGAGCGTACGTGTCGAAGCTCTGAACCCCCGAATTTCGACGCGGGATGCCCGGACCGCGCAGCGCAGCCTCGGGCTGGTCGTTCGCGCTCGCAGCGGAGAGGTCTCGCTCCTCGATGAGCACTCGTTCCCGGGTGATTTGCTCTTCCCGGGTGACCTGCTCTTCCCGGGCGATCTGCTGTTCCCCGGTGACCTGCTCTTCCCGGGTGATCTACTCAGCGACCCTCGACCGTAAACTCCGCCAGCACCCCCATCGCTCCCGTGTACTCCGACACCAGGAGATACGGACCCGGCTCCAGGTCGGCGGTGAAGTAGGCGGTGGCGCCGGCGGGCATCATGTTGATTCCGCCCACGAAGGTGCCCGGGGCCGGTTCGCTGAAGCCATCGACATTGAAGAAGTTGATCCAGTGCAGGAGGTCTTCCGTGGTGGCTTCATCATCCAGGCGCACCACGTGCACGTCGTGGCCGAAGGTCCCCTCGGGGTGGTCGACCCAGTGGACCTCGAAGGTGTTGAGGCCCGGCGCGGGGCGCCCCTCTAGGGTCATCCCCTCTTCGGCGAGCTCCACCCGGAGACTCGCTGCCGGAGGCGCCTGTCCGGTGCGTTCCCCGGTGACGACGAGGGGGTCGAGCATGCCCTCCATGGAGTGCATCTCGCCATCGGCGGTGCGCATGTAGCACTCCACGATGTAGGCTCCCGGCTCGAGGTTCATCGTCGCCGTGCCGGATGTGCCCGGGGCCAGAAATCCCGGACCTCCCATGTACTCCACGGCCGCGGACCACTCCGGGAGCGCCTCACCCAGGAGCGGCATGATCTCGTCCGGGCCGATCCGGCCTTCGCGCAGGCCGTACCACGTATCGTTGAAGGACATCGCCACGTCGGTGACGTAGTCGTCGTAGGTGATCCCATCGGGGAGCCGGGCGATGAGCATGAAGTGGTGCTCGTCACCCTGATTGGTGAGCTGGAAGGTGGTCCAGCCGGAGGGGATCTCGCCGGGCATCCGGAAGGCGTAGTCCTCGGCCTCGACCTCGACGACGTTGACGGCGGATGCCGCAACGTCCTGGGCTGCAGCCGGCGTCTGGACGGCGGCGAGCAGGATCATCAGGGGCACGAGGGCCAGAAGCGCGATCGATTGAAGTGTGCGTGGGGTCGTCATGGGATCTCCCGGGTTCGGGGTCAGGGGTCGCGGACCTCGAGCACGCCCATCATTCCGGCGTCCTCGTGATCCAGGATATGGCAGTGAAACATCCACTTGCCGGGGTACCGGTCGAAGCGTACCACGAAGCGGAGGGTGGAGCGTTTGGGAACGTTCACCACGTCCTTCCAGACGGGCTCGTTCACCGGCTCCCCGTCGCGCTCCACTACCTGGAAGGGGAAGCCGTGCAGGTGAAAGGAGTGGTCCATCCCCACCAGGTTCTCGATCTCCCAGATCTCGGTGGCCCCCAATTCGGCGACCTCGTCAATCCGGTCCATCTGCATCATCCGGCCGTTGATCCGGTTCTTGGTGAGGGTCATCCGGCGCTCCACCGTGGCCGAGTCGGGGTCCAGCGGGGGGACCGATCGGAGCCGCTCGGGGATCGCCACCGCATCCACCGGCGCCTCGTCCGAATACCGGAGCGTGGCCAGCGCCAGGGAGTCGGTCCAGTCGGCCGGTCGCGTCTGCGGCAGGTAGCGATCGTAGGGCAGGGAACGGAGCACCGCGGTCGAGCCGGGATCGCCTTCGCCGCGCACCAGCAGCTCGACCCGCTCCCCCGCAGCCAGGAGGATCTCGCCCACCTCCCGGGGGTGCTCGAAGAGCCCTCCATCACTGCCCACATGCACGAAGGAGTGCCCGGACAGCGCGAGCCGATACGTGCGGGCACCCGAAGCGTTGATCACCCGCCATCGCTGGATCTCGCCACTCGCAATCGCCAGCTCCGGCATCACCCGGCCATTCAGGAAGAGGACCTCGCCCTCGCGCCCGTTTTCTTCGTCGATTCGGGCCTGACGGGAGCCGGGCTCGGCAAAGTCGATCTGCCCGTCGCGGTCGAAGCGGTTGTCGGAGAGGACGAGCAGGCGCTCCGAAAGGGACTCGGGGAGGGCGTCCCCGGGGTCCCGCACGATGATCGCCCCATGGAGCCCCTTCGCCACCTGGCGTCCGGTGTCGTGGTGCGGGTGCGGGTGGTACCAGTAGGTGCCGGCGGTACCGGGATGAATGGTGAACTCGTAGACGAAGGACTCCCCGGGGGCGACGGGGTGGAAGGGGCTCCCGTCGGCGGTGAAGGGCAGGTGGATCCCGTGCCAGTGCACGGTGGTGGGGTACGCCAGCTCGTTGCGGAAGTGGACGATCACCCGGTCCCCCTCCGACACCTCGAGGGTGGGCCCCGGCACACTCCCGTTGTAGGCCCAAAACTCGGTCTGCGCCCCCGGGAACAGGGAGAGCCGCTCGGGGGCGGCGGTGAGCTCCACCTCGACGGTGTTCGGCTCCGACGAGAGGTTCTCGAGGGTGGAAGGAGCCAGAAAGGCGCCCGGCGCCCTCTCCTGCGCCGCCAGATCGGATGCGAGCGCACAGGAGAGGACGCACAGGGCGATCAAGCCTGCGCTGCCAAGGCAGTCGCCGGCTCGTTCCGGTTCAGGGCTGTGTGAGCGCATGTGGATCCCCGGTCAGGCGGTTGGCCGTGCGGTGTCCGAGACACGCATCATCAACAGCATAGGGCACCTAAGTTGTTTCATGCAAGCAACTTGCAGACTCATCGGCAGCCCTCATCGGCCCCCGGTGGGGTTCCCGAAGGGCACGGTGAAGGTCTCCCACATGCCCACCTCCGATGGGACTTCCGAGACCCAGGCGTACTCACCGGGTTCGAGCCGTACGGTCACGTAGGCCGTGTTGCCCTGGGTCATGGCCTGCGCTCCACCCATGAAGGTGCTGGGCCCGCGCATCCCACTGGCCGAGACCAGCCCCTCGGGCAGCATCCAGTTCATCCACTCCGCCGTGCTCTCGGCGTCCCAGTCACCGTCGAGCCTGACCAGGTGGACATCATGGCCGAGCAGGTGGCTGTACTCGCTCTGCTCCTCGAAGTGGACGGCCACCGTGTGAAGACCCGGCCGGATCTCCTCGTCGACTTCGATCTGGCCCTCGGTGAGGTTGACGTGCATCGTGGGTCGGGGCTCATTGGCGTTCGACGGCGCTCCTTCCACTTTGAGCAGCGCGATCATCCCGTCGTACGAGTGGAAGTCGCCCTCGGCGTTCTTGACGTAGCATTCCACGATGTAGTAGCCCGCGTCGAGATTCACCGTGGTCCGCGAGGTCAGGTGCCCCCCGGTGAACCCGGGTCCGCCCATGGGTGTGGCGAAGTCGAGCCAGAATGGGAAGATGTCGAAGGTTGCCGGATCGACCGTGAAGATGTCGCTGAGATCGTCGGGGTCGGCCTCCTTGCCCGGGATCAGCACGTCCATGGCCCACTGGAACGGGCGGGTGACATGCTCGTACCAATAGTCGAGAAGCTCCTCTTCCGCTTCGATCGCTTCGTCGATGGTGTACTGCGGCACCCTGGCCAGGTACACGAAGTGCGTGGAGCTCGAGTGGTTGTCCAGCTCGAAGGTGGTCCATCCGGCGGGGATCACGTCATCCGACAGGTCGAAGACATAGTCGGAACCGTCGTCGCCGTGCCGCGCGATCACCTCGACCACGTTCGCGTTGCTTATGGTCGCCGGCCCGGCATGGTCCGGTCGTTCGCTGACCACCTGCTCGGGCCCGACCACCGGCTGGCGGTCGCAAGCCGCGAGCGTCATCAGCGCGACGATAGCCACGGCCAGGCTGCGGACCATCGGGTTGAAGGGTGTGCGTGTCGTCATGGGGGACTCCTCGGGTCCATGAGTGAATGCTCAACGCAGTGAGTGCGCAGGCAGGCGCGAGCGTGCGGAGTGCCTGCCTTGCCCCTATGGTAGAAGGCCCCTGTCAACCCGGGCTTTCCCCGCAGTCACATGGCTGTCACACGAGGTCCCCCGACCGGAGCGATGCATGACATCCGACGCATCCCTTCCCCCCGGCACCCGTCCCGGCCCCGTGCACCTCGAGGTGGCGGACCTGGCCCGCTCGCTCGCCTGGTACGGCCAGGTTCTCGGACTCGATCGCCTCGATCGCCTCGACCCCGGGGAGCGCCCCTCCGAAGCCATCCTGGGTGTGGAGGCCGATTCGACCCCGCTGGTCCGTCTCCGGGAGCACCCCGGCGCAGCCCCCGTCCCCCCGAGGGGCCGACTGGGGCTCTTCCACTTCGCGATCCTCTTGCCCGAGCGCGCCCAGTTGGGGCGGTTCGTGCGCCACCTGGGGGAGATCGGGGAGCGCGCCGGGGCGTCCGATCACCTGGTGAGCGAGGCCCTGTACCTGCAGGATCCCGACGGGCTCGGAGTCGAGGTCTACGCCGACCGGCCCCGGGACCAGTGGCGTTTCCGCGGAGACGAACTGGTCATGGCGACCGAGCCGCTCGACCTGGACGACCTGGTGCAGGCGGGCGCCGGGGACCCCTGGAGGTCGATCCCGGCCGGGACCCGGATGGGCCACATCCACCTCCATGTGGGAGATCTGGAGCGCGCCGAGTCCTTCTACCACGAGCTGCTCGGATTCGACCGGACGGTGTGGAGCTATCCCGGCGCGCTCTTCCTGTCGGCCGGGGGCTACCACCATCACCTGGGAGTGAACACCTGGGCGCGGGGCGCGCCGGTGGCGAAGGAGGGCGAGGCGCGCCTGATCGAGTGGGAGCTCCGGGTGCCGGATGCGGATGCGGCGGCGGGGGCGCTGGACCGGCTCGAGCACGGGGGGCACGAGGTGCGCCGGGGTGCGGACGGCGGGACGGTTGCGGATCCCTGGGGGACGCGGGTGCAGATCCGGACGGGGTGAACCAGCGATCGAGAGCACCAACCCTTCAAGCGAGGCAGTCTCGACTGTGCCTGGAGGATTGGGGGTCTCATATGCCCCCGATCCTTCAGGGGACCGGGCGCCTTCGTCACGCGTGGAGGATTCACGTCATATATTGCCCCCAATCCTTCAATCGCTCCTTGACTCTGCTCCCTTGGAAGGTTGGTACCAGGGTGATGGCCGTCGCCCCCCCATTCCTCGCACCGGCCCCGGAGCCCTGCTCCGGCGATCAAGGGGTTCCCCCAAGGTAGGGGGCGACTCTTGTGCGACGGTCGGTTCAGTCTCGCTAGGGCGTCGACCCCGGGGGCCGAACGGATCGCATATCAGGGGTCGAAGATCGCGGATCGCCCGACCCCGCCTACCGCGCCGCCGCTTCCTCGGCCCGTGGTCGGAGGGGAGCGTCGGCCACGAATCCGGCACCGAGCGACGCGAACCATTCCGAGGCGTCGGACTCTCGCCCCAGCTCGGCCAGGACCTCGGCTCGGAGCCTCCGCTCGTTGCCCATCGTCAGGAAGGGGATCACGGCCAGATCGCCCTGTGATGCGCGCGGCCGGATCTCCTTGACGACCTGGAGCGCCTCGTCCAGCCGGCCTTCGTGACGAAGGAGATGGGCGCGCAGGCCGCGGTGGAGGTCCTGCGCGAACCCGTCGGCATCGGTGGCCAGCTCACCCAACGCGCGTGCGGCGGCCTCGGCACCCGGCGTGTCGCCGAGACGGAGGGAGAGGAGCCCGAGGGTGTAGTGACGCAGGGGTTCGAGTCGCAGGGCCCGGCCGAGTCCGAAGGTGTTCAGGAAGGGTTCGGGGTCGCCGGAGCCCGAGAGCTCCGTGGCCTCGATCTCGCTTCGCATCCGGGCCAGGGTCGAGTCGGGGTAGGGGAGAGGGAGGCTGGCCGCGTGCCACCGGATCACCGCGTCGAATCCGGCTCGCCGGGCGGGAGCATCCGCCAGGGCCTCGATCTGGACCGCCTCGTCGAGGGCGGCGTTCGCCCCCTCCAGGCGGCCCGAGGTGAAGGCGAGCACCGCCCGGAACCAGTGCAGATCCGCCTGCAGCTCCGGGGGCAGGTCGCCTGCGGCCAGCTGTCCGATCACCGAGGCGGTCAGGTCGGGATCGCGGCTGAAGGCGGTGAGCCAGGCTCCCAGCCGCCACACGGCGGGGCCGTCCCAGTCGCCGATCTGCGCGATGATCTCTCGGATCGCGACGGTGTCGGCGGCGGCCAGGGCCCGATGGATCTCGACCTCGGCGAGGCGGCGATCGGCCCGTCGCTCCTCGGGGGTGAAGGGGGCGAGAAGGGTGTCCAGCTCGGCGATCCGCCCGTGGGCCGCATGGATCCGCGCCAGGTGGAGGAGCGCGAAGAGGTTCCGGGGCTCGTGCGCCAGAACGGTTCGCCAGGCCTCCTCGGACTGGCCCACGGGGCGACCGAAGACCGGCCCGAAGTGGAAGAGGACCTCGCCCAGCTAGATCCATGCCTCCAGGTCGTCGGGGTACCGGGCCAGAACATTTCGGTACCTGCGCTCGGCCTCGAGCCCGCGGCCGGCGCGCCAGTCCGCGTAGGCCTCAAGCAGCTCCCGGTCGCGGGGCAGGAGACGCTTGGCATGGCGCCCCGCGAGCGCGGCCGCCTCGTCGAGGCCGGGCAGGGGGGCCCACTCCCGCGCCAGGGCGAGGCGGTAGTGGGCGAGGGCGAAGGTGGAGTCGTACGCGGTGGCCTCGGCGAACGCCCCTTCGGCCCTCTCGAAGTGCCCCTCGCGCATCAGGCGGTCTCCCCTCAGGTAGGCGTGGAAGGCGGGGAGGGATTCGGTGGTCACCGCCGCCGTTTGAAGGAGGCGATCCGCGGATGGGTCTCCCAGTCCTCCCAACAGGCGTGCGGCCAACTGATCGACCAGGGCGAAGAGTTCGTCCGGCTCTCCCTGGACCGAGGCGCGGCTGCGGACGGCCGGGGGCCCATCCGTGTCGTACAGGGCGGCTTCGATGCGCAGACTCCCGCCGGCCTCCAGAATGTCTCCGAGCACGAACATCGATGCATCCATCGTCGAGGCGAGGCGCGCGGCGGACTCGGGTCCGAGCAGCTCCCATCCCGGGCGGGTGTCGGCGGCGAGGATGACCCGCGGGTCGATGGGCCGAACCCATTCCGCCCCGTCCATCGCGGTACCCAGCAGGGTCACCATGCCATCCTCCAGGTAGGCCGCGTCCTCGCCACCCCGCACGGTGAAGGGGAGCACGGCGAGGCCGTCGGAGGCGAGTCCGGGGGCCGGACCCGGCGACCCCTCCCCGAACCCCCGGATCACCAGGACGATCGCGAGGATCGCCAGTACGCCCCCGACCCCGGCCAGGGTTCCCCAGCGGGTCCGGGAGGGCGGCCGAGACGCCTGGTCGGGATCGGACGAGTCGGCCTCTGCCCGGTCCGGGGTCGGATCCAGCTCCGGAAGGGATCCACGCCGAGACTCGAGGCGGTCGATCAGGGCCAGGGTTTCGTCCAGCGGCCAGAGCCCCTCGGCCTCAAGGGTGCGCCGGTAGGTCTCGAACTGCCGGATCGCCTCGGTCCGCTCCCCCGCATCGGCCAGCGCCTGGATCAGCCGATGCTGCGCCTCGTCGTCGAGGGGGTCGGCCGCCACCCACAGCTCTCCGACCTCGACCGCCCGCTCGGACCGTCCGGCCCCGTACTCCAGCTCCATCCAGTCTCGGCAGGTATGGCGGAAGGCCCGGGCACACCGGGCGCGACACCCGTCGACCCAGCGCTCCCACCCCGGCAGGTCCACCAGGTGGATACCGTCCAGGAACGGACCCGTGTAGATCCGTGCCGCGGCTTCGGGGTCGCCCCGATCGATGGCGGACTCGAATGCACCCAGATCGGTCCAGATCCGATCGGTGACCCGGATCTCGTGCGTGCGGGACTCTAGCCAGTCCTCACCCAGCGACTGGCGCAGCTGATAGAGCCCTTGACGCAGCGCATGGCGAGCGTTCTCGGGGGCGCTCTCGGGCCAGAAGGTGGCGAGGAGGGCCTCTCTGGACACCTCTCGCTCGACGGCGAGGTGCACGAGGAGCGCGGTGCGAGCCTTCCGGGCGAGGAGCCAGTCCAGCCCCTCGTCGTCATCCGCGGCCGAGAGCCCCGCGAAGGTCGTGATGCGAATGGTCATGGCTGGGGCTCCGGGGACCGAGGGCCGGGAGGGGGGGCGCCCGGCTCGCGGTGGGATCCCGAGTCCCGGCCTCCTCCTCGATCCAACCTTCAAGGAGGTCGGCCCTCGCGCAAGTCCATGAAGGTCAATGGCATACGATGCTCCCCCGGGTGCCGTGACGCGCCCGTGGCATCTCGTGACGGAGGCGAGACGCGACCGGTGACGGCGGATCCCTATGGTGGTGCACGACTCGCACGACTCGTACTTCCCGCACTCCAAGGGAGATCACCATGAAGACGCACAGGACCCGCTGGACCCGCACCGTACTCGTCCCCCTCCTTCCCTTCTTCTGCCTCGCCTGCAGCGACGTGGTGGCGGCCGACCCGGATCCCCCTCCACCCGACATCATCGACGAGCGATCCGAGGTGATCCAGGGAGGTGGAGGCATCGGTCTCACCGTGTACGAGGCCGGCAACCTGAATGGCCCGCCGATCGTGTTCATCCACGGCTTCTCGCAGAACCACCTGGCATGGGAACGGCAGTTCGCGAGCACCCTGGCCGAGGAGTTCCACCTGGTGGGTTTCGACCTTCGCGGCCACGGCGCGTCGGAGCAGCCGCCAGAGGCCGAGGCCTACACCGATTCGCAGCTCTGGGCCGAGGACCTGGCGGCGGTCATTCAGGAGAAGGGGCTGGAGCGCCCCGTGATCGTGGGATGGTCCTACGGTGGCTACCTGATCGCGGACTATATCCGGAGCTACGGGACCGACGCCCTGGGCGGCCTCGCCTTCGTCGGGGCGGTCACGAAGGCGGGCACCCCCGAGGCCTTCGCCATGCTCACCGACGAGGTCCTGGCGATCTTCGAAGAGGTGCTGGCTCCCGATCTGCGCACCAGCCTCACCGCAACCCGATCCTTCTCGCGGCTCATGGCGGAGGCCCCCGGCGACGACTTCGAGGTCGTCTACGGGAGCGCCATGATGGTGCCCCCCGAGGTCCGCCTGGCCATGTTCAGTCGGGAACTGGACAACGACGACATTCTCGAGAACCTGGCGCTTCCGACGATCGCCATCCATGGAGGCTCGGATCGCATCGTCCGCCCCGCCTCGTCGGAGCATATCGTCGATCGTGTCCCCGACGCTGAACTGGTCGTCTACGAGGGGGTGGGTCACATGGTGTTCATGGAGGACGCCTACCGCTTCAACAGCGACCTCGGGGACTTCGTCCGCTCCGTGCACCCGACGCCCTGAGGCCCCGGATGTGCGCGTTCAACGCAGCCGGTGGGGGCGAGGTCGGGCAAAAGCCGACGCGACGCTGGAGGCCTCGCCCCCGCGTCTGCGTGATCGGAGCCGGTGTGGCCGGCCTGGTGTCGGCAAAGGTGCTTCGAAACGATGGCTTCCGGGTGACCGTCTTCGAGCGGGAGCCCGAGCCCGGGGGCGTCTGGAGCTCGTCGCGCAGCTACCCCGGGCTGCGGGCCAACACCCCCCGCGAGGTCTACTCCTTCTCGGACTTCCCGTATCCCGAGGGTACCGACGACTTTCCCACCGCCGCCCAGGTTCGGGGGTACCTGCAGGCCTATGCGGACCACTTCGGACTGGGTCCCCTGCTCGAGCTGTCCACCGAGGTGAGGTCGGTCAGCCGCGTCGAGGAGGGCGGGGAGTCCGGCCCCTTCGAGGTGACCGCCGCGCGAGAGGGGAGCAGGGAGGCCTTCCGGCGCACCTTCGACTTCGTGGTGGTCTGTTCCGGCACCTTCTCGACCCCGTTCGTGCCCGAGCTCCCGGGCCGGGACCGGTTCGAAGGGGAGGTCGGCCACTCGAGCCGGTTTCCGGAAGGGGCGGACCTCGAGGATGAGCGGGTCGTGGTGGTCGGAGGCGGACGGTCGGCGCTGGGACTGGCGGCCTCGCTGGCGGAGCGTGCGCGGACGGTGACGCTCGTCTGCCGCAGGCCGCACTGGATGGTGCCCCGGTACCTTCCCGGGGGCATCCGGATGGACCGTGCCTTCGTGACGCGCCTCGCCGAGGCGCTGCTCCCCGCGTATCACCCGAAGCGCTCACCACGTGGTCGCGTGCGCCGGACCCTACTGCGGCTCTGGTGGGCAGCCCAGAACCGGATGGTGCCCTGCATGGCTGGAATGCCCCCCGCGCTGATGCCCGAATCCCCCCTTCCCGAAGGCCTCGAGAAGAGCGGGGTCGGAACCGAGTTCTACCGGGTGCTTTCGGAGGGTCGGGCGCGGGTGGAGCGCTCCGGGATCGCAGCCTTTGCCGGGCCCGACAGGATTCGCCTCACGTCGGGTCGCGAGATCGACGCCGACCGGGTCGTGCTCGCCACCGGGTGGCGCATGGGGTTCCCCTTCCTGGACGAGGAGCTGGCCGGAGAGATCGAGCGGGGCGGTCGGATCCACCTGTATCGTCGGATCCTGCCCCCCGGGGAGCCGCGGATGGGGCTTATCGGGTTCGCCTCGTCTTCGGCCTGCACCCTCACCTCGGAGCTCGCGGCCCACTGGCTGAGCCAGTGCTTCCGGGGCGAACTCGAGCTCCCGGCGCCCGATGTCATGGAGCGCGAGGTTCGCAGCTTCCAGCAGTGGAGTTCCCGGACCTTCCCCGACCGACCCGAGGGGGCCTTCATCGGTCCGTACGTGGCCCACTACCTGGACGAGCTGATGCGGGACATGGGGCTCCCGTCGCGCAGGAGCTGGAACCCGCTACGCGAGTACTTGGGCGTCCTGACGGCCGATCGGTATCGGCACGTGGCCGAGGAGCGGCGGAAGGGGCGAGTGCGCGAAGGGGGCTGAGGAATGCTCGCAGCGTCCACGATTTACGCCGGGCCGGTGGGAGAGTCGCAGGCGCGGCGGCCGTGCGTGGCGTGCAAGCGTGGCTGCTCCCTCAAGACCCCGGGCTCCAGAAGCAGTGGAGGGTGCTCCCGGAGCCCGGAGAATCCTGCGGATGGGTTTCATCCTGGCCCGATGGAAGGGAGTCCCCGGCCTCTACGAGGGTTTGTTGGGGTTTGGGTCACCCTTGGACGGATCCCCCGTTGGCTTGCCGGGGCCCCGGGTCGGGTCCTGTTCCTTGCCGGAGAGCCACCGTTCCAGGTGGCTCAGGAGCTGGCCTCGGACCTTCAACGCGTCCGGTTCGCCCATTCCCATGCCCCGAGCGAGATCCCGCAGCGGGAGCGAGAGCAGCTGGCGCACCGTCACCTGCTTGAGAGAACTCTGGAGGTCCGGCCCGAGGGTGTTCGTATCCAGAACTTCGGCCACCGCACGGGCTCCGAGTGCGTTGGGCACACGCTGGGCTACGCCCCGTGAGAAAAAGTCGGTCTCCACCATGGGTACCCCTTCGATACCCCGAGCCGCTTCGGCCGCCGCCGACGCCATGCTGCGCCGAAACCCTGCCGTCACGACGTCCGAGGGAAGGTTCGCCATTCCCGGGAGTCCGGTGTCCACCTCGCGGAACCGCACCCGCTCGACGGAGGGGATCCGCAGAGACCCGGTATGTACCGGGCAACCGTCCTCGATCTGGAAGCAGGCCGACAGATTCCGCCGGGTCACCAGAAGACGGGCCGTGTCGATGGGGCGATCGCCTGCGCTCCTCCGCTGGCGCCGAACGAAAATCCGGAAGTCACGCTCCACGATGGTGTCGATCTGGTGGCGTCGGCCCCACTCCGGACCCCGCGCGTACATCGGCCCACCTACCAACACTGCCTGAGCCGTGCGGTTGTTCAGGGCCTCGAGTTGGAGCGGGATCGTTCGCCGCTCCGGAGGATGGGTGAGAATCCCGTCCGTGGGGACCCGGTGTCTCGGATCGGGGCTCGTGAGCCGGCTTCGGTCGGCGCCGGGCTCCCACCAGCCTCCGGGCCGATCCAGATCCAGGACCCAATCCTCACCATCGGGCCGATCCGCCAGGCTGAACGTGTGGGTCGGGCCGCTCGGAATGACGAACTCGTCGCCCCGGTTCTCCGCTTCCCCCAGGGGAAGTCCTCCGCGACCGGCCACATGGGCCCGCACCGTGAAGGTGAAGCTGCGGGTTTCCGGCTCCTCTTCGGGGATGGGCTCCGCGTCATCGGGGAAGTGACCGGTGTCCAGGGCGGCCTCCACGCAGAGCCCATTCACCCCCGGTGGGCGAGCGACCACGAACACGAAGTCCTGGACCCCCTCGAGCATCCGAAGTCCCTGAACGAAGGTCCGTCGATTCGTGGCCTCGAGAGTGCCGGGGCGGGCCAGCATCAGCACGCTTCCGCGATTCGTGCCGGTGTGATACCCGGTCAGAAGCGAGTACATCTGGTCCATGGTGGTGCTGAGTTTCTCCGATCGCTGCGTGGTATCGCTGGCCCCGGAGCTCTGGCCACGTTTCTGCTCATCGGTGGAGCCCCACGTATGCTCGAGCTTTCCCGTGGCCTTCACACCGCTCTGCTCCACACCCGCCTCGACCCCGACCGTGGTCTCGCTCTTCTCCGTGGTGGTCCGGCTCTCGTCGAAGGCCAGACTTCGGGCCGAGCCGGTGAGAACCTCGCCCGTCTCGGTGATACTCCGGATGAGTTCCCGGGACTTCGGAGAGAAATCCAGAATGTGGGGAAGTCGCTCCGGAGCGATCCGGCTTCCCGGCGAGGCGTCACCGGGGTAGAAGGCCACGTTGAGGAGAGCCCCGTAGCACCCCAGATAGCGGGAGGTGAGCCGGTCGAGCTCGATCAGGGGCTCGTTGTCGAAGGTAATCGTCTCGGACTCGCCACTGCGGGGTTCGTACCCCGTCAGGGAACAAGTCACCTTGACGTAGGTGATCCGCTGCCCGCACAGTCGGGCCTCAATTTCCTCGTCCACAGGCGGTTCGTAGGCCGCGATGGCCAATGAAGACCGCCAGACCGTGGGAAATGACCCGAAGCCCGCTACTGCATCCATCATGTCGGGGCTGGCTGAAAGAACCTTCCAGGGGATGGCCGTGGTGTTTCGAATTCCGTCCGGCATGGCCGCACCTCCGCGCAGAAGTCGCTGGGGGCTGCCGCCCGGGCCGGGGCACGGGCGGGTTAAGGAAATCCTGCCCCCCAGATTCCCGCATGACCGGTTCTCTGCGGGTCGGGCCATCATAGAGCGGCCAGATTTCATTCCGCAATCCCCGTTACGGGCCCGGTACGCCCGATCCGGGTGGGAGGGATGCCGAAACGGGCCTCGCTCACGCCGTGCGGGGGCCGATGCAACCCTGACACCGAAGCCGCTCGGCTGTCCCCGTTTGCAGGAAGGGGCTACGTTCAAATTTGATCCCCCCAATCCATGCCGTTCTCGAATCCAACGCGACAGGACACCCATGCCCCGACGTGATCCCGGGTCCCACCCCGTCCCCTCTTCCGGGGCTTGCCACCGCCCCCTGGCCGTCGTCTTTATGGCGCTCCTCCTCTGGCTGGCCAGCGGTGCGGCCCCGGCCGAGGCACAGGACGCGCCCCAGATCGCCCCGCCGGACCGGCTGGCCGTCTTCCTGGACTGCGGATTCTGCGACGAGTCGTTCATCCGCGAGGAGCTGACCTGGGTCAACTACGTGCGTGACCGGGAGGCGGCCGATGTCCATGTGCTGGTGACGCGGCAGCAGACGGGCGCCGGAGGCCGGGCCCTCAACTTCGACCTCATCGGTCGGCGCGCCTTCACGGGGATGGACTACTCGACGGTCCACACGACCGGGGCCGGCGCCACCCAGAGCGAGCAGCGGGACGGACTCGTCCGCACCCTCCGGGCAGCCCTCGTCCCCTACGTCATGCGCACCCCCCTGGCCGATCGGGTGAGCATCGTGGTGGACGAGCGGGAGGAAGCGGACGATGCGCGCCCCCGCGCCGTGGACGATCGGTGGAACCAGTGGACGGTGGAGATCTACGCCGACGGCAACGCGTCCTTCGAGTCGCGGCAGCGGTCGGCCAGCTCCCGGTACGGGGTCTATGTGAACCGGGTGACCGAAGAGTGGAAGATCCAGCTCCGCCCCTTCTTCAACTACTCGTACTCCCGCTTCGACCGAGAAGCGGGGACCATCACGAGCACCTCGCGCAGAGACGGCTTCACGAGCTACGTGGTGCGGAGCATCTCGCCCCACTGGTCCGTCGGGGGCTTCGGCGACATCTACAGCGCGACCTTCGACAATGTGGCCATGCGCTATCGGCTGATGCCCGCCGTGGAGTACAGCCTGTATCCCTACAGTGAGGCGAGTCGTCGGCAACTGACCGTCGCGTACCGGGCCGGCGTCTCCCACATAGCCTACCGCGACACCACCATCTTCGACCAGATCCAGGAGGTGCTCCCGGAGCACACCCTGAATGTGGGCTACGCGGTCACGCAGCCGTGGGGCCAGATCAATGTCGGCATGGGCGCCTCGCAGTACCTGCACGAGCTCGAGCGCTACAGCCTGCAGTTCGGGAGCAGCGTCGACATCCGCATCACCCAGGGCCTCTCGATCGGAATCGGAGGCTCCTTCCGGCGCATCCGCAACCAGCTGAACCTGCCGAGGGGGGATGCGGACCTGGAAGAGGTGCTCCTGCGCCGTCGCCAGCTGGCGACCGGCTACCAGGCGGGCATGAACTTCGGCTTCCGCTACCGGTTCGGGTCAATCTACAGCAACGTGGTCAACCCACGGCTCACGGGGGGCGGGGGGCAGGACCGCTTCTGAGGGGTGGCGGGATGAGGTCGGTCGGGGCCTCGCTCACCCGGCGTGGGAGCCGATCCATCCCTCTCGCCGGGCATGAAGCGAAAGCCAGAGCAGCAGGACCCCGAAGGTGAGGATCACGAGAGGCAAGGGGAGAGTCTCGAGCGGCCCCAGCAGTCCGAGGGCATTCAGCCCGAAGAGAACGTAGCCGAACTGGATCACGATGAAGGCGAGCGAGACGGCGAAGGCCGGGACGGCCCAGCCCCTGCGCATCAGCAGGCCGATGGCACCCGCAAGCCCGCTCAGGACCGAGATCCCGTAGACCACGAACAGCCAGGTCGGCCTCGACTCGAAGATCTCGCGCTGGACCTCGGTCATCTCCGCCAGCGCGGCCTCGCTCGTCAACGGATCCATGATGAACGAGAGCAGGCCGAGCAGCGTCCAGACGAGGGCCACGATCGACACCACCAGGAACCAGCGCGGCGGCGTGGAACGGGTCGGAGATTCCGGAGATTCCATGGAGCGTCTCCCCAGGGTCGGTGTGAGATTCCGAATATAGGGGGCCGCGGGCGAAGGGCCAGTGCTGATGAAGGGTGGCCCTCGTCCTGTTTCTTGTCGTTGCGGTCGCCGCATGCGATTCCTCGCCGACCGAGCCTCCGCCCGAGGCACCCTCGATCGCCATTGCACCCGCGGCCGAGTCGCTCACGATGCGGGGTGAGAGCGCGCAGGAGCTGTTGCCGGACATTTCCGGGATGTTCTGTTTCGGCATGGCACTTCAGGAGGGGACCGAAGATCTCCGGCTACATCTCTTTAGAGGCGATCTATTGCCGATTTGGTGGCGACAAGGCAAGGAGGTCATAGGTTGCCGATAGCGGGTGCTTGAAGGACTTCTACGTCGGATAGCCTTCTAGCCTCTGAGGCCGACTCGGACGTCAGATCGCTCCCCTCTCCCTCAGCCGCTCCAGAAATGTCGAAACCACGGTTACCGCTTCGGCGCGGAGCTGAGGCGCGTCAAGTGCACGGTTCATGTCCCCATCTGAGCGGCGTAGCCGGCTGGCCCCTGGTCCCCCGGTCGAGAAAAGTTGGCCTCGAGTTCCAGGAGGCTGGTCAGTACGGCCCCAGAGAGGTCGTCCGGGAACCCGGCAATGACGAAATCCGCAGCAGCCACGGGACCGCCGAGATTGTTGTGTCGGAGCACGTACGCGATGTCGCACTACGGACCCTTTCGAGAAATCGACGAGGCCGAGCTCATGGCCGTGGAACTGCTGACCGAGGACGAGTACCGCGCGCTTCGGATATAGGGGTTCGCTCCGGAAACCAGCGTGGCCCAGTCATCCGCCAGCCCCCCGTGTCGCCCAGAATCCGGGGCCTTCGAGCGCGGACGTGCGATAGAACCCGGCCCTCGGCCAGGCAAACCATCACGAGCCGCCAGCGGGTCGCGGGCGCCAGACGGAATCATGGGGCCACCTCATCCCCCCACGTGCCGCGCCCCCTCGGGGGCTTCGAGCCGTTCCCGCTGGAAGGGCCGCGAGAACGAGATGCTGTCCGCGAAGGCCTCGTTCCTGAACTCGCCTCGTCCCCCGTCCGGCGTCCACCCATAGCCCCGGTACCGGGTGGCCGTCGTGAGGCCCTCGACGGTCACGTGGTCCTCGTAGGTGAAGAGCGTCTGCTGGAGGTCGGCGTCGGGCTCCACGTCGCGCCCGTAGGAGACGGTATAGCGGATGGCGTCCACCCGACCGGACTCCGGGTGCACATACAGCGTGTAGGAGTCGCCCGACGTTTCGCCGGTGCCCGCATCGAACCAGCAGCGCACCATCCGGTAGCTTTGACCATTCAGCTCCTCGTCGGGCAGGAGCCGGTAGTTCACTCCGGGGTCCGCGAGCACGAAGGGGATCTGCTGGAAGTAGTAGCCCGAGGTGGCCCAGAAGTGAGGATTCGGCTGCCGGATGGTGTCGGGGTGGATCCACGCCTCGCTGCCATCCCATGCGAAGCGGGCGTCGACGGAGCGAGCATCGTCGAACGAGCCCGTCTCGAGCAAATCATGGTAGACCTCGCGAGTGCGGTTGTCGGCCACCAGGAAGGAGCGGAAGCGCACGTCGCTTCCGACATTGGCGTATTCCCAGGTATACGAGCTGGTCGGGGCGCCGTACCAGGCCTCGAGGCCTCCGTGGGCGTCGATGGCCTCCAGGACGAGCTGTCCTCCCTCGGTTGCAGTCAGGCGTTCGGTGGCATCCCTGGCGAGGCGCTGGACCTCATGTTCGGGGACCGGGGAGGCCGCTTCCGGGCTGGCGGACGCACCGGCACCGGCAGGCATGTCGGCGCGGGCCGGTGCGTCGGGGTCGGGCCCGGCGTCGCACGCGGCCAGGAGGATGGCGGCGCCGAGGAATGCGGCGCAACGGGAAATCAGGTGCATGGTAGCGGTCCTGCCTTGGGGGAGCAGCGGCGAACGTAGCCCGAGATCCGGAGCGCGGGCAAGCTCGCCGAGGGTGTGCGGAGTCCTTGCGCGACCTCGACGTCGACGAGTCCGGGCGCGTGCACGGGTCCTTCGTGTCGCGTCGCCTGGACCGGGCCCCTTCGGCTCGCTTGCCCCTCAGCACCCCTTCATGTACTTCGGCCGGATCAGCAGATGTCCGTCCGCGTCGACCAGCTCCGCACGAGTGAACCGGGTTGGCACCACCGGCGCGGGAACGCCGGGCTTGTTCACGCCTCGCCGTCCTCCAGCACGCCCGCCTCGGAGAGCACCTGCCGGGCCCGGGGGAGATCGGTGGTGCGCACCATCAGCGTGGCCCCGCTCTCCAGTGCGAACCCCAGGTTCCCCCCCGCGTCGTCCACCTCGAGGAAGGAATCGATCCCGGCGTCGTCCAGATACCCCTTCGCGAACTCCGCTTCGTGGCGAAATCCGAACTGAACTACCCGTTCGGTGAAGCTCATGCTGTCCTCCCGTACAGAGGTGATCGACCAGAGTGTCCTTTCCTGTACCCCGCAGTGCCCTCGGGTGTCACCGGGGGTCACGACCGGGCGGCCTCGACGCGTTCCGGCCGAGCCTTGCGACTGGTCCCCATACCTTCGAATATTCCGCGACGATCGGGGTCCAGCACCTCGTGGGCCGGCCGAACCCCCTCGCTCATCGATTCCCACCCTCATCCTCCAAGCCCCAGAGCCCATGCCCCCCGGACGAAACGATCCCTGCCCATGCGGGTCCGGAAGGAAGTACAAGAGCTGCTGCCTGCGCGCCGACTTCGAGCGCGAGGCGGAGCGGATGCGATCGGACCCGAACCTTAAGGGGCTCAACTCGGAGAGCCTCTACGCCCACCCGGAGTCCAGAGCGCACCTGAGGGAATCTGCCCGCAGGGACGGGACGTGGGAGGTGGGGGCCATTCCCCTCCCGTCGAGCATCGAAACGGATCCGGACGCCCGCCCGGTGGTGACGATGGTGGTGACGCGAAATTGCGTCCTGGCCCTGGACATGCTTACCACCCTTTCGGGCGAAGCCGACGCGGTCGCCGCCGCGCTCCACCGGGTCCTCGAAGACGCCATGCGGCTGACCGGGGCACGCCCCCGCTTCCTGAACGTGGTCTACCCGGAGGAGGCGGCGGAGCTGGCTCTCCTCCTCGACGGCTCCGGGATCGAGGTCGAGGCGCTGGGCACCTTCGATCGGCTCCATGATCCGGCCCGGGCCATGGTGGAGGACATCTCGGGAACGGAGATCTGGCCTCCCATGTCCGCGCCGGACACCTGGTCCGCCTGGGGGCTTCCGGACGCCGACGTGGCTGCCCTCTTCCGGGCCGCGGCCGAGTTCTTCCGCGCCGCGCCCTGGACCGTCCTGTCAGACGGGATGCCCCTGGCCATCCAGCCCCGCGAGGGATCCCCCCGGGGAGCCTCCGTCATGGGGCAGGGGGGAGAAGTGTTCGGCCTCGCGGTCTATCCGGAAGCGGAGAACCTCGTGGCCTTCCTCGAGACCGTCTCCTTCGGGGACGAGGGCCTCGATCCCATGGATGCCCTTCGAGGACGCTCCATCACCCTCCTTTTCGACAACGCCCACGAACTCCCCCGGCCCATGCGACGTGAGGTCGCCCGCAAGGGGTGGCCCGTGGCGTCGCCCTCCGCGTACCCGACCCTTGTGGCCTTGAACACCCCCGGTGGCGGCGTCGCGCGATCGGACCTGCGCATGCTTTCGGAGGCCCTCACCCTCATCCCCGAGTACCTGGACGCCAGGGAGAGGGCCGACGCCGACGGGGTACCCCTCCCGAGATGGACGAGCCCGGACACGGGCACCGAGGTGTATGAACTCTTCGGCCCGGAGTCGAGCGATCCCCCTCCTGTGCTCGAGCCCGGGTACGCACGGGGCCCCGAGGCGCGACCGGGTACCTTCCTCGCCCTGGAGGAGGATGCGGACGCGTCGGCGCCGGAGGGCAGCGTCCGGGAGGCCTACGCTGCGGGCATCGACATCGTCAACGACTTTGGGTCTTCTCTCCACCGGCAAGGCCTCACCGAACCGACGATCATGACCCATGTGCGGAACGCTGCGGAGTTCGTGTATTTCCTGGTCGTGGTGGAGGGCGTGGCCCTGAACGGCCTCCATGAGCGGGACCTCCGATCGTTCCTCCTGGACTGGCATCCCCTGCACACCGAGGGGGGACGCACCCGGGCCCGACGCATGCCGGTATCACTCGACCGGTTCTTCCGGTTCCTGGAGCGGGAGGTGGGGATCGAATGCCCCTGGGCCGCCGCCGTGCTGGACGACCGGGATCTCATCGAAACCCGGCTCGAGACCGCGCCCGCCGGAGACCTGCTGGATCTGGAAGTGCGCATGTGGCGAGACCCAGTGCTCGACGACATGGAGTACCGACTCCTCCGGCCCCATATGGGTGAGGTCCCGCCACCCCTCAGTGAAGAGGACAGCATCCGGGCCATCAACCGGCTGCGGGAGCTCACTCGAACCTGGCTTGTGTGGCGCGACGAGCTGATCGAGTCCGGCGAGGACGATGGGGACCGGCTCTGGGATCTCCTGGTGGAGCGCCAGAGGGCGTGGGTGAAGAAGCGGAGGAGGTGAACGGCTTCGCCATGGCCCGGACGCCTGGATCTGGGCAGGAGAGGAACGACTTGAAGTCGAGGCCGGTTCTGTCGAGGTCAGCGATCGTGGTGCGCAGCGATCTCCTCGTCCGAGAGCCTTAGGAAGCGCAGGGCATTGTTGTAGAGGATGTCGCGCTTCTGTCCTTCACTCAGGAAGGGAGCCTCTTCGATCACGGCCACGGAGCGTTCGATCGCCTCCGCTCAGGCCCTACACCCTGGTCCTCGACTGGCCTCAGCAGCGCTGATGGATTCCGCAGGGATCTCCCGCAGCCCCAGAGCCGGTGGGTGTCACAGGGAGGGGCGTCCGGTCGTTCCTGGTACAGAGGCATCGTGTCCCCCTCGGAGGATTCCACCGACCATGACTCCCCCTGCGGCTCTGCTCCCGACGCTCCGGTTCCTGCTTGTCGGCCTGGTCCTCGCCCTCGTTGCCTGTGGGGACCGGGATGGCCCCTTCCACCCGTACACCTCCGGTGGGGGAGACGGGGAGGCGGGCATCAGGATGGGAGCCGGGATCTTTGTGCTGGACGCTGAAGGCCCGGGCTGGTATGGGGTGCTGACGTACTCGATCACGAACGTGACGCGCCGGACCATCTCGCTTCCCAACTGCAATGGCGGCTTCCCACTGCGCCTGGAACGATGGAGTGGAAAGGAGTGGAAGCGCGCATGGAGCCCGGCGCTCAATGATTGCGCGAGCCCCCCCATCGTCATCGAGCCCGGCGAGGATCGTGCGCTCCAACTGGGTGTGTTCGGGGCACACCCCGACACACCGAGCTGGTCTCCTCGCTTCGAGTCCATGCCCATCGACGGGATCCATCGACTGGTGGTGACCCGTGCGTTCTGGGATGGGACCGGGTACGGGCCTTCCCCCGGGGACCCGGTGCCCGTCGAGCATCTCACGTCGCGGGCGTTCTGGATCGTGACCCGGGGCGAGTGAATCGCTCGGGCGTTCCAGGCCGCGAAAGGCCGCCACATCTGGGTCCGGCTCGATCGGCGAAGCGCTTTGTACGGGTCTGCTGGATCGGCGGCCGGACCCGGGTGATCAGCGCGGAGGCGAGTATGCCGTCCCGGGACCTGGCCGCTTCAGCTGAGCCTGACGTTGATGCCGGACCCGCATGACCCAGACATGCTCTTCCACCACGAGATACAGGATACGGTAGTCGGCGAAGAGAGCGTTCCGTACATCGCGACCCCAGGCCTCCCGTTCGGGAGCGTACGGATGACGTTCGGCGAGGGTCTGGAGGCGGACCAGGGTTTCCTCGAACGCCGAGTACCAGGCTTCGGAGTATCCGTCGCGGAGCTCGCCCTCCGCTTCGAGCTCCCGCAGGTGAGCGACGTGCTTCTCGACGTCGACGGTCAGCCGCGGGGCCAGGAGAACCTCGAACGACCTCAAGGGGCGGGCGCGTGCAACCCGAGGCGCTCACGAAGAGCGGGCAGGACCTCCTTCATGCTCCGCCCCTCCCCGCGCTCGAACTCGGCATACGCTTCGTCGAGCGCCATCAACGTCTCCAGCTCTTCGACGCGATCGTGGAGGTTCCGATTTTCCTCCCGGAGCTTCACCGCCTCTTCTGCCTCGCGTTCGTAGGCGCGGACATCCTGGAGCACAATTTCGGGAGAGCCATTGATGGTGAGCAGCTCGGGGCGGCCCGTCTCACTGAGGCGCTCCTGATGCCGCTTGTGATTGCGCACGAAGTCGGTAACCGGGTAGATGTCGTCTGATCTGAACATATCAAGGACCTATTAAGATCTGATCTGTCGCTGAGAAAAATATGTTCAACCTGCCCTCTCCGGCGCAAGTGGGCCACCGGGCGGTCGGTCCAGCCGACGGGATTATTCGAGAGTCATACGGGGTATGAACTGCAGATGAACCTCAGGGTGGAGCCGAAGGGGTCGGGTCGAGGAGATGTCGATGCATGAACTGATCGTGTCCGATCCGAAGATCATGATGGGAAAACCGGTGGTTCGCGGCGGAGGCGCTGAAGGCAGATGTGGTTTACCCTGTATCAAGCGGTTCTGCTTGAGGCTCCTGAAAGGGGCTGTCACATCCTTGCTACGCGGTGACCGAGTCGTCCGGTCAGAGACGCTCGGTGATCACCCACTGCATGCCTGCGGTGTTCGCTCCGGACGGCGACGTGGCCGGCGCGAAGGAGAACCCGCCCGAAGGCGAGGGGCGCGTCAGCCGCGCCCCTACTTGCATTATGCATGCATTGCCACCATTATGATGCCATGAGCCGCTCGATCACCATCCGGGACGTTCCCGACGAAATCGGGAACGAGCTTGCCTCGCGGGCCGCCGCCACCGGCCGGTCACTGCAGGAGTACCTGCGGGCCTACCTCATCGAGCTT
>SLBA01000166.1 GCA_007126575.1 Gemmatimonadota bacterium | reverse complement strand
TGGGAGCGCCGCAAGCGGCTGTTCGAAGAGGATCGGGTCGGGTCGGAGCTCGCCTACCTCGAGGCCCGGTACGGGTGGGAGCAGGCCGACGCGGCCCTGTCGAACCTGAGGGAACGGCTGGACCGGGCCGTGGTGCGAGCGCCCCTCTCCGGCGTGCTCGAGGATCGGTACGTCGAGATCGGCACGAGTGTGGCATCGGGCACGCCCGTCGCCCGTATCGTCCAGGTGAATCCGGTCAAGATCTCGGCTGGAGTCCCCGAACGCTTCGCCGGCGATGTCCGGCGGGGTGTCGAAGCCCGAGTGCACTTCGATGCCCTCGGGGGAGAGGCTCACCGTGCCCCGATCACCTACGTCGGCTCCACGGTCGACCCGGGCAACCGAACCTTCGCGATCGAGGTGGTGCTCGCCAATCCCGCCCGACTGTTCAAGCCGGAGATGGTCGCCAACGTCGAGGTCAGCCGGCGGGAGTTCGAGGGCGTCGTCGTGATCCCCCAGGATGCGATCGTACGTACCGAAGAGGGTTTCGTGGCCTTCGTGGTCGCAGAGGGGAGCGAGGGGACCGTGGCCGAGGTGCGCCCCCTGACCCTGGGGCCCACCCAGGGGAATCGGGCCGTGGTCGAAGAGGGGCTCGACTTCGGTGACCGTCTGATCGTCGTGGGCCAGCAGCGGGTCTCCGACCGGGACCGGGTGCGTGTCGTCGGAGGAGACTCGTGACTCCTCCCCGCATCCCCGAGGATGACCGCGAGTTCCTGGACCGCTTCAAGGAGTTCGGTCCGACGAGCTTCTCGGTCGGGCATCGGGTCAGCGTCGTCATGCTCTTCCTTTTCGTGACGATCGCCGGGCTCTTCGCCTACAACACGATTCCGAAGGAGTCGTCGCCTCAGATCGCGATTCCCCTGATTGCGGTGAACACCGTATACCCGGGGGTGTCTCCGGCCGACATGGAGACGCTGGTCACCCGGGTGCTCGAAGACGAGCTGAACCGGATCTCGGATGTTCGCGAGATGACGTCGACTTCGGTCGAGGGCTACTCGAGCATCATGGTCGAGTTCACGACCTCGATGGATATGGACGAGGCGCTGCAGCGGGTGCGCGAGAAGGTCGATCTGGCCCGGCCGGACCTCCCTTCCGATGCCGAGGAACCGAGCATCGTCGAGTTCGATATCTCGGAGATCCCGATCATGCAGGTGAACCTGGCCGGAGAGTACGGCCTGGTCCGTCTGAAGGAGCTGGGCGAGCAGCTCCAGGACCGGTTCGAGCAGCTTCCCTCGGTCCTTCGGGTCGATCTCAGGGGCGGTCTGGAGCGCGAGGTGAAGGTCGATGTCGACCTGAACCGCCTCAAGTTCTACGGCCTCGCGATCAGCGACGTAGTCGACGCGATTCGCAACGAAAATGTGAACATCCCCGGGGGATCGATCGAGGTGGGCTCGATCAACTACCTGGTGCGGGTCGATGGTGAGTTCGTGGACCCCTCGATCATCGAGGAGCTGGTCGTGAGCACCGTGGGTGGCCGGGCCATCTACATCCGCGACGTGGCCGATGTGGAGTTCGGGTTCGCCGAGCGCACCACCTTCGCGCGGCTGAACGGCACCCCGGTCGTGACCCTCGACGTGGTGAAGCGCGCCGGCGAGAACATCATCGACGCCGCCGAAGACGTGAAGGCGATCATCGCCGAGATGGAGGCGGGATTCCCCCCCACCACGCAGGTCTCGATCACCTCGGACCAGTCCCGCGACATCTACCAGATGGTGAGCTCGCTCGAGAACAACATCATCTCGGGCCTGCTCCTGATCCTGGCGGTGCTCCTCTTCTTCCTGGGGGTTCGGACCGCCGCCTTCGTCGCGATCGCGATTCCCACCTCGATGCTCCTCTCCTTCGTGGTCCTCTCGGCGCTCGGGATCACCATGAACATGGTGGTGCTCTTCAGCCTGATCCTGGCTCTGGGCATGCTGGTCGACAACGCGATCGTGATCGTCGAGAACATCTACCGGTTCGTCGAAGAGGGCTGGTCCCCCGGGATGGCGTCGGTGAAGGCCACCGGCGAGGTGGCGTGGCCCGTGATCGCCGCGACGGCCACGACGCTGGCCGCCTTCGCTCCGCTCCTCTTCTGGCCCGATGTGACCGGGGAGTTCATGAAGTACCTCCCCATCACCCTGATCGTGACGCTCTCGTCCTCGCTCTTCGTAGCGCTGGTGATCGTGCCCACGATCTGCGCGATCTTCCTGCGTCCTGACGACCGAAAGCCCCCGCCGATGACGAAGACGGCCCGCCTGACGATCGGTGGACTGGTGCTGGTCCTCTTCGTGGGCATGGCCCTGGTCAACGTGCTGACCGCGATCCTCCTGGTGGTCACGGTGGTGGGCCTGTATCTGCTCCATCGATTCGTCCTCGACCGGATGGCCCGTGCATTCCAGAGCCGTGGGCTCCCCACCATCCTGCGCCGCTACGAGACCAGCCTGCGGTATGCGCTCCGGACGCGCTGGCTCGTGATGAGCGGGTGTGCGGTTCTGCTGGTCGGGACCTTCGCGCTCTTCATCCCGCTCAACCATGGCGTGGAGTTCTTTCCCGAGAACGTGCCGCCTTCGCAGCTGTTCGTCGATCTCGAGGGTCCGGTCGGCACGCGGGCGTCGGTGGTCGACGGGCTCACCCGCCGGATCGAAGCCGAGGTGAGCGAGATCGCCGGCTTCGACGACGTGGAATCGATGGTGACCACGGTCGGGGGAGGGGGCGGTAACATGATGATGGGGGGATCCTCGGCCGAGAACGAGGCCAGGATCACCCTGGCCATGTTCGAATATCAGGATCGCAGGCAGGACTCCTTCGAGACCCTCGCGAACCTTCAGCGCTCGGTGGGCGCGAATCTGGCGGGCGCCGAGATTCGTGTCGACGCTCCCGAGATGGGCCCGCCCGGGGGGCCCCCGGTCAACATCGAGATCTCGGGCGAGGACCCGGGGACTCTGAAGGCGCTGGCCGACGAGATCCTCGCGATCATCCGCGACTCTCCGGTCTCGAACCGCCTGGTGGGTCTCGAGTCCGACATGGATGACGCTCGCTCCGAGCTCTCGGTGACCGTAGACCGGGAGCGCGCGTCCCTCTACGGCCTCTCGACGGCCGAGGTCGGAAACGCCGTCCGGGGAGCGATCCAGGGGGTCGACGCCGCCAAGTTCCGCACGGGCAACGACGAGTACGATATCGTGGTTCGTCTGGCCGAGCGGTACCGAGACGAGCTGTCGGCTCTCGAGGAGCTCGTCGTCGTGACCGAGGGAGGTGCGCAGGTGCCACTCCTTTCGGTGGCACGATGGGATGTTCAGGACGGGCTCGGCTCGATCCGACGCAAGGACATGGACCGGATGGCGACCGTGTCGTCCGAGGTCCGGGCGGGGTTCAACTCGAACGCCGTGCTCGCCGAAGTGCAGGAGGCGCTGGCGGACTTTCAGACCAACTCGCTTCCCGTCGGATACCAGATGCGCTACACCGGTCAGCTCGAGGACCAGGGGGATGCGCAGGATTTCCTGAGTGTGGCCTTCATGATCGCACTCATGCTCATGGCGTTCATCCTGATCTCCCAGTTCAATTCCGTGGTGAAGCCGATCATCATTCTGACGTCGGTGATCATGTCGACGGTGGGAGTTCTGCTCGGACTCCTGGTCTTCCAGATGCCCTTCGTG
>SLBA01000037.1 GCA_007126575.1 Gemmatimonadota bacterium | reverse complement strand
GACCTGCTCTTCGACCGGCAGCTTGCCCAGCAGGACCCACACCCGAACGGTCTGACCCGCCAGGGACTCGCCCGAGTTGGTCTCGCTCGTCTTCCAGTCGACCTGGTAGTGCTCGTCACCGATGGTGACCAACGCGGATCCGGTTCCCGAGTCGTCGGTGAACTCCGCCACCGCCGTATTCGAGCCGTTCGGGTCGAAGACCGGCGACTGACAGAGCTCCTCGCCCTCGCACACCCGCACTACGACGGCCGGCAGGAGCGCCATGTTCGGGGTCCCCGTGGCATTCGGCTGCGAGGCGGCCGGAGGCAGCCAGTAGAAATGAGGATTGCCCCCTTCGACACTCCCATCCGAGATCTTCGACTCCGCCAGCTCGAGGGGGAACAGGAGGGGTGCGTCGGTGGGACTGCTCGAGTCCATACACCCCGCGGCGAGCAGAAGGAAGGCCGTGAAAACGATATCCCGCCGTGCAGAAAGCATGAGAACTCCTGGCCACTGAGTAGATGAAAACCAATACCCAGCTTTAGAATATCCCCACGCAACGACCGGTCGTTAGCATCTACGTCGCGGAATCATGCCTGCATGTCGCAGATCTTCGCTCCGGTGCCCCGGAGCCCGGCCAGTTGCCGCTCCTACCAGTCGGTCGGGGCGTAGTCCTTCAGGAACTGGCCCCAGACATGGGAGCCCGTGTTGAACCCTTCGATGATGGGATCCACGATCCGGGCCGCCCCGTCCACGATGTCCAGGGGAGGATGGAATCGGTGGACCTCGGTCTTGCGCGCCGCGATCGCCTCGGGGTCCTCGTCGGTCACCCAGCCGGTATCCACCGCGTTCATGTGGATCCCGTCGTTGTGATAGTCGGTCGCGGCCGTCCGCGTCATCATGTTCAGCGCGGCCTTGGCCATGTTCGTGTGGGGATGCCGGGTCGTCTTGGCGTTGCGATAGAACTGCCCCTCGACCGCCGACACGTTCACGATGTGCAGATCCCGGCTCCCCGCGCGCAGCATCAGCGGCTTCAGCCGTGCGTTCAGAACGAAGGGCGCCACCGCGTTGATCAGGTGGACCTCGAGGAGCTCGACCGTCGGCACCTCGTCCATGAGCATCCGCCAGGAGTTCTTCGCGCGCAGGTCGATCTGCTGCCGGTCCTGGTCCAGCCGACCCTCGGGAAAGAGGGCTCGCTGGGCCTCGCGCTCCTCGGGGAGCAGCGGGATCTGCGAGAGGATGGCCGCGTGCGTGAGCCCCGGCGCCGCGATGGGATCCCGGTCATCGACCCCCGAAACCGCGCCGCTCGGAAGCAGGCTGTGCCCCCGCAGCCCCTCGAATCCCCCCAACAGCCGCTTCACCTCTTCGGGAAGCCCCTCGAGCGCCGCCTTCTCGCCCTCCATCATGTGCTCGTAGAACTCGGGCGGGCGACGCACCGTCTGGCAGGCGTTGTTGATG
Source organism: Gemmatimonadota bacterium (assembly GCA_007126575.1). GTDB lineage: Bacteria > Gemmatimonadota > Gemmatimonadetes > Longimicrobiales > Gaopeijiaceae > SLBA01. Next base: position 2,243 of record SLBA01000037.1, on the reverse strand, counting down.
ATGAAGTCGAGGCGCTCCCGGGTCCGCATGATCTCGGTGCAGAAGGCCTCGACGCTCGGGGTGTGCCGCAGGTCGAGCCCATGGATCTCGAGTCGGTCCGACCACGCTTCGAAGTCGGCTTCCTGCGCATAGCGCGCCGCCGCATCGCGCGGAAACCGGGTCGTGACGATCAGCTCCGCCCCCGAGCGCAGCAGCTTGATCCCCGCCTGGTAGCCGATCTTCACCCGCCCCCCGGTCAGGAGCGCGACCCGTCCCGAGAGATCGGCCAGCTCCCCCCGTTTGCGGTAGTTCAGCGCCGCGCAGGGGGGGCAGAGCTGGTCGTAGAAATGATGCAGCTCGTGGAACGGCTCCTTGCAGACGTAGCAGTGCTGTCGTCCCACCTCGGGGGCGTCGTCCGCGTCGGCACCCACCTCGATCCCAGCCACGTCCCCGGCCGACTCCTCATGCTCCGCGGGCTCGACCTCGCCGGGCAGCGAGGGCGGATAGATGTTCGGCGTGGTGAAGGTGGGCTTGCGCCTGAGCGTCCGGATCCCGGTCTGGTTCAGGGCGGCTTCCTCCTCCTCCCGCGCCTGCTCCTTGCGCTTCTTCGCCAGCGCCTTCGTCAGCACGCGGCGCTGCGCCGTGTCCGGAGTCCAGACCTCGCCCGCCGCATGGATCAGCCGCCGCTGGTCCTCCTTCGAGACCTCGGCCAGAAGCGCGCGGTCCTCGGCGATCCGCTCCAGCAGATCGGCGGCCGCCCGGATCCGGGCCGCGAGCGTAGAGTCGCGTTCGGGTGTCGGTGTGGGGTCGGACATCGTATCGGACGTCAGGTCGGAGGTCGGGTCAGGAGTCGCGTCAGAGGTCGCCATGGGCACAATCTAACCCGAGCCCCGGATCCCCCGCAGGCGTCGCCCCCGGCCCTCGCACGCTCCGGGCCCCCCGGTCGATCGGCTCCTTGCCCGACCCTCGGCGAGATCGGTACGTTGCCTTTCGTCGTACGCCCCATCCTCCGTGACCCACTCCCCGAGGGTGCGTCCCCGCCCCATGCCCACCTCCCGCACGCCCCCGTCGCCACCGCTCTGGCAGGACCTGACCTCGCCCGAGCTTGGCCGCTTCGCCGCATCGGACCCCGTGGTCGTCCTCCCGCTCGCCGCCATCGAGCAGCACGGCCCGCACCTGCCGCTCTCGACCGATCTCGAGATCGGGCTGGGGTTGATCGGGGAGGCCTTTCGGGGGCTCGACCCCGAGGTTCCGGTCCGAGTGCTCCCCCCGCTGGCGGTCGGCACGAGTCCGGAGCACGACGGAATCCCGGGAACGCTGAGCCTGCCGGGAGACCTCCTCGAAGACACCCTGGTGCAGATCGGCGCCGGTGTGGCGCAGACCGGGATCCGCCGGCTCCTCGTCAGCAACAGCCATGGCGGAAACCAGGGAGTGATCGAGCGGGCGGCCCTGCGGCTGCGGAACGACCACCAGATGCTGGTCGTGAAGCTGTACTACCCGCGCCTTCCCCGCCCCGACTCGCTCCCCTTCCCCGATGCCGAGTGGCGGCACGGCTTGCACGGGGGGGCCGTCGAGACCTCGATGATGCTGCATCTCCGGCCCGATCTGGTGCAGATGGATCGGGCCGCTCCGGAGCGGTCGCTCGGCGAAGAGCTCGAGGCCTCGGGCTCTCGGATCGGCCCCCAGGGTGCGGTTCCCTTCGCCTGGCGGGCAGGCGACCTGAGCTCGAGCGGGGTGACCGGAGATCCCACCCTCGCCACTCCCGAGGCGGGAGCCCTGCTCGTCGGCCACTACGGCGCGGCAATCGCCGACGTGATCCGCGACGCCCGGCGCTTCCCCCTGGATCGCCTCGAATGACGCCGGACGCCGACCCCCTCTCCGAGCTCTTCGCCCCCCTCGAGCGCCGTCGCTCCTGGGTGGTGGGGCAGCTGGGTCAGAGCCTCGACGGCCGGATCGCCACAGAATCGGGGCACTCGCACTACGTCACCGGACCCGACGACATCCGGCGGCTGCATCGCCTCCGGGCGCTCAGTCAGGCGGTGGTGGTCGGGGCCGGCACCGTGGCGTCCGATGATCCTCGGCTCACGGTCCGCGAGGTGGCCGGACCCGATCCGGTGCGGGTCGTGCTCGACCCCCGTGCCCGACTGGATCCCACCCGACGGGTCTTCCAGAGCCCCGAGGCCCCGACCCTCTGGATCCAGGGGAAATCCGGGGTGGAGGGCAGGGTCGATTCGCCCCCCCGGGAGCGTGCGGGGGACCCACCG
>SLBA01000031.1 GCA_007126575.1 Gemmatimonadota bacterium | reverse complement strand
TGGGATCGACCAGCCCGGACCCGAAGCTCGAGAAGAGGCTCTGGATCCAGCTCACCGCATTGCCCTCGGAGTCGACCGCCATCAGGTAGACGGTGTCGCCGTCTCCCTCGGCCGCATCATCGTCGTCGAAGGCGTCGTCGAAGCCGGCCTCCCGCTCCTCTACGGCCTCATCGGCGATCAGGGCGGCCCGCTCCGCCAGGTATCCCGGGTCGAGGAGGCGGTCCAGGGGCGCCGGATCCGTCTCGGGGTCGGCCACCCAGCGGTCGCGATCGGCGAAGGCGAGCTTGCGGGCCTCGAGCAGCTCGTGCATCATCCCCGGCGAGAGCGAGCTCTTCCCCTCGAGCCCGAGCGCCGCGGCGATCCCCAGCGTCTGCAGCACCGCGATCCCCTGGCTGTTCGGGGGCACCGTGTAGATCCGGCGCCCCAGCAGGTCGACGCCCGCGGGCGTGACCCAGTCCGCCTCGTGCGCGGCGAAGTCCTCGATCCGGAGCGGGCTCCCCTCGGCCTCGAGAAACTCCACCAGGGCCTCGCCGACCTCACCCCCGTACAGCGCCCCCGGACCCACGGTGCCGATTCGCCGCAGCGCTCCGGCGAGCGCGGGGTTCCGCAGGAGCTGTCCGGCCCGGAGCGCCTCTCCTCCGGGTGCGTAGATCGACTGGCCGGCCTCGTTGAGCCCGCTCACGTCCTCGAGGTCCTCGGCGAGGGTGTGGGTCGCCACGAAGCCCTCCTCGGCCAATCGAACCGCGGGCCGCAGGGCCTGGTCCAGCGAGATCGTCCCGGACCTCTCGAGCGCCGCGGCCCACGCCGACACCGCGCCCGGCACCGTCACCGCCAGCGCCCCGGAGCCGGGCATCGACTCGTGCTCCCGCTCGGCGAAGAACTCCGGGGTGGCCAGAGCCGCGGCCCGCCCCGAGCCGTTCAGCGCCCGCACCTCGCCCGAAGCCGCGTCGTAGAAGAGCGCGAAGGCGTCGCCCCCGACCCCGTTCATGTGGGGCCGCACCACCGCGAGCACAGCGGCCATCGTGACCGCCGCGTCGACGGCGTTCCCCCCCTGCCGGAGCACCTCGTATCCGGCGGCCGCCGCCAGGGGGTGCCCCGCCACCACGGCCCCGTGCACCCCCGAGACCTCGGGCCGGATCGCCGCGGGCGGATCGATGTCTGCCGGGGTCTCATAGGGAGATACCTCGGTGGTGTCCGGCTCCGGTTCGGCCGGCTCGCAGGCGCCCAGGGCGATCAGGATGAGGGCCGAAGTCGCAAGGGTCAGTGGACGCGCCAGGAGTCGGATCATGAGGCCATCGGGGGCTGGAGGGGGAGTCGGCCCGTCGGGCGGACGGGACCGGCACACGCTGTCGGGAATCCCCTCACACTACCCGCCCCGCTCGCAGTTCGCAAAGGGGACGCCGGGCCCGCGCCGCTCCCGAGGGGGCCCCTGGCCTCGACATCGGTCCCCCGGGGCTGATAGCTTCCCGCCACTTTCGCTCCCGAACCCCCCCAGGAGGTCCAACGCCGTGGCCACCGATCGTGTCGCCCTCGTCCAAGCTCAGCTCGATCGTTTCCTGGAGGAGGCCTCTCCGGCCGCCCATCGGCTCGCCCCCGACGACCCCCTCAGGACCGGAAGTACCCTCACCGCTCGCGCCGCGGTCGCGCTCTTCGAGGACCAGGTCACGAGTCGCGCCATCGATGTCGAGGCGCGGCGGCTCAAGGCCACGGGGCGCAGCTTCTACACGATCTCGAGTGCGGGCCACGAGCAGAACGCGGTGCTGGGTGCGCAGCTGCGGCTCACCGATCCGTGCTTCCTTCACTACCGGGCGGGCGGCTTCATGATGGCCCGCTCCCGGCAGGACCCCGAGGTGGATCCGGTGCGCGACACCCTCCTGTCGATCTGCGCACGCCGCGACGACCCGATCAGCCAGGGGCGGCACAAGGTGTGGGGGAGCCGGCGGCTGTGGGTGCCGCCACAGACGAGCACGATCGCCTCGCACCTGCCCAAGGCGGTGGGGATGGCCTTCGCCCTGGGGCGCGCCCGCAGGCTGGCCCACGCCCCGGCTGGCGAGGCGGCCCAGCTCGCGGTGCCCGACGACGCCCTGACCCTCGATCGAGCGCGGATGGACCTCCCCGAAGATGCGATCGCGATGTGCTCCTTCGGCGACGCGTCGGCCAACCATGCCACTGCGCTGACGGGGATCAACTCGGCGCGCTACGCGCTGCGGCGGGGCAATCCCATGCCGATCCTCTTCGTGTGCGAGGACAACGGGCTGGGGATCTCGGTCGACACCCCGCCGCGCTGGATCCGCGAGAGCTTCGGCGCGATGCGCTACCTGCGCTACTTCGACGCCGAGGGCTCGATCGACGAGATCTGGGACGTGGTCGAAGAGGCCGTGCACCTGTGCCGGACCCGGCGGCTGCCCGTCTTTCTGCGGCTCGCGACCCAGCGGCTCTGGGGGCACGCCGGAAGCGACATCGAACTGGCCTACCGGAGCATGGCCGAGATCGAGGCCGGCGAGGCGCGCGATCCGCTCCTGGCCAATGCACGGCGGCTGATCGAAGAGGGGGCCGCGACGCCGGGGGAGCTCGCCGAGATCGTCGAGAGTGCCCGCGAGCGGGTGCAGGCCGCGGGCGAGGAGGCGGCCGGGCTCCGGTCCCTCGAGTCGGCCGACGAGGTGATGCGACCGATGGCGCCCTGGGACGAGAAACGGGTGCGCGCCGCGGCCGAGGGGGGGGTGGCGATGGAGCGCCGGAGAGCCTTCTGGGGCGCCGAGCTCCCCGAAGAGATCCGGAACCCGGTCAAGCGGACGATGGCGGCGCACCTGAGTGCCGCACTGGCCGACGAGATGCTGCGGCGCCCCGAGATCCTGGTCTTCGGCGAGGACGTCGGTCGCAAGGGCGGGGTCTACTATGTGACCGCCGGGTTGCAGAAGCGCTTCGGGGTGGGGCGCGTGGTCGATACGCTGCTCGACGAGACCACGATCCTGGGGGTGGCGCAGGGGACCGCGCTGGCCGGGCTGCTCCCGGTGCCCGAGATCCAGTACCTGGCCTACATCCACAACGCCCTGGATCAGCTCCGGGGCGAAGCCGCCTCGCTGCAGTACTTCAGCAATGACCAGTTTCGCAACCCGATGGTGGTGCGGGTGGCGGGGCTCGCCTACCAGAAGGGCTTCGGCGGGCACTTCCACAACGACCACTCGATCGGGGCGCTGCGCGACATTCCGGGGCTGATCCTGGCCTGCCCCGCGCGGGGCGACGACGCGGTGCGCATGCTGCGGGGATGCCTGGCCGCGGCGGCGGAGTGCGGGCGGGTAGTGGTCTTTCTGGAGCCCATCGCCCTCTACCACGAGAAGGATCTGCACGAGGAGGGCGACGGGCTCTGGCTCTCGGATCACCCGGCGCCCGGCGAGGCGCTCCTGCCCGGCGAGGTGGCGATCTACCGCGCCGCCGCCCTCGACCTCGCTACCTCGGTCGATCCCTCCGAGGGGCGCGAGGGGGCCGACGCGCCCCGAGCGCCCAGCGCGCCCGACCCCTCCGATGCGCCCGACACCCTCCACGCGCCCCAAGCTCCCCACGCGCCTGATGCCGAAATTCTGCTCGTCAGCTACGCGAACGGTCTCCGGATGAGCCTGCAGGCGCAGCGGATCCTGGCCGACCGGGGCATCCCGGTCGACGTGATGGATCTGCGTTGGCTGAATCCGCTGCCCTTCGAGGCGCTGCTCGAGGCCGCC
>SLBA01000159.1 GCA_007126575.1 Gemmatimonadota bacterium | reverse complement strand
GATGATCTCGCCCAACTCGGCCCTCAGGTGATGGATCGCCTGCCGGAGGGAGCGGCGGGCCTTCTCCTCTCCGCTGTCCCCCCAGAAGGCGTCCGCCACCTCTTCCCGCCGGACTGCCTCGGGACCCCGGGCATCGAGGTAGGCGAGAAGCCCCAGCAGCTTGCGGCGGCCCGTCAGGATCTCGGCGCCGTCGCGGGTGGCCTCGAGCCCGCCCAGCGTGCGCAACCGGACCTGGCCCACCTCGGGGTCGCTCATGGTCGACGCCTGCATCGGGTAGGGGTCGGAAGCGGTCGGCGGTCGGTTAACGGCCAGATAACGCCCGGATGGCGGACGCTGCCGAGCTTGGGTCTGTTCGTTCGGGCCAGCCCCATTCCGTTCCCCTCACCCCTGAGCGCCATGGATCGATTCACCTATCTCATGCTCCGGCTGCACCGACCGATCTCGGCGGTTGGAGGAGAGGAGATCCGAGGGGTCGTCGAACACCTCGACACCGGCACGAAAAGGACCTTCGTCACCGAGGAGGAGCTGATGACGATCGTCCGGTCCGCGGCCGGTCCTTCCGACAACATTCGCATTTCGGGGTCGTCGGACAAGACAAGCGACCCGGCGCCCCCCGAATCCTCCACCACTCCGTAGCTGGGAGACCCAACCCATGTTCAACCACAAGCGCGTCGTTCTCTCTCTGACCGCCCTGGCGATTCTCACCCCGGTGGCGTGCGGAAGCGACTCCCCCACCGCGGTCGAAGAGGATGCCTGGGACTGCCGTGAGATCGCCGGAAACATCGTCGGAAACGTCCTCGATGCCTCGCAGGTGACCGGATCCCTTCAGGGAATCACCTTCAACATCGCGCCCCCGCAGACCACCCTCATGGAGGGCGGGGTGATCCGGCTCGCCACCCAGCACCGGTTCGTGACCTCGCCGCCCGGAACGGAGCCCGTCGACTCCTTCGACACCGAGGACCGAGGGTTCCAGATCCCCCTGGATCCGCCCATCTACACCCTCGTGAACTCCTACCGTATCGTGCGGGGTCAGGGTGCCTGGGAGGGTGCGCTCGGAACGATCGATGTCGAGGGGACGCTCGAGCTCGACTTCGCGGACCTGGAAGCGGCCGAGCAGGAAGGTCGCCCGCCGCGAGATGGAAATGGGGACATCTCGGTCGCGTACACGGGGCTGATCTGCACGCAGGGCTGACCGGGCGTGGCATTCGACATTCCGTGCGGCGCATCGCTCACGCTGGCCGATACCTCGCCCCTCCCCACCGGACTTGCGACTTGGCCGGACAGTGCATGCTCGACCCCGTCCGGAACGCAGCGTCCTGCGTGACGCACGACCGATTTCTACCCAGCGCACCATCCCTGACCGGAGAGGTCTTTCGAGGCAACCCAGCCTCCGGGAGGCCTCTCCGTCGTTCGGGAGCTACCGGCCGGCCTTGGCGAGGGCCTGGCCTACCTGCACGATCGTGGGCACGGGGCTCTCGACGATCTGGCGCCACGAAAGCCGAATGACCTTGAAACCGCGGGCGTTCAGCCATGCGTCTCTCCGGCGGTCGCCCTCGAAACGCGTTCGGGAGGAGTGGTAGCCGTAGCCGTCGACCTCGACCGCGATCCTTTCGTGGGGCCAGAAGAAGTCGAGCTCGTAGCGACCGACCTTCAGATTGGCGCGCGGGGTCGGAAGGCCGGCCTTGCGAACGAGCGCCAGAAACCGGGACTCCGCCTCGGAGCGGATCATGGCGGGACCTCCCGGGATCTCCATGACGGCCCGAAGAGCGGCGATCCCTGGTCGTCCACGGTAGCGTTCGAGCATGGCGAACAGCCTGTCCTCATCCAGGATCTCGGCCCGTTGAGCGCGGGCGACCATGGTTTCCAGTTCCCGGATCCCGACCTTGACCGTCATGTCCATCAGCGTTCGACCGGGCGTCGTGATGGGCACCCCACCGACTACCATCCGCTCGTCGGGATCCAGGCTGGCGGTCCGGTGCACCCGTATTCCGGGTCGCAAGACGTTCCGGTCAGCAGGAATCGTGATGTCCACAGGCTGCACAGCCGGGCTGCGGGAGCGCCCGGTTGGGCCGGCCCTGCCGGACTGACCTCGTGGGCGGCGTTCGGCGCGACGGGCCGGAGGACGTGAATTGCCGATTGAGCGTTCGCTCGCGTTTCCTCGGTTGGTCCAGGGCCTGGGAGCCTTCATCAATCCGTGCAGGACCGCGGCCGACAGATGGCTGAGCAATGCCCCGGGTCCCCCCGCCAACACCGCCGCCATTTCCCGAGCGTGCGGTGCCTGGATCGGTCCAACGCGGTAGACACCCCGGTGGAGAGGGCATAGCCGGCCACCTCTCACCCGATGTCGAATGGCCGGAGGCGACAACCCTGACGCGAGCAACTGCGCTCTCGTGACGATCCCGTGTTGACGCGCCGCCAGCCCTGCGATCCGGTCTTCCGTCTGACGGCTCATCGGGGGGCGGCCGCGTTCAGGGTGGCCGGGTGAGCTCGGGGTTGGAGCCGACCGGGCCAAGCAGGGCCGGACCGGTGAGCCCATACAGGACCGCACGGGCAGACCCTTGCAGGTCCGGACTGGTGAGCCCGTGCAGGACCGGACTCGCAAGCCCGTGCAGGGCCGGACTGGCGGGCCCGTTCAGGGCCGCACCCGAGGGCCCGTGCAGGACCGGACTCGCAAGCCCGTGCAGGGCCGGACTCGCGGGCCCGTTCAGGGCCGGACTCGCGGGCCCGTGCGGGACCGGACTCGCGGGCCCGTGCAGGGCCGCACCTGCATGGCGCTGAAGGGGCCCCGCTGGTTGGCCGACCCGACGGTTCCAGCCGGTCGGTTGCTCTGGCACGAACTCTCCAACGGAGCCAAATCCATGGCCGCCTGAAGGATAGGGGGGAATTATTGTCACAAACCCTCCAAGCGTTCCGAATCCACCCGCGCCCTCGAAGAGTTGGGGACATATAGCACCCCCAATCCCCCACGCACCGTCGAAAATCGCTTGCTTGAAGGGTTCGGACCGTCCGTGAGCCCCGCTGGTCAGGCAATTTCCCACCCTCGGGCACAATCCCACTCTGCCGGACCGAACCCCGGTTTCGATACCTCCTCGTACCATCGAGAGCCCCAGGTTCTCTGGCCACCGCCACTTGCCCCCTTCCAGATACGTACCGATCGGTGATGGGTCGGTCGATCCGAACCCGACCTCAGGGTGATACCGACCCCGAACGAAAGCTTATGGCCACCTCAAGGCGGGACCATGCTTCGATCAGCCTCCGGGAAGGCACACAAAAAAAGGATTGCAGCGTTCACGCTGCAATCATCCGTCTGCTTCGGGGAGATCGCTCGGGGTGTTCCAGCTCTGCAGCGATGCCGCCTCTGCGGCGGTCGCCGGGCAGGCACGGATGAGGCCCGCCGCGTGTAGTGCGTCGAGCAGGGCGGTGGGGGAGCGCTCCCGGGGGTCGTCGAGCGCCAGTCGGCGGCGGGCCTCGGGGAGCGCCTCGGCAGGGTAGACCGCGCACAGGGGCTCCCACCGCTCAACCCCGTCAGTACCCCGGACACGCGGGGCCACGCCCGGGATAATTTCGGAAAGTGTGGCCCGGTCGAGTGGAGCCACGCCAGGGGTGATTTCGGATCGGGAGGGTCGGTCCCGGGAGGCCGGATCGCGTGCGTCCGGGTCGCCGGCCTCCCGCAGCAACCGCCGCAGAAATCCAGGCTCCACACGGGGCATGTCCACGGCGAGCACCAGCAGGGGGCGAGGCGCCGCCCACTCCAGCCCCGCAACGATCCCGGCTAGCGGCCCGG
>SLBA01000168.1 GCA_007126575.1 Gemmatimonadota bacterium | reverse complement strand
GTGTTCACGTTCACGAAGCCGTGATCCCCGGTGACCACGAAGGCGGTCCGCTCCAGGGTGCCCGCACGCAACGAGGCCTCGACCATCTTCGCGATCGCCCGGTCCACGGCGGCCACGGCCAGGCGGACCTCGTCATGCTCCCGGCCGCGCCGATGCTGGTGCCAGTCGGTCTGCGTCAGGTGGATGAACATCAGGTTCGGCTGGTACTTCTCGATCAGGTGTCCCGCCATCGTGCCGGTCACATCCTCGCGCGACCGGTTGCGGCCCCAGTAGAAGTCGGGGAAGGGGCCCAGCGACTCGGCCTCGATCTCTTCGAGCAGGCCTTCGGGGGTGACGGCGCTGCGAAGGGCGAAGGTCTGCGCCGGGGGCCCGGTGAGGTCACCCTCCTGACCGGTGAAGGAGAAGAACTCGGGGATATTCCAGGTGATGCTCGCCCCCACGCTGACGGGCCACGAGATCCCGGCGCTGGTGCGACCCGCATCGGTCGCCGCATCCCAGAGCGTGGGGACCCGGATGCTGTCCGCCCACACGTACCAGGCGCCCGTGGCTCCCCCCGGCTCGAAGGGCCGGTTGTGCACGATCCCGTGGCGCGCCGGCAGGGCCCCGGTCACCAGCGTCGTGTGCGAGGGATAGGTCACCGTGGGGGTGACGCCGCGCACGGCCTCGGCCGCGATCCCCTCGTTGGCCATGCGCTGCATCATGGCGGCGGGCCAGGTCCGGTCCAGGTAGAACTCCGGACGGAGCCCGTCGACCGAGATCAGGATCACGTGCTCGGCGCTCGTAGAGGGCAGGGGGGTCGGGGTGTCCTGGGCCAGGATGGGGATCGGGACCAGGAGCAGGAGCCAGCTCCACTTCGTCAGGTCAACCATGATGGATCGCCACCGTCTTGATTCGGGTGAAACTCTTGAGGCCTTCCATGCCCTTCTCGCGACCGAAGCCGGAGCGCTTGGTGCCCCCGAAGGGTAACTCCACGCCGCCGCCGGCTCCGTAACAATTCACGAACACCTGCCCGCAGTTCAGCGCCCGGCTCATGCGCAGCTGCCGGCCTCCGTCAGACGTCCAGACCCCGGCCACCAGCCCGTACTCGGAATGGTTCGCCAGCCGGATCGCCTCGTCCTCGTCCCGAAAGGGGGTGGCGACCAGCACGGGCCCGAAGACCTCGCGCCTGGTGAGGGGGTGCTCCGGATCCACCGGGGCGAAGATCTCGGGCCGTACGTAGAAGCCGCCCGAGGGGATCGAGTCCGCGAGGGTGGCGCGCCCCTGCGAGGTGAGGCCCTCGGAATGGGCCTCCTCGAGCATGGCCGAGACCCGCTCGTGCTGGCGGGCCGAGATCAGGGGGCCGCAGTCCGGGTTCTCGAGGGCGGGCCCCAGCCGGGTATGCGCAAAGCGCTGCCCGAGCTCCGAGACGATCTCGTCGAAGCGGTCCTCCTGGATCAGGATCCGGCTCCCGGCCGAGCAGGTCTGCCCGGCGTTCTGGACGCAGGCGTTGTAGAGGGTCGCCATCATCGACTCGGCCTTCGCGTCGGAAAAGACGATCTGCGGCGACTTGCCCCCGAGTTCCATCGTTACCGGGCAGTTGTGTTCGGCCGCCGCCTGCTGGACCAGGGTGCCTGTCTGGGGTGATCCGGTGAAGGAGATGTGGTCGACCTCGGGGTGACGGGCCAGGGCATCGCCCGCCTCGTCCCCCAGCCCGGTCACGACGTTGAGCACCCCCGCGGGGAGCCCGACCTCGTGCGCCAGCTGCGCCACGGCCAGTACGGCCTGGCAGGCATCTTCACCCGGCTTGATCACTGTCGCGTTTCCGGCGGCCAGCGAGGCGATCACGGAGCGTCCGAACATCTGCGCGGGGTAGTTCCAAGGGATGATGTGCGCCGTGACCCCCAGCGGCTCGCGCAGCGCCATGACCGTGTAGCCGGCCTCGTAGGGGAGGGTCTCGCCGTGGAGCTTGTCGGCGGCGCCCCCGTAGAACTCGCAGTACCGCGAGAGGGCCCGGATGTCGGCCTCGGCCTGCGCCAGGGGCTTGCCCACGTCCCTCGCCTCGAGGTCGGCCAGCCGGTCGTGCTCCTCGGCGATCCGCTGCGAGAGCCGCGTCAGGATCCGTCCCCGCTCGATCGGCGAGACGCCCACCCAGCTCCTCTCGAAGCTCCGACGGGCGGCGTGCACCGCGTCGTGGACCTCGGCCGCGCCCCCCCTCGCCAGCGCCCCGAAGGCCTTGCCGGTGCTGGGGTCGATCACCGGGAGGGTCTCGCCACTCTCGGCTCCGCGCCAGCGTCCGTCGATGAAGATCGTCTCGCCCGTCATGCGTCCTCGCTTCGTCTTGGTATCAGGATCTGGATCCGACTTGTGGCCTCAAGTTGCATACAGTACTCTAGATTTACGTGCGCGCGCAACGGTGCCTGCGTCCCGCCATTCCCGAAAAGGACCCCCCGTGAGTGACTCCAAGCTGACCCGCCGCGACTTTCTCGGAACCTCGCTCGCCGTGGGCGCCGGCCTCGCCTCCGGACTCTGGACCCCGTCCGACGGCGCTCCCGCGATCGTCACCAGCCCCCGCCTGCGCCCGCTGCTTCCCAGCGGGATCCAGACCGGCGATGTCACCGACGGCCGCGCGCTCATCTGGAGCCACAGCGATCGCCCCGCACGCCTTCACGTGGAGTGGGCCACGAACGACGCCTTCCGTGACGCGCGTACCGTGCGGGGCTCGGCGGCGCTCGAGGGCACGGGCTTCACGGCTCGAGCCGATCTGGGAGGCCTTCCGGCGGGAGAACAGATCGTGTACCGGGCCCGCTTCGAGAGCCTTCGGCATCCGGGCACCTTCAGCGAGCCGCTCACCGGACGCTTTCGGACGGCCCCGGCGGTCGGGGGAGCCCCCGGAAGGCCTCTCCGGGTCGCCTTTTCGGGAGACTGCGTGGGCCAGGGATGGGGGATCGACCCGGATCGGGGCGGAATCCTGACCTACGAGACGATGCGGCAGGCGGAGCCCGACGTCTTCATCCACTCGGGCGACATCATTTACGCCGACCAGCCCCTCCAGCCAGAGGTGGAGCTCGACGACGGCTCCATCTGGCGCAACCGGATGACCGAGGCCAAGTCCAAGGTCGCCGAATCGCTTGACGAGTTCCGCGGGAACTTCGCCTACTACCTGGCCGACGAGCACTCGCAGCGCTTCCACTCGCAGGTGCCCGTCATCGCCCAGTGGGATGACCACGAGGTCGTCGACAACTGGTTTCCGGGATACCAGCTGGACTGGGACGACCGCTATACCGAGAAGAGCGCCTCGCTCCTGGCGGCCCGCGCGCACAAGGCGCTCTTCGAGTTTCTGCCCATCCGCCGGCACCCCGAGGACAACGACCGCATCTACCGTAAGTTCAGCTACGGCCCCCTGCTCGAGATCTTCGTGATCGACCTGCGCAGCTACCGCGGGCCCAACACGCCGAACCGCCAGACGGAGCGCTCGCCGGAGTCGGCCATGATGGGGGACCCGCAGCTCCAGTGGCTCAAGGAGAGCCTGCGGGCCAGCAACGCGGTCTGGAAGGTCGTGGCGAGCGACATGCCGATCGGGCTCGTCGTGCCCGACCGCCAGCGCGACGGGCAGCGGACCTACGAGGCCTGGGCGAATGCCGACGACGGGGAGCCGCTCGGACGCGAGCTCGAGGTCGCCGAGCTGCTGAGCTTCATGCAGCGCGAGGGGATCCGCAACACGGTCTGGGTGACCGCCGACGTCCACTACTGCTCGGCCAACCACTACTCGCCCGAGCGCGCGGCCTTCTCCGACTTCGATCCCTTCTGGG
>SLBA01000032.1 GCA_007126575.1 Gemmatimonadota bacterium | reverse complement strand
GAGGACGGCTTCGAGCTCTACCTCCCGGCCGACGAGGCCCCCGGGGTCTGGAGCCGGCTCCTGGACGCGGGCCGGGATCACGGCTTGATCCCCTGCGGGCTGGGCTCCCGCGACTCGCTGCGGCTCGAGGTGGGATATCCCCTCTACGGAAACGACCTCGATCGGGAGCACACCGCCCTCGAAGCGGGGCTGGGCTGGATCGTGAAGCTCGACCGCGAAGGCGATTTCATCGGGCGGGATGCGCTGGTGGCCCAGAAGCAGAGCGGGCTCAAGCGGCGTCTCATCGGGATTCAGCTCGAGGGCCGGGGCTTCCCGCGTCCGGGCTATCCGGTGGTCGTCGATGGGGAGGGGGCCGGGGAGGTCACCTCGGGCACCCTCAGTCCGTCGCTCGGGGTGGGGATCGCGCTGGCCTACCTTCCGACGGAGCTCGCGAGCCCCGACACCGAGGTCGCCGTCCAGATCCGCGACCGCGAGATCCCGGGCACCGTCACCCGACCCCCCTTCTACCGGGACGGCTCGATCCGTCGATGAGGCAGAGAAGAACGGCATGAGCGACACGGTATTCATTTCGACCCATCGGCTCCCCGTGGCGGGGGCGCTGCGCGAGGCCTTCCGCGAGGAGGGCTTCCGGGTTGAGCTCGTGCCCGGCCCCGATCACCTGCCGAGCCGGGGAGAGATCGGCGATCGGGAGCCCGCGCTCCTGGTCCTGACCGGGAGCGACCAGGCGGAGCCGTGGGTCCTGCGCGCCCGCGACGAGCTCGAGATCCCCCTCTTCACCGTCTTTTCCGGGGAGGACGCCATCGGCCGGGGAGAGCGTCTGGGGGCGGAGGAGTCCTTCGGTCCCCTCGACCCCCAGCCCGCCGAGGTGGCGCTGGTGGGACGGCGGACGGTAGAGCGGCGCCGGCTGCAGGAGCAGATCGGGATCGTGGGCGAGTCCGAGGCGATGCGCGAACTACTGCAGCGGGTGGTCCAGATCGCCCCCGTCGACTCGACCGTGCTGATCACGGGAGAGAGCGGGACGGGCAAGGAGCTCGTCGCCCGGGGGATCCACTACCTCTCCCCCCGGCGGCACAAGGCCTTTCTTGCCGTGAACGTCGCCGCCCTCTCGGACACCCTGCTCGAAAGCGAGCTCTTCGGCCACGAGAAGGGGGCCTTCACCGGGGCGATCGACCGCCGCAAGGGCTTCTTCGAGCTCGCGGACCGGGGCACCCTCTTCCTCGACGAGATCGGCGAGATGCCCCTCGCGACCCAGACCAAGCTCCTGCGGGTTCTCGAGCAGCGGGAGTTCCTGCGGGTCGGGGGCGAGAGCCCGATCCGGGTCGACGTGCGGATCGTCGCCGCCACGAACCGGGAGCTGCGCGAGATGGTCCGGAAGGGGACCTTCCGCCGGGACCTCTACTACCGACTGAACATCCTCGACCTTCGGCTGCCCCCTCTGCGGGACCGGCCCGAAGACCTTCCCGGGCTGATCCGCTACTTCATCCGCGAGATCTCGGAGCGGATGGATCGACCCTTCCCGGGGATCTCGGGCGAGGCGATGCGGATCCTGAAGCGCCACCGGTGGCCCGGGAACGTGCGGGAGCTCAAGAACCTGGTCGAGAGCATGGTCGTGCTGGCCCCGGGGCGCGAGATCGGTCCCGAGGACATCCCCGACGAGGTGCGGCGTGGGGGGTCACGCGGTCTGGGCCCGGTCCCCCTCGAGGAACAGGAGGCAGCGTCGATCGAGGGCGCCCCGGGCGGCATGCCCTCCCGGCCGCGCGCACCGGGGACCGCGCTCGCCCGGCGGGCCCCGATGGTCCCCGAGCCCTCGGAGGACTCGGCGGGCCGAACCCTTCAGCCCGAGATGGAGTTCGTCTTCCGGACCCTGATGGACCTCAAGGTCGACATGGAGGATCTGCGTCGGGACTTCGAGGCCTATCGCGAAGAGATTGACGAGCGGCTCGACGAGGAGGCGGTCGCCGGCTCCCGGTCGCTTCCCTCGGGCATCGAGATTGGCACCCTGGGGGGCGACTCGAGGCGGGGAACAGAGTCCGACGCGGACCCGGGATCGGGATCGGCGTCAGAGGGCTCGCGCGAGGGGGCGCACGAGCAGGGGGGGCCGGAGCGGGGGGATGGGCAGCCGGAGTCGGCCCTCGATTCCCCCGACACGGTCGTCTTTCGCCCCGGCATGACGATCGACGAGATGGAGGCCCGTGCGATTGCCGCGGTCCTCGAAGAGCACGGGGGGAACCGACGAAAGGCCGCCGAGAGCCTCGGGATCGGTGAGCGCACCCTGTATCGAAAGATCCGCCGCTACGACATCGACGCCTGATCGGACCCGTCAGTATCGAAGGCCGCCACCCGCTCGAGCCCGCGCACGACCCCGTTCGGCCTGGACGACCGGAAGCACCTGCTCCCACTCCCGACTCCGGACCTCCTGGTACTCCACCTCGACTTCGCGCTCCAGGTCGACCTGGTCGGGAAAGGCGTAGATCGCCAGGAGGGTCTCGCGGGGCCCCACCCGCAGCCGGTCCCACCCCGGAGTCAGCCCCCGGATCTCGAGGGGACGGAAGCGGAGACCCCGGCTCACCAAGGTGAGGTCGTCGGGCTCGAAGGGGACCGCCTGGTGCTCCGAATAGAGCGCGACGAGGAAGAGCTGGACCGCATCGGCCCCGGTCCGGTCCCGAAGGCTCGACCGATGGGTGCCGGCGAGCGCCGAGAGCCGCTCCCAGGTATCGGGTGCGGTGGTCCGCGTCACCGATTCGGCCAGGGGCGTCACGAGAACCTCGAGTTCCCCCCGGCGCAGGCGCATCGAGATCTCTTCCTGCCGCAGCGTGCCGTATCCACCGGGGAAGTCGGCCGCGGAGTCCGGAGCGGGCTCGGCCCCCCCGGTCGCTTCGGCCACCTCCTCGGCCGGCACCATCGGGGCGCCCGACGACTCGCTCTCCTGGAAGATCAGGCCGCACCCTCCCAGCGCCAGGGCGAGAGCGAGCGCGATCGGCACCGAACCGGTCCGGCCCGGGGTCGCTCGCCGGCCCGGCATGGCTCGATGGGGAAGGGGGCCGCCTCCGGTGGTGCGCTTCGCATCCGCGATCATCCGCTCTCAGGCCTCTTCGGGGCTCTCGACCTGCGCCAGGAGGTCGGAAAGGGCCCCCAGGAGCAACTCCCGCCCCTCACCCGTCTTCGACGAGAAGGGCACGACCTGTTCCGGGTCCAGCCCGAACTCCTTCACCAGCTCCCGGACCCGTTCGAGCTTCCGGCTCTTCGAGAACTTGTCGACCTTGGTCAGGACCAGGAGCGCCGGAACCCCGAGCTGCGCCAGGTACTCGAGCATCTGCACGTCTTCGGGGGTCGGGTCGCGCCGCACGTCGAGCAGGTGGACCACGGCCTTCGGTCCGTCGGGACGGGCCAGGTAGCCCTCGACCAGCGCCTTCCAGCCTCCCTTGACCTCCATCGGGACCTTGGCGAAGCCGAAGCCCGGAAGGTCGACGAGGAGGAACTCCTCGTTCACCCGGAAGAAGTTGAGCGCCTGCGTCTTTCCGGGGGTGGCCGAGACGTGGGCGATCTTCTTTCGTGTGCGGTTCAGGATCGTGTTGATCAGCGAGGACTTCCCGACGTTCGAGCGTCCGGCGAACGCCACCTGCGGGAGGGCGTCCGGAAAGGGCGCCGCGGGGTCGACCAGGGTGCCGATGTATTCGACGGTGTGAATCTTCACGGGTTCTCCATGTGCAGTGCGCCGGGAGGGGTGCCACCACTCTGTCCGAGCCAGCCGGCGCCCCCCTCCAGACCGTATTCCAGGACCTCGTCCATCCCGGCCACGGTTCGGATCTCGAGCCGCTCGCGGACCTCGGCGGG
>SLBA01000118.1 GCA_007126575.1 Gemmatimonadota bacterium | reverse complement strand
GAGCACCGCCCCCATCACCCCCCAAAAGGCGAGCGACCCGGTGGCAGGGCCCGCCAACCCGCGGGGGCCCAGCAGAGATCACGGACCCAGAAGAGATCAGGGACTCAGCAGATCCCGCCCATCCAGCCCGTCCGGCACCGAAACCCCCAGTATCCGCCCGAGAGTAGGCGCAAGATCGACCGTGCGAGCCGGATCCGGATTCACCCCTGCCTCGAGTCCCGCCCCGTAGAAGAGCAGGGGGACCGAGCGATCATGCAGATAGGGCACCCCGTGGGTGGTGCCGGTCGCCCTCACGAGCGTCCCTTCGACCAGCCGGGTCTCGACCCCGTGGTTCGCCATGCGGGTGCTGAGCCTCTCCGGATGGAAGGACTTCCGGTAGAGGGTGACGAAGGAGTCGGCGGGAGTGTCGGAGGCCAGCAGCTCGAAGGGCATCCCGGCCTCGACCCACTCCACCCGCTCGAGCCGCTCCGCCAGCTCGGCGCGGGCGGCGGCGTGATCCTCGCCGGTGTGCTCAGGCCCCGACGGAGCCAGCCCCTCCGAGGCCTCCGAATACGCCTCGCCGAGCTCCGATGTGAGCCGCAGCCCGTACATCCCCTGCTCCTCGAGGTACTCGGGCAGGGGCAGGACCCCGTGGTCCGAGGTGAGCGCGACCACGTACCGGTCCGGCCCCACGGTCTGGTCCAGGCGCTCGAACCATCGGCCCAGCTCCAGGTCCAGCCGGACCAGGTTGTCGAACTGCTCCCGGCTGAAGGGACCCCATTCGTGGCCCACCCGATCGGTGGCCGAAAGCGCGAGTGACAGGTAGTCCGGGCCTTCACGCTGCCCCAGCTCGAGCTCCGAGATCGCCTCGGTCGCGAGCTCCAGGGTCGCCACGTCGAGTGCGGGAGTGCGGGTGACGAAGTGGGCTGCTCCGCGGTACGCGTCGTCGTCGATGCAGTGGGGAAAGGCGATGTGCACCCCATCGGACTCGTACTCGGCCGGGTCCCGGCGCGAGAGATCGAGGAACTCCTCGGGGATCAGCGGTTCCCAGCAGTCCTCGGTGGTCACCCGTTCGACGATCGTCCGGTTGAAGGCCTCGACCCAGTCGGGCAGGGCCTCGCGGTAGTGGGTCGAGGTGACGAACCCCTCGTTGGACGCGCTGAACCAGTAGACGTGACGAGCGTCGGGGTCTCCGGTCGGGGAGGTCGGTGCCGCGCGCCCTCCCATCAGGACCCCGGCCGTGCTCTTGCCCGACAGCGAGACCACTCGGGAGCCGGGCCGCTGTTCGAGGAGCCAGTCCGGGAGCCCGTCCACGAGAAGGTTGCGCGGGGAGCTTCCCGAGCCGGAGCCTCCGACCAGGTCGCTGTCCGGATCCGCCACACTCGAGACCGATTCCCACATCCCGTCCCGCCACTCCCGCCAGGAGTTGCCCACGATCCCGTGCCGGGCCGGAACGACGCCGGTGGTCGGGCTGGCGTGTCCGGGCGAGGTGAAGGTGATGGCGTGGTCGTGGACCGCATCCGAAAACCGGTACCCCCCGTCGAGGAGCCGGCGGAAGCCTCCGGTCCAGACGGCGTCGTAGCGCTCCAGCAGCTCCGGGGTCAGCTGGTCGATCACCAGGACCACAGCGAGCGAGGGCTCCCCATCCGGGGCGTCCATCGAGGAGTCTTCGGGCGCACAGCCCAGCACGGCCAAAAGGACCACCAGCAGAATCGATCGAGACATACCACGCCCGTGTCAGAAGTCGAAGTGCCTGCATTTCAGGGGGAAATCTCGGCAAACTGAACCGCGCGCGAGCGCCGACGCAACCTACCCCTCGGGGGCCGCCTTCATCGAAAGGCCGATGCGGTTGCGGTCCAGGTCCACCGCGAGCACCGTCACCGAAACCCGTTGTCCCACGCGGACCACCTCGGCCGGATCCTTTACGAACCGGTCGGCCAGCTGCGAAATGTGCACGAGTCCATCCTGATGGACCCCCACATCGACGAAGGCCCCGAAGGCGACCACATTGGTCACGACCCCCTGCAGGCGCATCCCGGGCTTCAGGTCCGAAGGCGTGCGGATGTCCTCGCGGAAGGAGGGCGCCTCGAAGGCCTCCCTGGGATCCCGGCCCGGACGCCGCAGCTCCTCGAGAATGTCTTCGAGGGTGGGGAGGCCTGCATCGCCGGAAACGTAGCGTTCGAGGCGACCTTCGAGGGCCCTTACGCCCTCGTCGTCATCGATGAGCGAAGCGACCGAGCGGTCCAGATCGCGCGCCATCCGCTCCACCAGGGGATAGCGCTCCGGGTGGACCGCGGTCCGGTCCAGGGGGTGGGTGCTGTCACGAATGCGCAGGAAGCCGGCGGATTGCTCGAAGGCTTTCGGCCCGAGGCGGGGGACCGCGAGGAGTTCGCGGCGGGAACGGAGCTTACCGGAGCTCTCGCGGCGCTCCACGATCTTCTCCGCCAGGCTGGGCCCGATCCCCGCGACGTAGGCGAGCAGGGCCGGAGACGCGGTGTTGACCTCGACGCCCACCCGGTTCACGCACAGCTCCACGGTCTCATCGAGCCGCTGCCGCAGGCTGGGCTGGTGCACGTCGTGCTGGTACTGGCCGACTCCGATCGAGCGGGGGTCGATCTTCACGAGCTCGGCCAGCGGGTCCTGCAGGCGCCGGGCGATCGAGACGGCCCCGCGCAGCGAAACGTCCAGTTCCGGAAGCTCGTCGCGCGCGAGCTCCGAGGCGGAGTAGACCGAGGCACCCGCTTCGTTGACCAGGACGACCGGGGGGGCCGCAATCCCGTCGGCGTCGCGCAGCGCCTCGCGCACCGCCTGTTCGGTCTCTCGGGACGCGGTGCCGTTTCCGACCGCAATCAGCTCGGGACGGTACCGACGCACCAGCTCCAGGAGCCCGCGGGCGAAACGGTCCGGCTGGTGCAGGTAGAGGGCGTCGGTGGCCACGACACCCCCGGTGGCCGAGACCATCGCGACCTTCACCCCGGTCCGAAATCCCGGATCCAGCCCGAGCACGGGGCGCTCCCCGGCCGGCGGCTGCAGGAGGAGCTGCTCCATGTTCTCGCCGAACACACGGATCGCCTCGGCGTCCGCCTTCTCCTTGAGCTCGGCCGACACCTCGGACAACACCGAGGGGGTCAGGACGCGGGCGGCGGCGTCGGCGGCGACCTCGCGCAGGATCCCACTTGCGGCCCGATTCCCGAGCACGAGCTGCTGGACCCGCGACAGGATCGCCTCGTCCGGCCCCTCGATCGTCCACTTGAGTGCGCCCTCGGCCTCGCCCCGGCGAATGGCCAGCATGCGGTGCGAGGGGATGCTGCGGACCGGCTCGCTGTGGTCGAAGTAGTCGCGGAACCGGGCGGCGGAGGGGTCGTCCTTCTTTCCCCGCGCGGCGCGAGAGACCACCATGCCCTCCCTGCGGATCCGCTCACGGACGGTGCGGCGCAGGGGGGCGTCTTCGGCCACCCGCTCCGCCAGGATGTCGCGGGCCCCCTGGAGGGCGTCTTCGAGTTCCGCCACCTCCTGGTCGGGGTTCACGAAGTCGGCGGCCGCCCGTCGGACGGCGCCGTCACCGGCCCGGCCGGCCCAGATCAGGTCGGCCAGCGGCTCGAGTCCCCGCTCGATGGCCATGACGCCCCGGGTCCGGCGCCGGGGGCGATAGGGCAGGTAGAGGTCCTCGAGCTCCTGCTTCGAGGCCGCGTCTCGGATCGCCTTCTCGAGCGCCGGCGTCAGCGCGCCCTGCTCGGCGACCGACTCCAGGATCACGCCGCGGCGGCCTTCGAGCTCCTCGATGTAGGCGGCCCGGTCGCGCACGTCACGAAGCTCGATCTCGTCGAGGCCCCCGGTCGCTTCCTTGCGGTATCGTGCGATGAAGGGGAGGGTGGCCCCGTCGCGAAAGAGGGCCAGCGCGCCCGCGACTCCGGGGACCGCGAGCGAGAGCTCCCGGGCGACCCTGCGGGCGAGGGTGGAAGGATCCGGTGGGCTGTGCGAGGTGGTGGGTGTCGGGGACAAGGGGGCGCAGGGGGATGCGAGGAGCGAGGGCACCGGCGGGGGGCGTTTCCTGATAAGGTCAGTGGAAACGCACCCCGGGACAACGGTTCCGCACCGCGCGCTGCCCGACCGGGTTCAGCATCCGGCCCCGGCTCCCTGCTCCCGCGCGTCAGGCGTCGGTGTCTCCCACCGGCACGCAGGAGGCGCCCGTGATCGTGTAGGCCACGTCGGTGACCTCCGTGCCTTCGGGGACGGTGACGCCGAAGGGCTGGACCTCGGCGTCCCAGACCAGATCGTCGCTCTCGAGCTGGAGCTGGCCGAGGTAACTCAGCTCGTAGTCGTCGGGGGCGAGGGCGTAGATCCGGAAGTTTCCGTCGGCATCGGTCACACCCGTCCGCACGATCGGACTCCCCTGGTCGTCGGTCAGATTCACCGCGAAGGCGGTGGGCACGAAGTCGGCGAGGGTCCGCGGGGTGCCTTCGGGGCAGTCGGGGATGGTGACCAGGGGCTCCCCCGCATCATCGGTGGCGAGCGCCACGGTCCCGGAAATCCGACCCATCTCGACCATTCGCACCCCGTGAATCACCGGACGCATGATCCACCGTCCGGACTGGCCCGCGCGGTGTCCGAAGGTCTGCGTCACGTCGAAGTCCAGGAGCAGGTCCTCGGCGCCGCCATCGAAGGTGATGTCGTCTCCCTGCAGGACGACCTTGATTCCCGACTGCGAGCAACTCGGGCAGTGCAGCTCCCCGGTGGTCGGAAGGCCATCGGGGTGCGCCGTGCCATCCTTGGAGTAGACCGAGCCGTCGGCCGCCTCGAGGACGGCGCCGCCGATCACGAAGCGAAGCTGACCGTAGTGGTCGGACTCGACCTCGGCATCGAGGACCAGGGGTTCGGCGAGCCCCACCAGCGAGGTGAGTTCGATCAGCTCCGTCGGCTCGTCGAGCAGGTAGACCCGGCCTTCGGAGCCGCCCTGCAGGTAGATCTCTTCGACCTCGACCCAGACCGCCGCCACGTCGCCGGGCGCGTCCGTCAGGTAGACCGAGACCAGAGACATGCCCTCTTCGCCGTCGCCGTCGGTGGATCCGACCACACCTTCGTTGCAGGCCGTGATCGCCGCCGCGAGGATGACGCCCGTCGCGAGATATGTGAGTAGCTGTTTCATGGAAATGCCTCCGTTGGAAGTCGTGCACCGTACGGGGGGCCATACAGTGCAATCGGGAGTCCAGAGAGGCGGGCGAACCGGGGGGAGAGAGCGGCCGAAGGCGGAGCGTGGTCGGTGGCAGGGGCGCGATAGACCTTGTGACACGCGGGCTTTCCCCGGTCGAGCCGAGACGCGAAAGGCCGAGGGAGGACGGCCATGGACGCCCCTCCCTCGGCCCGATCGCACCCTCCGACCCTGAACTATTTTCCGGGTCGGGGAAGGATCTGACCCCTGTTCTGCGATCCGATCAGACGGTCATGCCCCCGTCGATCGGGATCACGGCGCCGGTGATGAAGCGGCTTTCGTCGGAGGCCAGGAAGAGTGCGAGGTCGGCCATTTCCTCGTTCGTCCCGTAGCGACCGAGGGGAATCCGGGTCTCGAAGGTCTTCTTGGCCTCTTCGGCGGCGCCCGGCGCAAAGCCCTCTTCGAGAGACCGCATCATGCGGTTGTCGACCGGCGATGGATGGATCGAGTTGACGCGGATGCCGAGCGGCGCACCCTCGAGCGCGCCGGAACGCATCAGGCCGATCGTGGCGTGCTTGCTGGTCGTGTAGACGCTCACGTTGGGGGTGCCCATGAGCCCGGCGACCGACGAGGTGATGATCACGCTGCCCCCACCGGCCTTCTCGAGGACCGGGAAGCCGTGCTTCATGCCGAGCCAGACGCCCTTCACGTTGACGCCCATCACCTGATCGTAGACCGCCTCGGGATAGTCGGTCATGGGCTGGACGATCCCCTCGACCCCGGCGTTCAGAAAGAGGATGTCGATGCGCCCGAAGCGCTCGACCGCTTCGCGGGTGTAGCGGGCCACGTCGGCGTCACGCGAGACGTCGGCAGCGGTCCAGCCGACCCGGTCCGGGGCCAGCTCGGCGGCGGCGGCCTCGAGGGCGTCGGCATCGAGGTCCACCAGGTGGACGCCCGCGGCGCCTTCGGCCAGGAAACGTCGTGCGGTGGCGAGCCCGATCCCGCCGGCTCCGCCGGTTATGACTGCAATGCGATCTTCGAGTCTCATGGGGTGCTCTCACTGTGGGGTGAAAAGGGGCGCAACGTTCGGCAGGGGAGGGGTGCAAATCGCGGTCCGCCGGGAAACCCGCGGATTCAGCGGATCTACCCGGGCGGCGGGGGACATCCTGTCCCGTCGGGGCGGGCGTGCCGGGTGGATGTGTCCGACGCGGGGTGTCCGACCTGACGGGGGGGACCGGGGGCTCAGCCTCCGAAGCGTGCCCCGAATCCGATCTCGATTCCGCTGAACCCGCTCTCGACGTCCTCGCGCACGGTGACCGTTCCGAGGCGGACGCGGGCGGAGGGAAGGAGGGTCAGGTCTCCGGCCGGCAGCTCCAGCGTGGCACCGGCTCCGAAGAGGATCCCCTGGTCCGTGCCATCGCTCCTGCGAACCAGGCGGAGGTCGGCGGAGGGCGCGAGGACCCCGCCCATCATGGGCGTGCGCAGCCCCCCGCCCAGAAGCGCCATGCCCTGGGCCGAGCGGGTTTCCAGGTCGGTCAGGAAGGTGCCCTGCGCGCGGTGCAGGTAGCCGGCATAGACGATCGCGCCGGCGCTCGCTCCCGCCGGGAAGGCATAGGATCCGGTGGCCTGGATCCGGTTGCCGGAGCGAAAGAGGTTTTCGCCGTCGACCTGGTCGTCGCTGTAGCTCTGGAAGGCGAGCTGGACCGTTCCCTTGGCGTTTCCGTTGAAGGTCCGGTCGATCGCCGCCCGCAGCTGCATCTGGTTGCCCGGCCGGTACTGGACGGTCTGATCGGTCAGGGGTTCGAACTCGCGGGTCGCCGTGTAGCCGGCCGAGACCCCGACCCCGTAGTCTCCCATCGGGCGGACCAGGCTAACGGCCGCCCCGAAGCCCCCGCCCGAGCCCCAGTTCGAGATGCGGAAGGGGAGCAGGTCGGCGCCGACGATCCCGGCGAGGGCCAGCTGGTCGTTGCTGAACGATGCGCTTCCCGTCGGGATCAGCGCGAAGGCCTGGGCGGTGACCGCCCCGTCGGCCAGTTCGCCCACGAGACGGACCTCGGTGTCGGTCAGCCCCGAGATCTCGGTCGTCGAGTCGTCGGGGCGCGTCAGTTCGCCGCGGGCGAAGGCTCCGCGAAGCTCCACGCGCGCCCCGGGCCCGAGGGGGATCCGGCCCGCGAAGGGCAGGGTGAGAAGCGACACCGAGCTGAGCCCGGCATCGGCCTCATCGGAGAAGCTGAAGTTCTGGAAGACGACCTCGGCGCCTGCCGAAGCCCCGGCCATCTGTGCCTGGGCGCTGTCCGGGGCCTGGAAGACGAAGAGGAATACCGCAAGGAGGATGGGTGCGGCTGCGCGACCGGTCGTGAGCATGATCAGGGCCTCCGGATGATGATCTCGAGGAGGGTGCGGGAGCCGGCGGAGATGCCCTCGGTTCCCAGGATCTCGACCACGGCGTCCCGATCGATGGATCCCGGCACGATGCCCTCGAGTCCGTCGAAGTCGACCGGGCCCGCCGTGGGGCCGGAGACGACCGGCTCGACCTCGACCTCGGCCCAGGCACGGCCGGTCAGGTCGGCGGTCGACACCTGTTCCGCGTCGATCATTCCGCTCGTGCGATCGGCGTCGTCGCGGGGCTGGGCGAAATCGGCGTCGAGGTCGCTGGCCGTCTGGTAGTGTTCGAAGGCTTCGGCGTAGTCCCCGCGGTCCTCGGCCTCGAGCCCGCGGCCCCACGCCAGCAGGGCCTGCAGGTTGCGGGTCGGGCGGTCGAGGATCAGCTCCTCTTCGGCCGCGGTGAGCTGGATCCCGAGGGCGGAGTGCACCTGGAGCGCGAGTCGTGCCTGCAGTTCGTAGAACTCCTCGAGCGCGTCCTGGTCGGTCAGCGAGGGGATCTGCGACGGATCACCCGCGGGCGTCGGCAGGACGGCGGCCCGAACCCCGATACCCGCCGGGTCGTCGACGATCAGTCCCTGCACGATCCTCGAGGCGCCCAGGATCTGTCCGGAGCGCGAGGCGGTGCGGGCATCGACAAAGCCCTCTTCGGCCAGCTGGAGTTCGTCGAGGAGCGCCTGGATCCGGAGTCGCTCGAGAAGCCGGACCCGTCCGACCCGGCCCAGATCGGTCTGGAGCATCTCGGCCATGGCCCGGGCGAGGGGGGAGTAGGCGGGGTCGGCGCCCAGGTACTCGAAGGGGAAGACCGCCACGGTGTTGGGCTCGGGACGGACCGTCTGGAGCTGGTCCTCCATGGCGACGGCCTCGCGCACCGCACTCTCCAGCTCCCGGCGTTCGAGGAGGGGAAGCCGGCGCTGCACCTCTCCGCGCAGATCCGCCGCGCCTGCCCCGGAGTCCAGGAGGGCCCGGTACGCGGCGCGGGCCTCACCGAACCGCTCCTGGTCCTCGTAGGTCAGGCCCAGAAAGAGGGTGGCCGATCCGCTCTCGGGGTCTGTGGTCACCGCCTGCTCGAGCACGGCCGCAGCCTCGTCCAGACGCCCGGCTTCACGATAGGCCGCGCCGAGCTGGACCAGGACCGAGGTTGAAACCGGGGCCTGCTGCGCCCGTGCCTCGAGGGCCGGAATCTGGTCGGGTGACGGGGCGTCGGGGAGCTGGTACGCGGGAGCGCAACCAAAGCCGACCCCCGCAACGAGGAGGATGGCGAGGGTGGCGAGGGGGAGGCGTCTCTTTCGAGTCCGGGACGGGCGCATGGTTCACTCCGGCTCAGTTCGGTGGAAGGAGCTCCACTCGGTGGCAGAATAGGGTCGAGGCACTGGCCCGGCAAGCGGGCTGAGGCTCCGGGAGCGGGTGCGATGGGTCGGCGGACCCACCGAACCGATCAAGCGGATTCGAGGGGTGGAGCTCCGCCATCGACAGCTCGTCGGGAGCCTGGTCGTAGTCCCACACGTAGGTGGAGTCGATGTTCGAGTACGGGGAGCAGGACACCCCGTCCCCACAGGCACGGACCCGGTAGCCATAGGTGTTGCCCGGCTCGGCGCTCTCGTCGTTGTAGTAGGTGTCTTCGAGGGTCGCGATCAGGGTCCATATCGAGGGGGGTTCCCAGTTCTCAACGATCCCCCGTTCCAGCTCGAAGTAGACCTGGCCGATCAGCTCGCTGGGATAGTCCCAGTAGACGAACACCCCACCGTCATCGAAGACGTTCGTGATCGTGGGGGCCGGCAGCTCCTGCAGGGTCCGGAACGAGCGGATCTCTCCCACGGTGGTGCCCGCCGCGTTCGTCGCCTCGACCCGGTAGTAGTAGGTCGTGTTCGGGGTGAGCGAGAGGATCGACTGCCGGACCAGCGACGAGCTCGACGAGGGGTCGAGCGAGATGGACGAGGTTACCGACGCGTTCTGCAGGCTGGAGTTCAATCCCCAGCGGAATACGACCTGCGTGGGCGCCGTGCGCGGCGTGACCTGTGCATCGAGTCGCACCTGCCGTTCGAGGACGCGGGACGGTTCGAGCGTCTGGGCGAGCGGGGCGAGGAGTCCGACCTCGATCGTGGCCACTCCCTCGACCCCTTCCACCTGCGCGATCACGCGGGTCGTCCCCTCCTGGACGCCTTCGACCCTGCCCGTGTCGTCGACCGTCGCGATGGCGGCATCCTCGGAGCGCCACTCGACCGGCCGGGGGGACAGGAGGGTGCCTCGCCGATCCCGCAGCTCGACCTCGAGGGTGGCGCCGACTCCCGGGGCGACCTGGATCACCGAGGGGGAGATGGTCACGGTCTCGACCGCGGCCTCGGTGGTGGTGAAGGAGACGATCTCGCCGGCGCCGGTCCCGGCCGGGTTCGTCGCCTCGGCCCGCACGTAGTAGGTGGTCGAGGGCTCGAGCCCGCTGACGCGGGTGGAGAGAACCGTGGTTCCGCCCCCGGCATCGAAGGGGACCGGATCCGTGGTCGTGCTTTCGTCCAGGTCGGGCGACGGCCCATAGCGGAACACCACCTGTCCGGCGGCTCCGCCCGGGTTGACCCGTGCCTCGAAGGTGGCCGCGTCTTCGTCGATCTCGATGGGCTCCAGCGTCTCGACCTCGGGCGGAATGATCGACACCTCGACGGCGGCCCAGCCCTCGGCCTCTCCGGATCGCGCGAAGACTCGGGTCGCCCCCGGCATCACCCCGGTGACGAGCCCCTCGTCGTCGACCGTGACGACCGAGGGCTCTTCCGAACTCCACGCGACCGGGGGCAGCTGCAGGCGGTTGCCTCTCCGGTCGAGCAGTTCGGCCTCGAGCTGCCCGGTCTCGGCGGGTGCGACGGTGAGCTGTCCGGGACGCACATTGATCGCCACCACGACGGGGTCGACCCGCACGGGCCACTGGCTGGAGAGGGTCCCGTGCGAGGCCTCGAGCCTGGCTTCCCCCTCGCCGGTCGCGACTGCGACCCCCGGTGCGACGACCTCGATCACGGCCGGGTCGAGGGAGCGCCACTCGGGGACCAGGCCCGGCACCGTATCTCCGGTCGCGAAGATCACGGCGCCCTGCAGATTCAGCGAGTCTCCGATCGCCTCGAGGGGGGTGGGGGTCGGGGGGAGGGCGAGCCCGGCGGGTACCGGGATCACGGCGAGTTCGACCGTGTTGCGCGTGCCCCGCTCGAACGCCACCTGGCTCGAGCCCTCGAAGAGCGCACTCGAGCCGGCACGCAGCGCGAGCTGGATCGTGCCCGGCACCGTGGCCGACTCCAGCTCCAGCTCGACCGTCAGGTGGAGGTCCCCGCCCACCCGCTCGGCCTCGATGACTTCGTCGATTCCCCCTCCGCCCTCGAGCTCCACGCGGATGTGGGCCCGGTCGACCGCATCGAAGGCCCGGCTCGAGCCCTGGGCGGCGATCGCCGTGGGTGCCGAGCGGGTTGCCGCCCCAGCAGGGGCGGGCGATGCCCCGGGGGCCGGCGACGCGCCGACGTCCGGAGACGGACCCGGGTCCGGTGACCCTTCGACCAGTTGGATCACGATCGTGGTCGGCTCGGATGCGGGCTCGGCGAAGAAGCCCCCGTCACACCCCCACAGCCCCACGAGCAGGAGGGGGGTGAGTCGAGCGAGGCATCGGATCTGGTCTGTCCTGCACAAGCCGTACATGGGTTCCCGGGGGATGCGTGGGATCTGGGCCTTCTGGGTCTATCCGCTGGCGGAGGCCGACTCCGCCAGGTACTCGAACTCCCCGTCGTCGTTCACGGCCACACGCACGGTCTCGGGCGTGTCGTCTTCGACCATCCGCGACAGGAGGAGGCGCGAGACCTCGGGGAGGACGGTGTTCGTGAGAATGTTGTCGATGTTGCGGGCGCCGCTCTCG
The DNA here is from genome assembly GCA_007126575.1 of Gemmatimonadota bacterium. Taxonomy (GTDB): domain Bacteria; phylum Gemmatimonadota; class Gemmatimonadetes; order Longimicrobiales; family Gaopeijiaceae; genus SLBA01. The sequence goes on along the minus strand of SLBA01000118.1, from coordinate 2,321 downwards.
ACCTCGGTGCACCGCTCCGCGATCGCCTCCTTGACCGCGTCGTCGAGCTCGAGCATGACCCGATGGGCCGCCAGGAGCCGCCGCTCGACCTTGCCGAGCTTCAGGTCGATGATCTTGCGCAGCACGTCGTCGCGCAGCGGGAAGAAGGGAATGATCACGGTCCGGCCCAGGAAGGCGGGCTTGAAGACCTCGTCGAGCTCGGGTTTGAGCGCCTTGACGAGCCCCTGCGGCGAGGGGATCATCTCGGGGTCGGCGGTGAGCTGCATGATCGTGTCGGTCCCGGCGTTGCTCGTCAGAACGATGATCGTGTTCTTGAAGTCGATCTCGCGGCCCTCTCCGTCCTCCATGCGGCCCTTGTCGAAGACCTGGAAGAATAGCTCGAGCACGTCGGGGTGCGCCTTCTCGATCTCGTCGAGGAGCACGACCGAGTAGGGGCGCCTCCGCACCGCCTCGGTGAGCACGCCCCCTTCGCCGTAGCCGACGTAGCCCGGAGGGGACCCCTTGAGGGTCGAGACCGTGTGGGCCTCCTGGAACTCCGACATGTTGATCGTGATCAGGTTGCGCTCCCCTCCGTACAGGAGGTCCGAGAGCGCCAGCGCGGTCTCGGTCTTTCCGACCCCGCTCGGGCCCACCAGGAGGAAGACGCCGACCGGCTTTTCGGGATCCTCGATCCCGGCGCGCGAGGTCCGCACCCGCTGGCTGATCACCTCGAGGGCGTGATCCTGGCCGATGACCCGCTGGCCCAGGTGATCCTCGAGCTGGAGTGCCGCTGCGATGTCGTCTCGGACCATCTTCCCGACCGGGATCCCGGTCCATCCCGAGATCACCTGACCCACGAGCTCGGCATCGACCGACACCGGTACCAGGGGCGATTCGCCCTGCAGTTCGCGCAGCTCGTCGTCGAGCTCCCGGAGCTGCTGCCGGAGGTCGTCGGGGTCGGCGTCCTCGGCCTCTGTGCCCTCGTCCCCGACCGTGCCCTCGAGCTTCTCGCGCACCGCGCGGATCTTCTCGACGAGCTGGCTCTCCTGCGACCAGCGCTCCTCGAGCGCCTTCACCTGGGCTTCGACGATCTCGATCTCTTCGGCCAGCGATTCGAGTCGCTCGCCGTGGTCGGCCCCGACCGCCTCCTCGCGCTCCAGCACCCGCACCTGCACCTGCAGGTCGTCGAGCCGGCGCATGGCGGCCTCGAGGGGGGCCGGGGTCGAGTTCTGGCCCAGGGCGAGCCGGGCGCAGGCGGTGTCGAGCACGCTCACCGCCTTGTCGGGCAGTTGCCGGTCGGGCAGGTACCGGTGCGAGAGGCGAACCGCGGCGTCCATCCCGTCGTCGAGGATCCGCACCTCGTGGTGCCGCTCGAGAGAGGGCACGATGCCCCGCATCATCACCATGCACTTGGCCTCGGTGGGCTCCTCGACCTTCACGAGCTGGAAGCGGCGGCTCAGCGCCGGGTCCTTCTCGATGTACTTCTTGTACTCCGACCAGGTGGTGGCCGCGATCGTGCGCAGCTCCCCGCGGGCCAGCGCCGGCTTGAGCAGGTTGGCGGCGTCGCCCTGTCCGGCCTGCCCCCCGGCCCCGATCATCGTGTGCGCCTCGTCGATGAACAGGATGATCGGGGTGGGCGAGGACTTCACCTCTTCGATCAGCCCCTTGAGCCGGTTCTCGAACTCGCCCTTCACCCCGGCGCCCGCCTGCAGGAGCGCCAGGTCGAGCGAGCGGAGGCTGACGTTGCGCAGGGCGGGGGGGATGTCGTCGGCGGCGATCCGCATGGCGAAGCCCTCGACCACGGCCGTCTTGCCGACCCCGGCCTCTCCGACCAGGATCGGGTTGTTCTGCCGCCGGCGGGTCAGGATGTCGACCACCTGGCGAACCTCGAACTCCCGCGCCAGCACCGGGTCCATCTCGCCGGCGTGCGCCTCGGCGGTGAGGTCCTGCGTGTACTGGTCCAGGTGCGGGGTCTTTCCGTCGCCGGCGGGCCGCCCTTCGGCATCGACCTTCCGGCCGCCGCGGCCGGTGGCCGCCGGGGGGCCATCGGTCTCGACCGAGCCATCCACGATCTCGTGGAAGGCCTTGCGGAGCTCGGCGGGGTCGACCCTCTCGAACTCGCGGGACACGTCGACCACCTTGCGGCGCAGCTCGTCGTTGGCCACGAGTGCGGCGATCACGTGGCCGCTGCGCAGGCGGGTGCCGCCGAACTCGACGGAGCCGAGCGTCCAGCCCTCGGTCAGCGCGCGCACGAGCGACGGGCTCAGCGAGGGGGTCCGGGCGTTGCCCGACTTGAAGCTGTCGAGAGCGGCGGTCAGCTGCTCCGAGAAGCGCGACCGGTT
>SLBA01000153.1 GCA_007126575.1 Gemmatimonadota bacterium | reverse complement strand
TTCGGTTTCTGGTCACCCGGCTGGAAGACGCCCGAATCCCCTACGCCCTGGGCGGATCGGTTGCGTCCATGGTCTACGGGGAGCCTCGCGCGACGCTGGACATCGACGTGGTGGTCACCTTGGACCGATCCGCCTCGGAGCGACTCCTCGAAGCCTTTCCGGCGCCCGATTTCTACCTCAGCCCCGAGCGCGTGACCGCCGTCGCCGCCGAGGGGGGCACCTTCAACGCCATCCACCCGGAGTCGGGGCTCAAGATCGACTTCTTCGTCGTGTCCGACCGAGTCGAACAAAGCCAGCTGGCCCGGCGCGTGCGCCGCTCGGTATTGCCGGGCCTCTCCGGCTGGTTCTCTCCTCCCGAGGAGCTCATCGTGAAGAAGCTCCAGTACTTTCGCATGGGTGAGTCACCGAAGCACCTGCGGGACATCCGGTCGATGCTCCGGATCTCACCGGAGGCGATCGATCTGGAACGGGTCGAGAAGCTGGTCCGCGAGTGCGGGCTCGAGGCCGAGTGGATGCAGGTTCAGGGGGAGGGGTGACCGGATCAGAGCTCGTCGCCCGGGTCGGGCTCCCGGTCCCGAACCTTCGACAGGGCATCCTCGAACTTCTCACGGCTGCCGCGGCGTGCGCGCTCCTCCAGGTACTCCTCGGTCAGAAGGGCAGACAACTTTTCCGCCAGGGCGGTCGTGACCAGTTGGTTGATGGAGACACCTTCTCGTTTGGCCATCTCCCGGGCCTTTTCGTGAAGCGACTCCGGCAACCGCACGCTCATCGTACTCATCTTGGTTCTCCGATTCGTTCCATGAGCTCCCGAGCCGTGATCACCTCGATCCCGAACTTCGAAGCTCCCGCGAAATCCTTCTGGTTGTAGCTCACGATCGCGGTGCAGCCACTCGCGACGGCAAGCTCCAGGACCATCTCGTCTCCCGGATCGCGCAGCATCGGGCGCCACAGGTAGTAGATCTCGTGGTGGGCTGCGATCCGGCAAAGGTAGTCGAGCACATCGTCGATGTCCTCAGGGTCAAGGCCGAGTTCTCCAGCCTGGCGCTTGGCCACCTGCTCATACTCGAGCACCAGTGGTACCGAGACATGAAGTCGCAGGTCGGGGCGTTTGCCGAGTATCGACAAGAGCTGAAATGACGCCCCTCGCCGGGACCGAAGCGCGGAAATCAGGACGTTCGTGTCAAGAACCACATCCCAAGCATCCATATGGTATCATATGTACCACCAAATACCCACACAAGATCCTCAGCCACATCGGGAAAGGCGTTGGCCAGCTCGAGGTCGTAGCGGATCCCGATGTGGTTCAGGAGGATGAGGGCGTCGTGCTCCTCCGCCAGCGCCCGGTGGGCCTCCACCGTCTGGTGATATCCTTCCTCCACCAGCCCCGGGGGCGCCTCGAAGTTGATGACCGAAAGCCCCAGCACGGCCAGGGTGAGCCCGTCCTCGGTGGTCAGGATGTAATACGCAGGGTGCCGGGGAAGCTGCTCCGTCTCGATCCGGATATTGGCGGCCAGGATGGGAAACCGGGCGGCGTCCAGGATCTCGCGCGTCACCATCTCGTGCGGCTGGAGCTCATGGTTTCCCGAGACCAGGAAGACCGAGGGTGCGGCGCCCCGAACGCCCTCCACGAACCGACGCACCTCGTCCCGATGATTGTCGTGCAGGTGGGTGTCGTGGTCATGGAGGAGGATCACCCGGCTCCGTTCGAGCTCGGGCGAGCCCCCGCCGCCGGGCCCCGTCCCCGCACATGCCGGGACGAGGAGGAGCCACACCAGCGGGACGACGCTGCGCGCACTGGATCCCATCACGCGGTCTTCAACGCAGGTCATGGCTCACCGACTCCATCCCAGGTGGGGACGAGTCCGGATCGATCCGGATTCAGGAGACTCAGCTTAGCCCGGGCGCGTCACGACTTCGGCAGGGTCTGGTGACGGGCATGTAACAGGGGGGACATCACTCCAGCCGTTCCCACCCCGCGCGGAAGGGCAGGAGACCCTCGATCGGGCCCGGAGGGGGGAGCTCCAGCGTTCCCCTCCATCGGTAGGTGCCGGGCCAGCTTCGAAACATCGGCACCATCCGGAACATGAGGCGCGCCATGGGGGGGACCTCGCCCGGGGTCCATCCACCCTCCGGGACGGCCTCCATGTGAATCTGCCGGTCCCGGCGCTCGACGGTCCACCGTCCGGTCACCGTCCCCACCGAGGGATCCGCCGAGATCCGGAAGGCGCCCGACACCTCGATCCCGTCCCTCAGGGCCCGAAGATCCGGGAACGCCGGGCTGAAGGCGACCACCACCTCGTGCGCCCCCTCGCTCCGCGCCATGCGGCGGATCTCGCGCTGATCGCCGTTGCTCGTCAGCTCGTAGCGGACGCCCCGTTCCTCCACGGAGATGTCCGGGCCCGCGTCGGCATCCACCTGAAGGATGTCGGCTGCATCCGCCTCGGGATTCCAGGTGACGATGAAGGGGTCGGGGGAGTAGCGATGGAAGTGCACCCGCGTCCGATCGATGGGGAGGGGGAGGCCGTCGCCGCGATGGAGCCGGCCATCGATCTCGATCCGGGCCTCGGTCCCCGCCCGGCGCACGAAGTAGAAGTCGTGCAGGAAGACCAGGGGGAGCGCGGGCGGGTCGGAGACGGCGTGTCCCATCGGGGCCAGCAATCCGAAGGGACGCCGGGGTCGGGCGTCGGTCTCTCGAATGACGAGTCGCACCTCGCGGCCCTCCAGGTCCTCGAAGCCCAGATCCACCCGTGCCCCTTCTGGCCCGAGCTCGAAGAGGGCGTTGGCGAAGGAACGCTCCGCCATCCGGTGGAGGCCGTCGCCGGTGATCCGGTAGGTCTCCGGGTCCAGTCTCAGCTCCGGATCATGGAAGACATCGACCCGCCCATCCACCCGCCAGCCGATCACCAGGAGCCCGCGCCCGTGGACCGGATCATCGAAGGCCTGGGGTTCGAGCCCCAGGTAGACCCGGTCCGGATCCTCTTCGAAGTTGGCGAGAAGGAGCCCCGCCATGGGATCCGTCTCGAGGTGGAAGGGCGAGACCACGGTGCTCGTCGAGGCTCCGCTCGCCCCCGGCTCGTAGATGGATGCGGGGTTGGGCGGCGCCTCGTCCCACGGCGCGTCGGCGAAGGGCCGGGTCAGGATCAGCGCCGCGACCGCAACCGCGGCGGCACCACCGACGGCGAGGGCCGTGAGGACCCGCACGGTGCGGCCCCTGCGATGGGTGCGCTCAGCGCTGCGCACCCCAGCGCTCACCCGTCGGAGAGACAATGTCCTCGAACTCCTTCACCGAACCCGCCAGCGCTCCGAAGACTCCGCCGTCCGACAACTCGGGGACGCCGGAACCGACGGCTGCCTCTCGCACGTTGCTCTCGTCCTGCTCTTTCGGGGCCATCGAGGTCTCCCTGTGCAAGGTGGTTCCACGTACGGTAGCCAACGGTGCCCCGGGCCGGGAGGTGGGCGCATGGAGCGTCGTGAGAGCGACCACACGCCGCCCCCGCACGGCGCTTCGGGTGCCGGAAATGTCGCAAACGTGGCTTTTGGAGCGTCGTTTGAGCGATTTACGGTAATAATTGCCGAAAAGATCGCACGGACGCGCACGGCTCCGGGACCCGTGCGCGATTTTCCGTAATTATTGCCGGAAATCTCGCATCGGTCCATTTCTCGCGCACGAATGCGGGATTTTCGGTGCTCGACAACCGTGCCCCGCGAGGACTGCCCCGCGCAGGGTCAGCCACGTAGGGACTGCCCCTCACCGGGACTGCGCCCGCTGCCCAATGACCCCCCCCCGCTGGCCCCGCAAACCCCAGCCGCCTATCCTTACCCCCTGACCCCAACCCACCCGCCTCGACCCCCGATCCCCATG
>SLBA01000137.1 GCA_007126575.1 Gemmatimonadota bacterium | reverse complement strand
GGATCCGATCCGGCGGCGCCATCTTCTTTTCGCTCACCCTCGACGCAACGCGGCCGGGACCGTACTTTCCCCGCCTACCCAACGACACCGCCGGGCTCGCCCCGGCCCCGAAACCCAAGGATCCAGGGATCATCATGCGTGTTCACCGAACTTCTCTTCTGGCGCTGGGAGCCGCTTTTGCGCTCTCGGTCGCCGGATGTGCCTCGCGCGAGGCACCGGCTGCCACCCCCGCTCCCCAGGCCACGGAGCGTCCCGCCCCGGCCCCCAGCAACGACGACTTCAAGCCGTACTCCGAGGTCATCACCGAAGACGCCGTCACCCAGGAGGGGCTCTTCCTGACCCACCGGGTCGACGACAAGCTCTACTTCGAGATCCCGCCCTCGGAGTACGACAAGGACATGATGATCATGACCCGGGTCGACGAGGGTGGATGGGGCTCGCGCGGCAACCGCAACGTTCGCTGGGAGCGGCACGACGACCGGATCGAACTGCGCACCGTCGACCATTCGATGGTGGCGGACCCGGACTCGGCCATCTATCGGGCCGTGCATGCCCTCACCCGCGGAAGCATCATCGCCTCGTTCGACATCGAGACCTTCGGGGCCGACTCGGCGGCGGTGATCGAGGTGACGCGCCTGTATACCACGAACATCCCCGAGTTCATCCAGGTGACGGGGCTGCAGAGTGATCGCACCCGGATCAACGAGGTGCGCACCTTCCCCACGAACATCGACGTGCTCGGCACGCAGACCGGCGCCAATGCGCCCGCGGGCACGCCCGCTTCGACCGTGCGCATCAACTGGAGCATGCTCAAGCTCCCCGAAGAGCCCATGATGCCGCGCCTGCATGATTCCCGGGTGGGGATCATGTCGATGGCGCACTACGACTTCTCGCGCCCGGAGCATCGCTCCGAGCAGCGGCGCTTCATCCGCAAGTTCCGACTCGAGAAGGAAGATCCGAACGCCGAGATCTCGGACCCGGTGGAGCCGATCGTCTTCTGGATCGACCGGGCCACGCCCGAGTGGCTGATCCCCTACGTCGAGGCGGGGGTCGACCAGTGGCTCGAGGCCTACGAGGAGGCCGGCTTCTCGAACGCGATCATCCCCCGACTCGCGCCGAGCCCCGAAGAGGATCCGACGTGGTCGCAGCACGACGCCCGCAATTCGATGATCTACTGGAGAGCCTCGACGGTCGCGAACGCCACCGGTGGAAACACCGTCGACCCCCGCACCGGAGAGATCCTGAAGGCGGAGGTCAACATGTACCACAACGTCATGAACCTCCTGCGCAACTGGTACTTCGTGCAGGCGTCTCCGCTCGACGAGCGCGCGCGGGAGCTGCCCCTGCCCGATTCCCTCATGGGTGAGCTGGTCGAGTACGTGGTGGCCCACGAGATCGGGCACGCGGTGGGCTTCCCCCACAACTTCAAGGCTTCGGCCATGTACCCCGCCGATTCGATCCGGTCGGCGGACTTCCTCGAGCGGATGGGGGGGCACGTCGCCACTCTGATGGACTACTCCCGCTTCAACTACGTGGCGCAGCCGGAAGACAGCATTCCGGTGCACCTGCTCATCCCGAAGGTGGGGCCGTACGACCGCTTCGCCGTGATGTGGCAGAACAAGCCGATCCCGGGCGCCACCACCCCCGACGAGGAGTGGGAGACGCTCGACTCCTGGTCGCGCATGCAGGACACGGTACCCTGGTTCCGCTTCACGACCCCGGGGGCCCCCAACGACCCCGAGGCCGTCACCGAGGCGGTAGGGAACGCCGACGCGGTTCAGTCGTCGACGCTGGCCATGCGGAACCTGGAGCGGGTCATGGCCTCACTGCTCGATGTCGCCGAGCGCCCGGGCCAGGACTACTCCACCCTCGAGGAGCTCTACGGGAACGTGGTCGGCCAGTGGGGCCGGTACAACTCGCACGTTGCCGCGATCGTCGGTGGAGCGTACACCCAGGAGAAGTACGGGACAGGCGCACGCTTCGAGCCGGTGAGTCGGGCGGAGCAGCAGGAGGCACTCCAGTACCTGAAGGAGAACGCCTTCCGGGTGCCCGAGATGTTCCTGGACCAGGATGTCCTCCGGCGGATCGAGGCCGAGGGCGTGGTGAGTCGCTTCGGAACGCAGCAGGGGAACACGCTGCGCGTCCTGATGAACCCGGCGAGACTCAACCGCCTCGTGGAGTACGAGGCGCTGGCGAACGGACAGGGCGTCTACTCGGTGGCCGACCTGATGGCCGACCTGCGCGACGGAGTCTGGAGTGAGATCACGGCGTCGAACCCGCAGGTCAGCGTGTATCGCCGCAACCTGCAGCGGGTCTATCTCGAGGTCATGGATGGCTATCTGAACCCCGAGAGCCCTCAGCGCTCCTCCGACGCTCGACCCATCGTCCGGGCCGAGATGCGTGAGCTCGCGACGGCGGTCGGACAGGCCGCGAACCGGAGCAACCACCGGATGACCCAGCTCCACCTGCAGGACATTCAGGAAGAGATCAACCGCATTCTCGACCACTGATGACCCGACGGTATAGAAAGGGATCGAATCGATGAAGAAGAGAACCATGAGTGGGGCGGTGGCGCTCTGCGCCGCCCTCCTGATTCTCCTTGCCGGGGCGCCAACCCCCGGTGAAGCGCAGGAGATCCGGACCCAGGCCGAGGAGTCCGGGTTCACCGAGTACACGAGCTACGACAACATGATGTCGTACCTCACACGGATACAGGCCATGAGCACCGAGATGCGCATGGGCTTCTACGGTGAAACCCATCAGGGTCGGCTACTGCCCTACGCCGTCTTTTCCCGCCCGGCGGTGACGCAGCCGTGGGAGGCGTGGGCGCTGGGCAAGCCCATTCTCGTGCTGGCCGCGGGGGTCCATGGTCCCGAGCGGACGCTCCGGGAGTCGGTCCTGATCATGATGCGGGACCTCGCCACACCCGGCACCGAGATGAACGACATCCTCGACGAGGTCACCCTGGTCGTGGTGCCGCAGATCAATCCGGACGGGTTTTCGGCGCCCGGCGGGCCCGTGCGCGGGAACCTGTGGCGCCTGGACCTGAACCGGGACTACATGAAGCTCGAGCAGCCCGAGATCCAGGGCTACCTTCAGAATGTGATCCTGCGCTGGGCGCCCCATCTGTACATCGATGGCCATAACGGGGGCTCGTTCCCCTACAACATCAACTACCAGTGCCCGAGTCACGCCGCTCCGGACCCGCGCATCACCGCGCTCTGCGACGAGGCGATCTTCCCCGCCATCGACGAGAAGCTCGAGGCCGAGGGATACCGATCCTGGTACTACGCCCGCGGTGACGAGGACACCTGGTACGTCGGTGGCACCGACCCGCGGATCGGCCGCAACTACGGCGGCTTCGCCAACACCGTGGGAATCCTCTTCGAGTCGCCGGGCGGTCAGCCCATGGAGGAAGGGGTGCTGAGCGGGGTGCTTGCGTACGAGGCTGTCGTGGAGTGGTCGAGAGACAACGCGGCCGAACTCATGCAGACCGTTCGCGATGTGCGGGTCGCCACCGTCGAACTCGGAATGGAGCCGTCGGGACAGATCGCACTCGAAACCGAGTACGAGCCGGAGCCGGACCCGGTCGACTACCTGATCTCGAGCGGTCAGGGGCAGGACCGGGAGATCATCGAGATCACCGGCGGTGAGCTGCTGAAGCGTCCGGTGGCGACTCTGAGCCGCGACCGGCCATGGGCCTACGTCGTACCACGCGATGCCGAGAGCGCAATCGAGCTTCTCCAGCGGCACGCCGTGACGATCGAGCGCCTGCAGGAAGACACCGAAGTCACGGTGACGGCCTACACGATCGCCGACATCACCTACGAGCGTGCCTACAACCACGCCGCATCGACCCGGGTACACGTCGAGGG
>SLBA01000101.1 GCA_007126575.1 Gemmatimonadota bacterium | reverse complement strand
TGGCCCATCCTCGCCCGAGAAGGGTCCTGGCCCTCCTCCCCTCACCGGCGGATCGTCCGGACTCCTCGCTCGTGCACATGGCCGGCGTCTTCCATCGGGAGTGGGACGACGGGGCTGGGGGCTTCTTCGCCGATTCTGGATGGACGCTCCACCGGGAGGCCTTCCTGGAGGCTCTCGACGGCGCTCGGCGGGATGGGGTGCCGACCCTCCTGATCGGAACGGCCTTCGCCTGGGTCCACTGGCTCGAAGGGAGGGGTCCGACAGGGGGCGACCGTGCCTCCTTCGGCGGCGGGGACCGGATCGGCCTCCCCGAAGGGAGCGTCCTGGTCGAGACCGGCGGCTTCAAGGGACGGAGTCGCCGGGTACCCCGCGAGGAGCTCTACGCAGCGCTCGCGAGTCGTCTGGGAATTCCCCGTCGGCGGATCGTGAACGAGTACGGGATGACCGAGATGCTCTCGCAGTTCTACGAGCCTGTGCTGCACGAGATGGTGGGCACCGGCCGGGGCCCCGGGGGCGATGGGGTAGCGGATTCGGAAGGTGACACGTCCGATCCCCTCGACGCCCGCTGGCACGAGGGTCCCCCCTGGGTGCGCACACGTATTCTGGATCCCGTCACCCTCGACCCGGTCCAGGCGGGAGTCCCTGGACTCCTGTGTCACCTGGATCTGGCGAACCTCTTTTCGGCATCGCACATCCTGACCGAGGACCGGGGGGTGTCGGTCGGGGGGGCGGCGGGATCGCCCGAGCCAGCCGGCAGGGGGGCGGCCGGTCGGGGTTCCGCCTTCCGCCTGATCGGGCGGGCACCGGGCGCCGAGCCCCGCGGGTGCTCCCTTGTGATGGAGGAGCTGCTCGAGGAGACCCGTGGCTGAGGCCGGTCGGGACCCGGTTGCGTTGATCGCGCGGCTGCAGGGCGCCGGAGGCGAGACGATTCGGGCGCGCCGTGTGCACGAGTTGATCCGGGTGCTCGGCGGCGCCGGAGCCCGTTTTCTGGATCGCTCCGACCCGCTGCGCCTCGAGGCCGAAGCGCGGATGCCCGAGGAAGCAGGGGTCTCGCCCGAGATGGCCCGGGCGATCATCGAGGGGATGGCTCGCGACTGGACCGCAGACCGTCTCGAGACCCTGGTGCGCAGTGAATTCGACGACCCGGAGGTCCTCGATCGACCGCGGCCGGGCCCGGAGGGAGACCGCGGGCTGGCGATGGGGGATGGGTTCGCCCTGCACATCGCGTCGGGGAGTGTACCCGGGGTCGGGGCGACGTCGATGCTGCGATCGCTCCTGGTGAAGACCCCCCTGCTCCTGAAGCCCGGGCGGGGCGATCAGATCCTGCCGGAGCTTCTGGCCTTGGCGATCGGCGAGGCCGACCCGGAGCTCGCCAGTGCCTTCGAGGTGCTCTACTGGCCGGGTGGAGAGGGAGGAGTGCTCGAGGAGGTGGCTCTGGCCCGGGCGGAGCGAGTGGTGGTCTACGGGGGAGACGACACGGTGGCCGAGATTCGACGACGGGTTCGGCCGGGGACTCCGGTCGTGGCCTATCCGCACCGGGTCTCGGTGGGCATGGTCGGCCGAGCCGCGCTGGCCGAACACGGGGACGCCCTGGCCGACGCGGCCGCCAGCTCCGCCGCCCTCTTCGACCAGCGCGGATGCGTCTCACCGCACATGATCTGGGTCGAGGGAGAGCCCGAACGCGTGCGGGAGTGGGCGGAGCAGGTCGCACGAGCCTCGGAGCGCTGGGCGAGGGCACTCCCCCCCGGCCCGCTGGAGCCCGACGAGGCGGCGCGGATCCAGCAGCGCAGGGCGTCGCTGGAACTGAGAGCCGCGATCGCCACCGAAGCGGGCCGGGGCGGGGACTGCCGAATGTGGGTTGGGGAGTCTCTCTCGTGGACCGTGGCGCTCGATCCCGACCCCTCCTTCACCCCATCCTGTCTGGGCCGAACTCTGCTGATCAAGCCGGTCGGCGCCCTGGTGGATGTGCTCGGGATCCTGGGGGAGCACCGCAGTGTGCTGCAGTCGGTGGCGCTCGAGGTCGAAGCGGGGCGCCGCGACACCCTGTCCGCGGAGCTGGCCCGCCATGGATGCACCCGGATCACGAGCTTCGTGCGCCAGCCCTGGCCACCGGCCTGGTGGAAGCACGACGGGCGGGGGCCGCTCGAGGTCCTGGTACGCAGGATTTCGCTGGAAGAATGAGATGCACGGGTGCCGGACGTGAGGAGTGGATGGGCCGAGGTCTGTCGCGGGACGGGGATCCACCGCTATCCTGAGCGGTGTGGGCGAAGAGTGGTGGCAACGGGAGCGGGGCTGCCCGCCCGGACCATCGAGGATACGGTTGACCGAGGAGTCGATATGAGAATTCGAAGCTGTGCGTTCGGGCTGGTCGCGTCATCTGTGGCCGCGCTCTCCGCCTGTGGGGGGTCGGATGCGCATTCCCACGACGAGGGTTCGATGACGCTCGGAGAGGTGAGCTTTCCGACCTCGTGTGACGCCGCCGTCGGCGAGGACTTCGAGAGAGGCGTGGCCCTCCTGCACTCCTTCTACTTCGCGGCCTCGCGAGACGCGTTCGAGAGTGTGCTCGACCGCGACCCCGAGTGTGCGATGGGGCACTGGGGCCTGGCGATGACGCACCGAGGCAATCCCTTCGCTGGAGGACCCGCGGCCCAAGCCGAAGGCTCCGGCCTGGCTGCAGCCGAGGGTGCGCTCGCGCTCGAGCCCCCGACCGATCGCGAGCAGGGATACGTCGACGCAGTGCTGGCACTCTTCCGAGAGCACGAGTCCGTCGACTACCGTACCCGGGCGCTCCGATACGAGGAGGCGATGGACCGGCTGCGGACCGCCCACCCCGAGGACCACGAGGCGACCATCTTCTACGCTCGGGAGGTGACGGCCAACGCATCGCCGGCGGACCCGACCTTCGAGCGCCAGCTTCGTGCGACCGAGCTGATGGAGCCCCTCTTCGAACGGTATCCGCGGCACCCCGGGCTCGCCCACTACATCATCCACGCCTACGACGCGCCGGCGCTCGCCGAACGGGGACTGGACGCGGCCTTCGCCTACGCCGAGATCGCGCCCGACGCCCCGCACGCCCTCCACATGCCCTCGCACATCTTCACCCGTATGGGCTACTGGGCGGAGTCGATCGAGACGAACCGTCGCTCGGCCGAGGCGGCGGCCCCGGAATCGGGGGAGCGGCTGCATGCCTGGGATTACATGGTCTACGGGCACATCCAGCAGGGGGAATTCGAGGTGGCGGATTCGGTCCTGGCCGACGCCGAGGCGCTGATCGCCCGGGCCGGTATCGACGGCCGGATCCCCTACAACGCGGCCGCGATGGAGGCCCGCCTGTCGCTCGAGCGAGATCGCTGGGAGGATGCCGCGAACCTCGAGGTCCGGTCGGCGCCGGACTCTCCCCCCGAGGCCGTGACCCGGTTCGCGCGGGGGCTGGGAGCGGCCCGGTCCGGCGCGTTGGGTCCGGCCCAGGAGGAGGTCGTCGCGCTGGCGCGCATTCGTGATGCGCTAAGGGGTGCGGGCGAGGAGGACTGGGCGGAGCGGACCGAGGCCCAGCGTCTCGCCGTCTCCGCGTGGATCGCACTGGCTCGCGGAGAGTCCGAGGACGCGGTGCGCATGGCCGACCAGGCGGGTTCGATCGAGGAGCGGGTCGAAAAACACCCGGTCACCCCCGGCCCCCTGATCCCGGCGCGCGAGCTCCACGCGGATCTCCTCATGGAGCTGGGCCGCCACGAGGAGGCCGCGGCGGCCTATCGTCGAACGCTCGAACGGGAGCCGAACCGGGCACGGACCGAAGCCGGATTGACGCGCGCCACGCAGGAGGAGTCATGAGAAGCCGGGGCGAGAGGTGGAGCATGCGGCTCCCGGGCGGACTGGTCGCGCTCACCGTGGCTGCCTTCGGTGCGGCCGGGTGTGGCGACGAACGAGAGGAGCGGGCGGCGCAGGAGGATCGACTGCCCCAAGTCGAGGCGATCGCCGGGATGACCTCCCCGACCGACGGAGAGGCGGCGGAGCCGAATCTCTTCGCCGCGTCCGACGGCAGCGTCTACCTCTCCTGGTTCGAACGGCTCGCGAATGAGGGGTACGCCCTCCGTTTCAGCGTGATGAACCCGACCCGGGGGGAGCCGTGGAGTGCCCCGCGCACGATCGTCGAGGGCGCGGACTTCTTCGTCAACTGGGCCGATTTCCCCTCGATGCACCAGCTCGAAGACGGGACGCTGGCCGCGCATTGGCTCGTGCGAAGCGGCTCGGGGCCGGTCGACTACGATGTGCACCTCGCCTGGAGTGCCGACGGGGGTGACAGCTGGAGCGAGTCCGTGATCCCGCATCGCGACGGGACCGAAACGGAGCACGGCTTCGTCTCGCTCTTCCCCTGGGGTGTGCACGAAAACGGGGCCGACGCGCTCGGGGCGATCTGGCTCGACGCCCGGAACCTGGTGTTCGACGGCACCGAACAGGCGGATGGGCCCCGGGCAATGTCGCTGCGCTTCACTTCGCTGTGGCCCGATGGGATGGGCGAGGAGGTGCTCCTCGACGATTACGTCTGTGACTGCTGTCAGACGTCGGCGGCGGTCACATCGCGCGGGCCCGTGGTGGTCTATAGGGATCGAACCGAAGACGAGATCCGGGACATCTCGATCGTGCGGCATGTCGATGGAGCCTGGACGGAGCCCGCCCCGGTACACCGCGACGGCTGGGAGATCGCCGCCTGCCCCGTCAACGGACCGATGGTCGCAGCCGCGGGTGAGCGGGTCGCGGTGGCGTGGTTTACCATGGCCGGGGGAGAGCCGAGGGTGCGACTGGCCTTCTCGGACGATGCCGGAGAGAGCTTCGGTGACCCGATCCGGATCGATGACGGGAATCCGGTCGGCCGTGTGGCGGTGACCCTTCTCGATGGCGGGGAGGCGCTGGTGACCTGGCTCGAGACCGAGGGAGAGGATGCCGCCTCGGTGCGGATCCGGACCGCCGCCCCCGGGAAAGAACGCGGTCCGTCCGAGACGATCGCGCGCTCTTCGCCGGGGCGCTCGAGCGGGTTCCCGCGAATGGCCAGGGTCGAGTCCGACCTGGTCTTCGCCTGGACCGACGTGACCGGCCCGGAGTCACGGGTTCGAGTATCGACGGCCCGGGTCGGGGGACTCGAAGGGGCGTCGGGCGAACCCCGTACCGCCGCAGGGACGCAGGAGCCCGGCGAGAGGGCGGACTTCGAGCCACTGGACCTTCCGGCACCGGACTACAGCGCCCCGGACCTCGAGGGGAACCCGGTCGATCTTGCCGAGATGAGGGGTGAGGTGGTGCTCCTCAACGTCTGGGCCACCTGGTGTGCCCCCTGCCGGGTGGAGATGCCCGACCTGCAGCGTCTGCACGACGAGTTCTCGGGGGAGGGGCTGCGGGTGATCGGCGTGAGCATCGACGGGCCTCGCTCCGAGGCGATGATCGATCGCTTCCTCGACGAGCTGGAGATCGACTTCATGATCCTGCGGGATCCCGAGGACCGGATCTCGGGAATCCTTTCCGCACACGCGGTGCCCCTCACGATCCTGATCGACCGCGAGGGGCGCATGCAGTGGCGTCACCTGGGACCGGTGACGTCGGACGACCCGGTGCTGCGAGCGGCGCTTGCGGCCGCTCTCTAGGGGCTCAGTCCTCGGACTGCTGTTCGGAACGCCAGACGACCATCTGTCGGGCGCCGGACGGATTTTCTTCGACCCGGACCGTGAGGAGGTCGCCCTCCTCGATGCCGAGGTCGTCACGCATGTCCTGCGGGATGGTAATGCGCCCACCGACGCCAACCGTCACTTCACTGTAGTAGCGCGTCCGGAAGATGGCCATCCAGTCTCCTTGCTCTCTGAATTCGGGGCTTGCGGGTGCTGTGTCGACGAACCGGATAATGTAGGGGGAATCCCCCCCATGGGAACAGTACAGATGAACCGGTGCCGTGCGGGGAGGAGGGTAGAACCCCGATATGCCGCGTCCGATCCAGCGGGGCGAGCCCGTGAAGTTCCGTGGTGGCCCGCCCGTACGTGCAGTGCAACCCCGCAGGTCAGGTCGATATCACCGGAGAGAGCCGAGATGATGCAGGGACCCCGAATCGTAGACCCGATGGCAGATTCATGAGCGAGCCGGCCATCCTCCTTCGTGGCGTCGTGAAGGACTTCGGTGATCTGCGCGCCGTGTCCGAACTGGATCTCGAGGTCCCCCGCGGGAGCATCTACGGCCTGCTCGGGCCGAATGGATCGGGCAAGACGACCACGATCCGGATGATCATGGGGATCCTGGAGCCCGATCGGGGCTCCATTTCGCTCTTCGGAGGCGACCCGAACCGAAGCCGGCGCGCCAGGGTCGGGTACCTGCCCGAGGAGCGGGGGCTGTATCGGCGAATGAAGGTGCTCGAGCAGCTGGTCTTTCTGGGTCGACTGCGCGGGATTCCCCGTGGCCTCGCGCGAGAGCGCTCCGAGGAGTGGCTCGAACGGCTGGGCCTCGACGATCGGGCCGACAAGCGTGTCGAGGACCTCTCGAAGGGGATGCAGCAGAAGGTCCAGTTCATCGGAACGGTGCTGCATGAGCCGGAGCTTCTGATTCTCGACGAGCCGTTCTCCGGGCTCGATCCGATCAACCAGGACGTCCTGGAGTCGATCGTGCGGGAGTTTCACGCACGCGGCGCCACGATCCTCTTCTCGACCCACCTGATGGAGCAGGCCGAGAGAATGTGCGAGAGCGTCTGTCTGATTTCGGGCTCGAAGAAGGTTCTCGATGGCGACCTCCGCGAGTTGAAGCGGGCCGAGCGGATGGGGGTGGTGGTGGTGGACTTCGAAGGCGGGCACGAGTGGGTGGCGGGTCCCGGAGTCGAGGGCTTTGACGAGACTCCCACCGGCGTTCGGATTCGACTCCTCGATGACGCCGACCCCCAGCCCATCCTCGAGCGTGCGCTGCGTGCCGGGATCCGGATCGGCCGCTTCGAGGTGGCCCAGCCCCGGCTGCACGAGATCTTTGTGAAGCACGCGGGGGCGCCGGCCGACACCCCTCCGGAAGGACTCCGGCGGAAGCGGGAGCTCGAAGCGGCTTCGGAGGGCCGGTCATGAGCGCGTCGCCGATGCGCACCGTCCCGATCCTGATCGCGCGCGAGTACCTCCAGAGGGTTCGCACCAAGGGGTTCGTGTTCGGAACCGTCGGAGCCCCGATCTTCCTGCTGGCGATCGTGCTGGTCCCCCAGTTTCTGGCCGGCGACGGAATCCTCGCCCAACGCGAGATCGCCCTGATCGATCGAACCGGAGTGCTGGCCGAAAGCCTCGTCCCGAGACTCGAGGACGGAGGGTTCGAGGTCGAGCTCGTGGCCGACGCCGAGGCCGAAGACGACGCGATCGAGCGGGCCCGGGAGGGAGAGATCTCGGGCGTCCTCGTGGTGGACGAACGCACCCTTCAGGATGGCTCCGCGACCTTCCGGGGCCTCGACAGCCCCTCGACCCTGCGCCAGATGGCGCTGCGGCAGGCGGTGAACCAGACGGCCCTCGCCGCCCGGCTGACCGATGATGCCGACGCGTCGCTTCTCGCCCTTCTGCAGGGTGGAGGGCTGGAGATGGACCGTCTCGGTGAAGAGGAGGAGGTCGACGAGACCGAGGGGCTCGCGGGATACGCCGTCGGCTTCATCGGAGCGTTCTTCCTGTACTTCGTGCTCCTGATCTATGGAAACATGGTGCTGCGATCGGTGCTCGAAGAGAAGACCGGTCGGATCGCCGAGGTCGTGCTCAGCTCCGTGCGGGCGTGGGAGCTCATGCTCGGGAAGATCGTCGGGGTCGGTGCGGTCGGGCTCACCCAGATCCTGGTCTGGGTCCTTTCGGCCGTGCTGATCCTGAGTCTGGGCGTTCCCGCAGCGATCCCCTTCCTGGGCGAGATGGAGTTTCTGGCCGATCTCCCGGCGTTTCTCCCGAGCGCCGGGGTACTGGCCTTCTTCGTGGTCTGTTTCATTATGGGCTACTTCATCTACAGCTCCCTCTATGCGGCCGTCGGCGCGATGTGTTCGACCGAGGAAGAGGCGCAGCAGGCCCAGCTGCCGGTCATGATGCTGATCATCGTGCCCTTCATCATGCTCCTTCCGGTACTGGAAGCGCCCGACACCACCTTCGCCCAGCTCTCCTCGCTCTTTCCCTTCTTCACCCCGATCATCATGTTCGGTCGCGTCGCCGTGGGAACGGTTCCGGCCTGGGAGCTGGTTCTATCGATCGTGGGGATGGCGCTGGCCATCCTGGCGGTGGCCTGGGTCGCGGGTCGGATCTATCGCGTGGGAATTCTCATGCAGGGGAAGCGTCCGACGCTCCCGGAGCTCTGGCGGTGGGTCCGTCGCGCGTGAAGCCGGGCTTGTGAGTCCCCGCTCGGGATCTGCTCAGGGCAGCAGCGATCGGAGGAAGGCCTGGAGCTGATGCTCCTCGAGCTGTCGGGCCCGGTAGACGGCCTCTTCGTAGGAGGGCTCCACGATGATCGCGATCGTCCGGAGGAGGTCCTCCCCCTCATTTCGGTCCGCGGGCGAAAAGGCCAGCAGGGCGCGGTAGGCCCTCGACCGCCGGGGGTCGTCTTCGAATTCCAGGTAGACATCCCAGAATCGGCCGGCGTGGCTGATCGATGCGAGGTGCTGGCCCGGTGAAGGAGTGTCGCTGGTCTCTGTCATTTCGACCTCTCTTCGGATTCCCGGCTCCCGTCTCCCGGTGCCGGGTCATCGTGGTCGTCGGAAGGGGGTGGGTCCTGTGAGTCGGGTTCGACGGGGTCCGGCTCGCCCTCCACGATCTCTCCGCTAGGCGGGGCCCCCGCGATGGTGACCGGGAAGGGGTCGGTGGTGGATCCGACATAGAGTGAGCGGTGCGGGAAGGGGATCTCGATTCCGGCCTCGTCGAAGGTCGCCTTGATCTCCTCCAGGAGAGAGCGCTTCAGGTCCCAGAAGTTCTCCCGCGTGGTCCAGACCGTGAGTCTCAGGTCGAGCGAGGAGTCTCCGTACCCATCGAAGAATACGACCGGGGCCGGCTGCATGAGCGACTTCGGGTTCGCGCCGGCGAGCTCCATCAGGGTCTCTCTCACCCGGGGGATGTTCTCCTTGTAGGCGACCCCCACGTTGAGGTCGAGCCGGCGAATCGGGAAGCGGGTGATCGTGACGACCTCGCTCTTGACGATCGTCTCGTTGGGGATACGGATGAAACGGTTGTCGAAGGTCCGCAGCTTCACCGAAAGGGTGTCGATCGAGAGGACCCGTCCCACAGTGCTTCCGACCTGGATCACGTCGTCGACCTGGAAGGGCCGCTCCGCGATCAGGAAGAAGCCGGATATGACGTTCGACACCGATGTCTGCGAGGCGAAGCCCACGGCGATCCCCACGATCCCCGCCGCCCCCAGGAGGGGGGTGAGCGAAAATCCGACCTGTTGAAGCGCGGTGATCAGTACGAGCGCAAGACCGGGGTAGAAGACCATCTTCCCCGCAATGAGCCCCTGCTGCTGCGAATAGTTCTTCGAGATCCAGCCGCGGACCCAGCGGGTGAGGGTGAAGACGACCGGAACTCCAATCGCCAGCCATGCCAGCGCCCGGAAGTAGTCGGTCGGGTTTTCCCAGCGAAGGAGGGCCGAGACGACCCCGCCCTGGGTCTCGGATTCCTGAATCAGGAGGAGCGTCGTCGAGATCATCCCATCCCCGGCAGTGAGCGGAGTCTGTCGAAGGTCCGTGCCCTGAGCCCCTTCGGCAGGGGTTCCCGGGGCGGAGCCACGAGTGTTGCCTCACCGGCCTCCTCGGGGGGGGAGCCCGACATGTCGATCTGGCTGCCCTCCGTGTCCCCCAGGTACCGGACTCGAGCGGTATCGGCCCAGAACCCCCCCACCCCGGGGCCTCCGGCAAAGAGGCTGAGGCCACCGACGCGCAGCGTCAGCTTTTCGACCTTCAGCTCGGTGGTCGAGCGGTTTGACAGGTAGAGCCGGCAGATCGCGCGATAGGGCTGAAGTAGGCTGGGGTCGATCTGCCGGCGGGCGGTCGTGTGGAGCCAGTACGAGAGCTCGCCATCGGCGAAGTCACCCCACCAGGTGTCGGAGAGGGTGACGGTTCGGATCTCGGCCAGAGTGAGCGGTCGGTCCTCACCCTGCACCACCAGCTGGACCGAGAGCGGCACGCGTACGTACACCTGTGCCTCGGTCGACGGGAGGAGGGTAAACGGAATCTCAGGTTCGACAACCACCTGGCGGTCGGGAAATACCGGTCGGAGGTGGACCGAGTCGACACCTTCGGGGATGGCCCAGCGGGACCACGCAGCGGCGTCCGGTGGGGTGTCATCGGTTCGATGCTCGGTCTCCGGGGGAGCCCCCCCGGGTCCCGCGGTCTCCTGCGCCGACTGCACCGACGCGATACGGATTTCCCCTTCGGTGCGAAGCAGCCAGAGTTCGAGGGGGCCGATCCGTCGGTAGACCCTTTGGCCTTCCGGCAGCCCGACCGGTCCCCATGGTGCGGGAGGGTCGGTGCTGTCGCGCCTGCTCTTTCGTGCCGGACGCCCGGAGCTTCTGTTCGCTGAGTCCATGAAGGCAATGTGGCGAAGAGGTGGGGGTGCGGACAACTGAGATCGATTCTCAGCTGTGGAGGACCGGAACCCTCTTGCCACTCACGGGTTTCCGGCGCCGTTGCCGAGACGGGCAATCCAGCCCTCCGGCGTTGACAGGCACGCGGCGGGTCGGATAAGTTCTCGCCCTGTTCAGGGACAGGGAAACCCGATCCCGCCCGCCCTTCGACCGAGAATAGCGGTTATGAAGAAGCAGTGGTTCATCGCCATCGTCGTCATGTTCGCCGTTCTGGGCTCCCTTGCCTTCGTGCAGGCCCAGGGCGGGAACAGTCAGGAATCCGAAACCCCCGCCGACCAGGACTACGGGCCGTCGGGTCAGCCGATCGCCTTCCCGCACAATACCCATGCGGGAGAGTACCAGATCGACTGCCAGTACTGCCACTTTTCGGCCGAGCGCGCCTCGAGCGCCGGAGTGCCCCCGGTGGCGAGCTGCATGGGGTGCCACTCCGCGGTCGCGGGCCCCGAAGGCGGTGAGGAGATTCCGAAGCTCCGCGGATACTGGGAGCGCGGGGAGGCCATACCGTGGAACCGCATCTACAAGGTTGCCGACCACGTTCAGTTCCCCCACATGCGCCACATCTCCGCGGGAGTGGATTGCGCCGCCTGCCATGGGAACGTCGAAGAGATCGGTGTGATCCAGCGAGTCGAACAGCCGCTCACCATGGGCTGGTGCCTCAACTGTCACATCGACATGGGCGCATCGCGAGACTGCACCGTCTGCCATTACTGACCTGAGAATCCGCCCCGCTCGGCGAATCGGCCGAGCGGGGCGGAATACTGCCGGGATACCACCCCGGTCCAAGGATGATTGAGGGACGTTCATGAGTGAAGGAATCAAGCGGCGTGATTTCCTGAAGGTCCTCGGTGTCACGGGTGCCGGCGCCGGGCTGGTGGGCTGCTCCACGGATCATGTGGAGAAGCTCATGCCCTACGTCACCCCGCCCGAGGACATCACCCCCGGCGTGGCCACCTGGTACTCCACCGCCTGCGGCGAATGCTCCGCGGGTTGCGGAGTCTGGGTCAAGTCGATGGATGGCCGGGCGATCAAGCTAGAGGGGAATCCGAATCACCCGATTTCGGGTGGAGCGCTCTGTGCTCGGGGTCACTCGAGCCTTCAGGCGCTCTACAACCCCGACCGCGTGACCCAGCCGATGCGCCGAAACGGCGACGAGTTCGAGCCGATCGACTGGGATGCCGCCGAGGGGATGCTGACAAACGCGATCCAGGATGCCGGCACGGCCACGCGCTTTCTGTCGGGTCGCGTCGGGCCTTCGCTCGCCGCCCTGATGGACGAGGTGGTGACCGAGATCGGTGGGGAGCGTGTCGAGTACGAGGCCCTCTCCGAAGCCCCCCTCCGCGAGGCGGTCCGGATCGCCTTCGGTCGGGACGAGATCCCTCACTTCGACTTCGAATCGGCGGACTTGATTCTCTCTTTCGGGGCCGACTTCATCGAGACGTGGCTCTCGCCCGTCGAGAACATGCGCGGCTTCGCGAGATCCTCGGGTGTGGACGACACCGACGGCTCGAAGACCCGCTTCGTGTTCCTGGGGTCGCGCCTGAGCCTGACCGGTCAGAACGCCGATGACTGGTACCCGATTCGCCCGGGCACCGAAGGCGCGGTGGCACTGGCGCTTGCGAACGCCCTGGTGCAGCGCGGTGCCGATGCCGGTCCGTACAACTCGATCGTCCAGGGCTACTCCCTGTCGGCGGCCGCCGAGGAGGCGGGGATCCCGGTGGACTCCCTCGAGGAGCTCGTCGAGCACCTGGCCTCGGCCGAGGCGCCCCTGATCCTGGGTCCGGGCGTTGCCGGTCAGCACCGGAATGCGACCGCATCGAATCTGGCCGCGATGGTGCTGAATTCCGTTTCCGGGGCGATCGGGACCACCGTTCACTTCGACCGGTCGCTCACCGGAGCGGCCACGCGTCCGTACTCGGAGCTCTTCGGCCTGATTCAGGAGATGGCGGCCGGCTCGGTTCAGGCGCTCGTGCTTCACGGGACGAACCCGGCCTATTCGCTTCCCCCCGCCGCCGGCTTCCGCGAGGCGGTCGAGGGCGTGGGGTTCAAGGTGGCGATCGTTTCGCAGATGGATGAGACGGCGGAGCTCGCCGACCTGGTGCTTCCCGATCGGCATTACCTGGAGTCCTGGGGGGACTCGAATCCGCGCCCCGGGCTGTGGACGGTACAGCAACCGGCGATGCGGCCGGTCCCGCACTTCGATTCGCGTCCGTGCGGCGACGTCCTCCTCTCGCTGGCCGGCCACCTGGGGGCGGATCTCGGTGCCGAGACCTTCCACGACTACGTGCGGAACCGGTGGAGCGACCTGCACGCCGACGCCGGCTCGCCCGGCGGAACCTTCGATGTCTTCTGGCGCCAGCTTCTTCGCGACGGGCTGGTCGAGCTGCCGACCGATGGAGCGGGACAGGTCTCGCTGCAGTCGCCCGATCGGGCGCTGACCTTCGACGCCCCGGCTCTCGACGGCGACGAGGATGGCCACGTACTGGTCGTCTATCCGTCGTCGCGCTTCGGAGACGGGAGCGGGGCGAATCGCCCCTGGCTGCAGGAACTCCCGGACCCGGTCTCGAAGATCGCCTGGCATTCGTGGGTCGAGATCCACCCGGACACCGCTTCCGAGATGGGCGTCCGCAAGGGCGACATCGTTCGCCTGCGCTCGCCGCACGGCGAGGTCGAGCTCCCGGTCTTCACCTATCCCGGCGTTCGGGCCGACACCGTGGCGGTCGCGATGGGGTCGGGACACGAGTCCTACGGACGCTATGCCGAGGGCAAGGGGGTCAACCCCATGCGTCTGCTCCCCGCCGAGCAGGAGCAGCCCTCGGGGGCGCTCGTGCACCTTGCGACGCGTGTCGCGGTCGAACCGACCGGACGGCACCGTCGACTGGCGACGATCGAGGGATCGGACCAGACCTACGACCGCCCCATCGCTCCGGCCGTGGCGCTCGCCGAGCTGGGCCAGGGACATGGCGACGATCACGGTGGGTACGACCTGCAGGAGTTGCAGGCGATGGGCGGGTTCGTGCCCGTTCCCACCGAGGGGCGCCCGCAGGACTTCCCGCTCCCCGGAGCGCAGTATGGCGACTACGACCCGGCCGAGAACGCTCGCTGGTCCATGGCGATCGATCTGGACAAGTGCACCGGATGCTCGGCCTGCATCACCGCCTGTCAGGCCGAGAACAACGTGGCGAATGTGGGCGAAGATCAGATCATGATGGGTCGTGATCTGCACTGGATCCGCATGGAGCGTTACTACGAGACCGTGGACGCCACGGCGCCCGGGCCGGTCGATGTTCGCTTCGTGCCCATGATGTGCCAGCACTGTGGAAACGCGCCCTGTGAGCCGGTCTGCCCGGTCTACGCGGCCTACCACACCCCGGACGGCCTCAATGGTCAGATCTACAACCGCTGTGTGGGTACCCGGTACTGCGCGAACAACTGCCCGTACAAGGTGCGGGTCTTCAACTGGTACGGCTTCTCGGACGTGCCGGAGCCGATGAACTGGCAGTACAACCCCGATGTCACTGTCCGCTCCGAAGGCGTCATGGAGAAGTGCTCCTTCTGCGTGCAGCGGATCCGCCAGGCCGAGAATCGCGCCACGGTCGAGAGCCGTGACGTGCGCGACGGCGAGGTCGTGCCGGCGTGTCAGCAGAGTTGCCCGGCCGAGGCGATCGTGTTCGGGAACATCAGGGACCCCGAGTCCAGGGTGGCTCAGGTGGTCGAGAATGAACGCACCTACCGCGTGCTGGATGTGCTGATCAACACCCAGCCTGCTGTGAATTATCTACGTAAAGTGACCTTCCACCCGGTCGACGACATTCACGTCTGAGGACTACCAGGTCCTCCGGGTGAACCGGGGGCGAGAGGGAGAGCATGGCGACGGTAACCGAAAAAGAGCGGGGCGCTCAGACCCACCCCGACGTACGAAAGTACGCCGAGGTCAATACGGACATCCTCCAGATGCTGTCCCGTCCCGGGAAGTGGTGGTGGATCCTTCTCGGCATGTCGATCGCCGGGATCGGGCTGCTCGCATTCTCGTGGGGGAACCAGATCATCAACGGGATCGGCCTCTCGGGGCTGAACTCTCCGGTGGGATGGGGCGCGTACATCACGACCTTCGTCTTCTGGGTCGGTATCGCCCACTCCGGCACCCTGATCTCGGCCATCCTCTTCCTCTTCCGGGCCCGGTGGCGCCAGTCGATCTACCGCGCCGCCGAGGCCATGACGGTCTTCGCCGTGATGACGGCGGGGCTCTTCCCCCTGATCCACCTGGGCCGGGTCTGGCACGCGTACTGGCTCTTCCCGTACCCGAACCAGCGCCTGCTCTGGCCGAACTTCCGGTCGCCCCTGGTCTGGGACGTCTTCGCGGTGTCGACCTACTTCACGGTCTCGTCGCTCTTCTTCCTCCTGGGGCTGATCCCCGACATCGCCGCGGCCCGTGACCAGACGAAGAAGGGCACGCTGCGGAACCGCTTCTACCACCTGCTGTCGTTCGGGTGGCGCGGTACGGACCGCCAGTGGCACCACTTCGCCAAGGCCTACCTGCTGCTCGCGGCGCTCGCGACCCCGCTGGTCCTCTCGGTCCACTCGGTGGTGTCCTGGGACTTCGCCATGGCGATCGTTCCGGGCTGGCACGCCACGATCTTTGCCCCCTACTTCGTGGCCGGGGCGATCTTCTCCGGGGTGGCGATGGTGATCACCCTGATGGTGCCGATCCGAAAGGTATTCGGCCTCGAGAAATATCTGACGATCCGACATTTCGACGCTATGGCGAAGCTGTGTCTGGTCACGGGGCTGATCGTGTTCTACGCCTACCTGACCGAGTTCTTCATGGCCTGGTACTCGGGTGAGGACCCGGAGCGCCGCGTCTTCTGGAACCGGCTCTTCGGGCACTACTGGTGGGCCACCTGGATCATGCTGACCTGTAACGGACTGATTCCGATCCTCCTCTGGTTCAAGAGGGTCCGACACTCCATTCCGGCGCTCTTCGTGATCACGATCTTCATCAACATCGGGATGTGGTTCGAGCGGTATGTGATCATCGTCACCTCGCTCTCGCACGAGTACATGCCCTTCGCCTGGGCCGTCTATCGCCCGAGCTTCACCGAGATGGGCATCGTGATCGGGACCTTCGGCTGGTTCGCCTTCTGGTTCCTCCTCTTCATCCGACTCCTGCCGCCGGTAGCGATTTCGGAGATCAAGGAGGTCCTGCCCCCACCCATGCGTCCGAAGCCCCGGTCGAAGGAGGAGGTGTCGTCATGAGCACCGCTCGCGAGGGAGTCCTGGCATCCTACGACTACCTGGACTCCACCCTGGATGCGATCCGGGAACTGAGAGAGAAGGGCTTCGACGAGATCACGGCCTTCGCCCCCTTCCCCGAACACCATATCGAGGAGGCCCTTGGGTACGGGACCACGCCGATGGCAATCTTCACCCTCGTGGGAGGGCTGACCGGCGCCGCCACGGGGTTTGCCCTGACCATGTTCACCAGCCTCGACTGGCCCCTGGTCACCGGGGGCAAGCCGATCTTGTCGATGCCGGCGTACGTGATCATCGCCTTCGAGATGACGATCCTCTTCGGAGTGCTCTTCACGGTGATCGGTGTCTTCTGGAACATGCGGGTGCCCGATCTCAAGTCCGATGTGGTGTACGACCCCGAATTCTCCGCCGGGCGGTTCGGGATCTATGTGACGGCGCCCGGAGACCGCCTCTCCGAGGCGCGAAAGATTCTGGAGTCCAGCGGTCCCTCGAGGATCGAGGACGACCCGGAGGCGAGGGCTCATGGCTGAAGGAAGCGAAGGAATGGTGCGCACGCGCAGTTGGACGGTTCTCTTCCTGGTCCTGATGACCGGGGCCGGATGCACCCCGATGGACGACCTGCTCGTCTCGATCTTCGGGCGCTCGATGCGGGATCAGCCCTCGATCGGTGCCTACGAGGATCCGAGGCTGCCGCCCGAGGGCGCGGTCTCGTTCGCGTCGGGCAACTTTCCCGGCGCTCCGGGCGAGGTTGCCGTCGGTCAGCCCGAAGGCACCGCGATACCGGCTCCAATCACGCCGCTCATGCTGCTTCAGGGCCATCCGGACGCGGTGGACATCGAGAATCCGATTCCGGCCGACGAGGCCTCTCTCGAGCGGGGCGAGGAGCTCTACCTGAGAGCCTGCGCCCCCTGCCACGGAGATGCCGGTGCCGGAGGCGGCCCGGTGACGGCCGCGGGAGTCGCCTCCTTCACCCTGATCGAGGGGCAGGCGCTCGAGCACTCCGACGGATATCTCTACTCGATCATCCGGGTGGGCCGGGGCTCCATGCCCGCCTACGGACATCAGATCACCCATTACGACCGGTGGCACGTGGTCAACTACGTGCGACAGCTCCAGGGGAATCTTCCGCAGCAGCAGGAAGAGCCCTCGGACGACACCGGCGAGGAAGGCTGAGGCCTGACCGATGCATGATATCCACGTTCCATCCGACGTTCAGGCTCGATACCTGAACCCCTCCCGGATCACGACCTTCGTCCTGCTGGCGATGTTCGGGGCCGGAGCCCTGGCCTTTCTCGTGCTCCTGGCCTCCGATGCCGACCGCGCCTGGCAGGCGTATGTCGCGAACTGGCTCTTCTTCACCGGGATCGCTCAGGGTGCGGTGATCCTCTGCGCGGCCACGGTGATCACGAAGGCCAAGTGGAACTGGTCGGTGCGGCGCGTGTCGCTGGCGTTCGGGGCCTTTCTTCCCGTCGCCTACCTGCTCATGCTGCCCATGCTCCGGTTGCGGGAGAGCTACTTCCCGTGGATCGAGAAGATGGAGTACGACCCGATCGTGCAGTTGAAGGAAGCGTACCTCAACATTCCCTTCCTGATCTCGCGGAGTCTCATCGGAACGGCCATCCTCTTCACCCTGACCCTCATTTTCATGTACTGGATGCTGCGCCCGGACCTGGGCGCGGAGCGGGCCGCAGACGAGGAGGGCCATTCTGGCCGCGCGAGCTGGCGGGAGCGACTCAGTGGAAACTGGCTGGGCCAGGAGGCCGAGGAGCAGCGCGCCTGGCAGAAGCTCAAGGTGCTTGCGCCGGCGCTCGCCCTGGTCTACGCCGTGGTGATGAGCATGCTGGCCATCGACTGGGCGATGTCGCTGGAGCCGCACTGGTTCTCGATGCTCTTCCCGGGATGGTTCTTCATGACCGCCTTCTGGGGCGGGATCGCGGCCACCGTAGTGGCGATGGTGCTTCTCAAGCGGAAGAGTGCCTACTTCAACGAGCACATGGGCCCCCAGCAGAAGCACGATCTGGGCAAGCTCACCTTCGCCTTCTCGATCTTCTGGGCGTACCTGTTCTTCTCGCAGTACATCGTGATCTGGTACGGAAAGCTTCCCTGGGAACAGGAGTGGATCATCCACCGTTCCGGGGCCGAGTGGGGGCCGCTCGCACTCACCGCGATCATCCTCTGCTTCATCGTCCCATTCGCCGGACTGATCGGGCGTAAGCCGAAGCTCAACCCGACCTGGCTCGGTTCGATCGCGGCGATCGCCCTCCTGGGGGTCTGGCTCGAGCGGTGGCTTCTGATCGCGCCCTCGCTGCACGAGGCCGGTACACCGACGATCACCCTCTGGGAGCCGCTCATCGGACTGGGCTTCCTGGGGATCTTCGCACTGACCATCCGCTGGTTCCTTGCGACCTTCCCCACGATCCAGATCTGGCAGCCCCCGCAGGAGCCCGAGATGCTCGACCGGGAAGTCGCTCCACGCGAGGCGGGTGCGGGCGTCTGAGGCTGCGTCGGGACGGGGGTCCTGGCCGACCACCCCGGATCCTCGTCGGGCCGCTTCACCGATGCTGCCGCATCGCGTTCAGCGACCCGTCGGTGACCGGGCGTCTACTGCCCGCTACCGGTCGGAGAGAAGCTCCAGAGCTTCGGAGTGCAGGGGGCCGTTCGAGGAGAGCCCGGAGCCACCGTGGATGGTGGCCGCGCCCGAGAGGTCGGTGAACCGCCCCCCGGCCTCCTCGAGGATCGTGAGCAGCGGAGCGGCATCCCAGGCCGAGAGCTCGGGGTCAACCATCAGTTCGGCCCGTCCGGTCGCCACGAGCGCGTGCCCGTAGGCATCACCCCAGCTCCGGGTGTAGTCCACCGCGGCGGTCAGCCGCCCCCAACCTGCACCGAATCGACTGCTCGCCGTCATCCCCGGATCCGAGGTCAGTGCGACCGCCTGCCCCAGTTCCCGTGTGCCGTTGACCGAGGCGGGCACGTCGATCCGGCTCCCGGCTAGTCTCCAGAACGCGCCTTCTCCCCGGCCGGCCCACACGGTCTCGGCGAGCGCGGGGAAGTGCGCAACGCCCACCACGGGCACCTCGTCTCGCTCGATCCCGATCAGCACCGCATAGAGCGGAACGCCGCGCATGAAGGAGCGGGTGCCGTCGATCGGGTCGAGAATCCAGCGGATCCGTCCGGCCCCCTCGGTTTCTCCGAACTCCTCGCCCAGAACCCCGTGGTCGGGGTACTCCCGGGTGATCCGGTCACGCAGGAGGGATTCCGCCTCGCGGTCGGCGATCGTGACCGGTGAGCCATCCCCCTTGGCTTCGGATTCGACCACGTCACCGAAGTGTCGCAGTGTGACCCGACCGGCCTCGCGAGCCAGCGTCACGGCGCGGTCCATGAGCTCCCGGATCTCGGTATCCGGGCTCATGAAGTTTTCCGCTTTCCCTTCGACTGGTAGAGGTCGCCGTCGGCAGCCTGAATCAGCGCTTCAGTGGTGTCGACCGCGTCCGAGAACTCCGAGACCCCAAACGACATGCTGAGCGCCAGGGGGCCGAGCAGGGGGTGCTGGCTGAGCCGCCGGGCCACCCGCTCCGCGTGCTGTCGGGCGCCCTCCTCCGACGTATCCGAGAGGACCGCGACGAACTCGTCGCCCCCGTAGCGGGCGACCAGGTTCATGGCCCGGGTCTCGCCCTGCAGGATCTGCCCCACGGCGCGCAGCGCATCGTCACCGGCCAGGTGGCCCAGGGCGTCGTTGTACTGCTTGAAGTCGTCGAGGTCGAAGAGGACAAGCGACAACTTGCGGCCCCGGCGTGCGGCGGCCAGCTCCTGGCTGATATGCATCTCCATGTGCCGGCGATTCGGCAGCCCCGTCAGGGGGTCGGTCAGAGAGAGCGACCGCAGGCGAGCGTGCAGGCGAGCGTTCTCGAGCGCGAGCGCCGCATGACCTGCGAGCCTCTGCAGGAGCCGGGCGCCGTCGGGGGTGAAGCTCCGCGGCTCCGAGCTTCCGACCGAAAGGGCACCGATCACGCGGTCCCCCGCGATCAAAGGCACGATCATCGCGCTCTCGCCCTTGAGCCGCCGCCGCGTCGAAGCCGGAAGCAGGCCCGAGGCCGGCAGGTCCTCGATGATCACCGACTCCCGGTCGTCGAGGATCAGCGAGATGAGCTCTCCCTGAAGGGGGAAGAGGGCGCCCTCGGGTGGACCGATCGCGCCGGCCGACGAACCCACACGGGCTCCTGCTTCTTCGAGGAGCCACACCGCCGCCCCGTCGGCGGCGAGCAGGTCGAGAGAGGCGTCGACGATCCGGCGGAGCACTTCTCGATCGTCGAGAGAGGAGGTCAGCGCCCGGGCGATTTCGAGGATGCGCTCGGCCTCGCGGCGCCGACGATCCAGCTCGGAAACATGTCGTGCGTTCTGGATGGCGACCGAGGCGACATCGGCGATCCCCTTCAGGAGCTCCATCTCCTCGGGGCCGTATGCGTTCGGGCGGTAGCTCTGAACGCTGAGTGCGCCGATGACCGCACCTCCGCCATGGAGGGGGGCCGAAACTGCAGAGCGAGTCGGGGCCGAATCGTCCTCCCCGAGAACGAGGAGTGATCGGTCCGCCAGACGATCCTGCACCAGCACCGGCTGGCCGGTCTGGATCACCTCGCTCTCGGAGCCCCGGAAGCGGATCTGCGAATGCCGTCCGCGTCCCCGGTCCGCCCAGTACACGACCTCGGCCTCGTCGGTCTTGGGGTCGTGGAGCACGATGTAGAACCCGTCCGCCTCGAGAATCCGCACCGTCTCCCGGTGGATCGAGGCATAGATGTCCTCCTCTCTGAGCACACCGGAAAGCGAGCTTCCAATGCCCAGGAGCACCTTGTACCTGTCCGCCAGGGTGGACGGAGCCGCAGGGGTGTCGGCGATGGGACGCATGGAAACGGGGACGGGCGGGGGCCATCGACCCTTCGGTCGCATCGGCCCGACGCATGGGGACTGTAAGAAAAAGGTACGCCATCGGAACCGTTACGCCAATGGAACGGGACCTTCCATGCACAGATGTGTCTGTGGCGCTCCCGCATCAGTGCTCGGATGGCGGATTGGACGGAGGGGCAGATGGCGGATTGGACGGGGGGGCGGAAGATGCGTCGGAGGATGCGTCGGACGAGTCACCGGGATTCGGCAGGTGCACCTGACCCGACGCGACCCGTTCCAGGTGTCGCTGGATCTCGAAGCCCAGCGCCTTCACGAGCCCCGCCTCCTGCTCATCGAGGTCGGCCCGGGCGAAGAGGGTGCGGAAGGTCCTCATGACGTTCTCGGCCCGGCGAGCGCTGAAGAAGTCGATCTGCTCGAGACCCCCCTCGAGGGCTCGGAACATGAGCTCCAGCTGGTCGCGCGAGGCCGGCGCGGTGGACCGCTTCCCGCGGGGCAGGGGGGGCAGGACCCCCGATGCCGCCCGACGGATCTCGTAAGCCAGGAGAAGGCAGGCCTGGGCCAGGTTGAGCGAAGAATAGGACTCGGCCGTGGGGATGATGGCGACCCCGTCGCACCGATCGAGCTCCTCGTTCGAGAGCCCCCGGTCCTCGCGCCCGAACACCAGGGCGACCGGTCCGGCTCCGGCACGGTCGATCAGCCGTTCCCCCCAGTCGGCGGCGTAGCCGTAGTTGCGGTGGGCGGTCCTCGCCCGCGCCGACGTTCCGACGACCAGGACACACTCGGCCACGGCGTCCTCGAGGGTGGTGAAGTGCCGAGCCTCCTCGACCAGGTCGTCGCAGCGGTGAGCGATCCCCGTGATACGCCACGCATCCCACTCCGCCGGGTTCACCACATGCAGGCGCGAGAGCCCCATGTTCTTCATGGCGCGCACGACCCCCGCGATGTTCACGAGATTCTGCGGTTCGTTGAGGACGATGCGGACCCGATCGAGTCGGTCCGCGCGGTCGGGCTCGGTGGTCGATGTGTCGTTCATGGGGAGACTATGGCAGGACCGAAGGGGGGGATCAACCGCCTGGGGAGATCGGGGCGGTGGGCGAAGGGTCGGGCGGGGTGCGCGACGGAGGTCCGTCGCCGAACTGTCCCATGCGGAGTCCCCAGATGGCGGCGATGGCGGCCACGGCCGCGCCGGTCAGAAAAGGTCCGGGACCTCCGGCCAGATCCCACGCGATTCCGCCCATCAGGGGGCCCAGGATGCGTGCCAGCGCCCCCACGCTCTGACCCACCCCGAGAGAGCCTCCCTGGAGCTCGTCGGGCGCGGCCCGCGAGAGGAGGCTGACGAGGCTCGGAAGTGTACCGCCGAACCCGACCGCCAGAAGGAAGAGCGCGAGCAGGAGCACGGGAATGCTGTGGGCCAGGGCGATCAGGAGAAGTCCCGCCACGAAAGGGCCTGACGCCAGCCGCACGAGCGCCCGCTCCCCGATCCGGGGGACCAGGACGCGCACCACACCGCCCTGCATGATCGCCGAGATCGTGCCCATGAAGGCGAAGAGCCAGCCGACACCCCGCTCCTCGAGGCCGAAGCGCTCGGCGGCGAAGAGGGGGAAGACGGGATGGATTGCCGAGAAGGCCGCGGTGAACAGGAAGGAAAGGGCGAGGACCTGAAGAAACGCAGGGCTCCGGAGCACGAGCCTCAGCTCCTCGATCCGTGACGGCCCTTCGCGTTCCAGGAGGATCGAGCGGGCCGAGCGTTCCTCCCGCTCCTTCGTCGTGAGTGACTCGGGCAGGAGGAAGAAGGCGAGGACGGCGTTCAGCGCACAGAGACCGGCGGCGGCCAGTCCGGGGGCTTCGGGAGCGATCGGTGCGAGCACCCCTCCGATGGCGGGGCCAAAAATGAAGCCGAGTCCGAAGGCGGCGCCGATCAGGCCCATCCCGCCCGCCCGCTTCTCGGGGGGGGTGATGTCGGCGATGTAGGCCTGGGCGACCGGAATGTTGGCGCCCCCCACACCGGCCATCGTGCGCGAGATCAGAAGGGCGAGGATTGACCCCGCGTAGGCGAAGACCAGGTACGAGAGAGCCGATCCCACGAGCCCGATCAACAGGATCGGTCGCCGGCCGAAGCGGTCGGAGAGTCGCCCCCAGATCGGCGCCAGGACCAGCTGCGCGGCCGAGTACGAGAGCACGAGGACCGCGATCTGGGTGCCCGAGGCCCCGAATCGGTCCGCGTAGAAGGGGAGGAGGGGCAGGATGATCCCGAACCCCACCAGGTCCACGAATACGGTGAGGAAGAGGATCCCGAGCCGGACCTTGTGGGAACGGGGCTCTCTTACTCGGTCAGCGCCCTTCGACGTCGGACTCCCTCCGGCGGTCATCGGGATCGTCGGGCGCATCGAGCCGGTCGCCGTTCTCTCCGCTCTTCAGCCCACCCTTGAAGTTCCGGAACCCCTCCCCGAGTCCGCGGGCGATACCGGGGATCCGCTTCGCCCCGAAGAGGAGGAGAAGGAGGAGGAAGATGAGGACGAGCTCCGGGATTCCGAGACCACCGAACATGGGGGTTCCTTGCCGTCGTGGGGCGCGGGCGCTCTCCTCTAGCGGAGGAGAAGCTTTGCGATCGTCTGAAGCTGCATGTTGGTGGTTCCCTCGTATATCGTGCCGATCTTGGCGTCGCGATAGAGCTTCTCGACGGGGTATTCACGAGTGAAGCCGTAGCCGCCGTGCAGGTCGATCGCCATCGAGGCGACTTCCTGGGCGATCTGCGAGGAGTAGAGCTTCGCCTGCGCCGCCTGCATCAGGAAGTCCTGGCCCGCGTCCTTCAGCCGGGCCGCGTTGTAGACCAGCAGGCGGGCGGCCTCGATCTTGGTGGCCATCTCGGCGAGCTGGAACTGAACGCCCTGGAACTTCCCGATCGGCCGGCCGAACTGCTCCCGCTCCTGGACGTACTTGAGCGAGTGGTCGAGGGCACCCTGGGCGAGCCCAACCATCTGGGCGCCGATTCCGATCCGGCCTTCGTTCAGCGTCTCGATCGCGACCTTGTACCCCTTCCCGACGTCGCCGAGCACCTGCGAGCCGGGGACTCGACACCCTTCGAAGATGAGCTCGGTGGTCGACGACGCCCGGATCCCGAGCTTGTCCTCCTTCTTGCCGACGGTGAACCCGGGGGTGTCGCGGTCGACCACGAAGGCGGTGATTCCCTTGTAGCCGGCATCGGGGTCGACGGTGGCGAAGACGATGAAGATCTCGGCCTCGTTTCCATTCGTGATCCAGAGCTTCTGGCCGTCGATCACCCAGTCGTCCCCATCGGCCTCGGCCCTGCAGGCCAGGGCGAAGGCGTCGGAGCCCGATCCGGCCTCAGAGAGCGCGTAGGCGCCGACCGCTCCAGCCCCGAGGCGCTTCAGGTAGTGCTCCTGCTGCGTCTCGTCGGCCCAGCGGAGAAAGGCGTTGATCACGAGGGTGTTCTGAACGTCGACCAGCACACCCACCGAGGGGTCGACCCGCGAGAGCTCCTCGACCACGAGCACCGACGTGAAGAAGGTGCTCTCGGCCCCGCCCCACCGTTCGGGGATCTCGATTCCCATGAGCCCCAGCTCGAAGAGTTGCTTGATCAGACCGGGGTCCATGGTCTGCGTCTCGTCCATTCGGGAGACCAGGGGAGCCACCTCGGCTCGTGCGAAATCGCGTACCGCCTCCTGAAACATGACCTCTTCTTCGGAGAGGGTCGTGAGGGCAGGTCGAGCGCCATTCGTCAGGATCGTGGACATGGGATTCCTCGGTCGTGGTTCCGGATCAGGATGGGTGCGGTGCATTCGTGCGCCGGTGCCGATTCGGTGAATGAACACCGGACCAGCCCGTCAAATCTCTAGAAGTCTGTTGAAGAAGTACAGGGACCACCGTTGGGATCACCAGGGTCCCCGAGCTTCCGCACCCGCCCTCCGGCGACCCCCTTCCGAATGTCACCGGCGAGGTCGGATGTCTTGACGCTCCCCCGCGGAAAATGTCTATTCCGCAGGCGCACGCACTCCCCAAACATTCCCCTGGAGGGACCATGTCCGTAATCCCCGACGATCTGCTCTATTCCGAAGAACACGAGTACCTGAAGCCGACCGAAGAGGACGGTGTCTACCTGGTGGGCGTGACGGACTACGCGCAGGGCGAGCTCGGGGACGTGGTGTTTCTCGAGTTGCCCGGAGAGGGGGAGTCGTTCGAGCGGATGGAGGTGTTCGGAACCATCGAGGCCGTCAAGGCGGTCAGCGACCTCTTCGCACCGGTCACCGGCGAGATCGTCGAGGTGAATGCCGCGCTCGACGAGGACCCCGCGCTCGTCAACACCGACCCCTACGGCGACGGGTGGATGGTCCGGGTCCGCCTGGCCGATCCCGGCGAGCTCGACACCCTCCTGACTGCCGAGGATTATCGGGCGCTGGTCGGGGGAGACTGAGGCCCATCCGGCCCGCGATTTTCTGGAACGCCCCACCCCCACCGGGGGTCACATGGAAGAGCCCCGATTCGGGATTCCCACACCATCGAGTCCGGCCGCCGGAGTGGTCGGGCGTTGACGATCGATAGATCGAGGACATCATGGAGCGCACCCTCCGTCGCACCGACGAATTCGTTCACCGCCACCTCGGCCCCGGAGCGCTTGAGATCCGGGAGATGCTCGAGTCTCTCGGCTACGGTTCCATCGAGGAACTGGTCGCCGACGCGGTTCCCGAAGCCATCCGGATGGAGGGGGAGCTGGAGCTCGAGGAGGCCCGGTCCGAAAAAGCCCTCCTGAGACTCCTGAAGGAGATCGGGGGTGCCAACGAACTGCGACGGTCCTTCATCGGGATGGGGTACCACGATACCGTGACGCCCCCGGTGATCCTGCGAAATGTCCTCGAAAACCCCGGGTGGTACACGCAGTACACGCCCTACCAGGCCGAAATCGCACAGGGACGCCTCGAGGCCCTCCTGAACTTCCAGACCGCGATCATGGACATGACGGGGATGGAGATCGCGAACGCCTCGCTCCTCGACGAGGGCACCGCGGCCGCCGAAGCCATGTCCCTCTTCTTCGACGGGGTCCGCGGCGACCAGGCCACCTTCTTCGTGGACGAGGGGTGCCATCCGCAGACGATCGAGGTGGTGCGCACCCGCGCCCTGCCGTTGGGGGTCGATGTGGAGGTCGGGGATCCCGAGACCCTGACCGGAGGGTCTCCGGCGCTCGAAGGGGTCTTTGGCGCCCTCCTGGCCTACCCGCGCACCGACGGTCGGGTGACCGACCTCGGCCCGGTGATCGAGGCCCTCTCGGGCGCCGGTATCCGTGTGGTCGTGGCCGCCGATCTCCTCTCGCTCGCCCTTCTGACCCCTCCGGGAGAGATGGGCGCGGACGTGGTCGTCGGAAATTCCCAGCGCTTCGGGGTTCCCCTCGGGTATGGAGGGCCGCACGCCGCCTTCATGGCCGCCCGCGAGGAGTTCAAGCGCAGGATGCCGGGCCGTATCATCGGAGTGTCGGTTGATACCGATGGGAACCGGGCACTCCGGATGGCGCTCCAGACCCGCGAACAGCACATCCGGCGGGAGCGGGCGACCTCGAACATCTGCACCGCGCAGGTGCTGCTCGCGATCATGGCCTCGATGTATGCGGTGTACCACGGGCCGGAGGGGATTCGCCGGATCGCCCTGCGTGTGCACGACCTGACGCGCACCCTGGCGGCCGGGCTCGAGCGGGCGGGCCACGAGATCGTGCACGATCACTGGTTCGACACCCTGCGGGTCCGCCCCGTGGGGATGAGCGAGGCCGATGTACGGGCTCGCGCCGACGAGGCCCGCGTGAACCTGCGAGCCTTCGACGACGGCACGGTCGGGATCGCCCTGGACGAAGCCACGGAACCCCGCGACGTAGAGACCCTCCTCGGGATGTTCGCCGTCGAGGGCACCAGGGTGCCCGGGGTCGTGGATCTCTTCCGCGAACTCGGCGACGGGCTCGCGATCCCCGCCGCCCTCGCCCGGACCAGCCCCTATCTCGAGCACCCGGTCTTCAATCGTTACCACTCCGAGACCGAGATGCTGCGCTACATGCACCGGCTCGAGTCGAAGGACCTGTCGCTGAACGCGAGCATGATCCCGCTCGGGTCCTGCACGATGAAGCTGAATGCGACCACCCAGATGATGGCCCTGAGCTGGCCGGAGTTCAGCGACCTGCACCCCTTCGCACCGCGCGAGCAGGCGGCCGGCTACGAGCGGATCGTCGACGACCTGGAGCGCTGGCTCGCCGAGATCTCGGGGCTGCCCGCCGTCTCCCTGCAGCCCAATTCCGGGGCCCAGGGTGAATACGCCGGGCTGCTCGTGATCCGCGAGTACCACAGGGACCGGGGCAATGAGCACCGAAACGTCTGCCTGATCCCCTCCTCGGCGCACGGGACCAACCCGGCGTCCGCGGTGATGGCCGGAATGAAGGTGGTCGTGGTCAAGTGCGACGAAGACGGCAACATCGACCTGGACGACTTGAAGGCGAAGGCCGAGAAGCACTCCGACACGCTCGCGGCGACCATGATCACCTATCCGTCGACGCATGGGGTCTTCGAGGAGCACATCCGCGAGGTCTGCGCCACGATCCACGAGCACGGGGGCCAGGTCTACCTCGACGGGGCCAACCTGAACGCGCAGGTCGGGATCTGCCGCCCGGGCGACTACGGGGCCGACGTCATCCACATCAACCTGCACAAGACCTTCGCGATCCCCCACGGGGGAGGCGGTCCCGGGATGGGCCCCATCTGCGCCGCCGAGCACCTGGGCCCCTTCCTCCCCACCCATCCGGTGGTGTCGACGGGAGGGGAGCGCGGCATCGGCCCGGTCTCGGCCGCCCCCTGGGGGAGCGCGTCGATCCTCCTCATCTCCTGGGCGTACATCGCGCTCCTGGGGCGCACCGGGGTCCGCCGCGCCACCGAGGTCGCCATCCTCAACGCGAACTACATGGCGAAGCGGCTCGATGGGCACTACGACGTCCTCTTCCGGGGCCGGAAGGGGCGGGTCGCGCACGAGTTCATCCTCGACCTGCGGCCCTTCAGGAAGAGCGCGGGCATCACCGAGGAGGATGTCGCCAAGCGGCTGATCGACTACGGCTTCCACGCCCCCACCATGTCCTGGCCCGTGGCCGGAACGATCATGGTCGAGCCCACCGAATCGGAGTCGCTCACCGAGCTGGACCGGTTCTGCGACGCCCTCATCTCGATCCGGGCCGAAATCCAGCAGATCGAGATGGGGCTCATGGATCGCGACGACAACCCGCTGAAGAACGCTCCTCATACGCAGCAGATGGTCGTGGCCGACCGGTGGGAGCACCCCTACACCCGGGAACAGGCCTCCTTCCCTGCGGCACCGAGCCGGGACTTCAAGTTCTGGCCCTCGGTCCGCAGGGTCGACAATGCGTACGGCGACCGGAACCTCGTCTGCGCCTGCCCGCCGATCGAGGAGTACGAGACCGAAGAGGTGGGGGGATAGCCCCACACGACGAACGGTTCCGCCAGACCTCCCAGTCCCAACCGAACGCAGGAGACCACCGATGGCGAAGTTGACCTTTCACGGCCACTCCACCTTTTCGATCGAGACCGGGGACGGGACCCGGATCGTGGTGGATCCATGGTTCACCGGAAATCCGATGGCGGACATCGCGGCCGAGGATCTCGAGGACCTCGACTACGTCTTCTGCACGCACGGCCACGAGGACCACATCGTCGACGCCTTTCCCCTCGTGCGGCGGACCGGCGCCACCCTCGTCTCGACCTTCGAGATCGTGATGTTCGCGGGCTCGCAGGGGATCGAGGGCGGGCACCCGATGCACATCGGAGGGGGGTGGGATTTTCCCTTCGGTCGGGTGCAGATGACCCCGGCGCTCCACGGCGGCCAGGTGCACGGCGACGAGTCGGGGCAGTGGACCACCGTGCCGGGCGGCTTCCTCTTCGAGCTCGACGGGACCCGGGTGTATCACGCCGGTGACACCGCCCTGCTGACCGACATGCAGCTCCTGAAGGGGCGGGTCGACGTGGCGCTCCTCCCGATCGGCGACAACTTCACCATGGGGCCAGAAGAGGCCGTGCGGGCGATCGAGTTCATCGAGCCGAAGGTGGTCGTTCCGATCCACTACGACACCTTCGAGCTGATCGAACAGGACACCGACGCCTTCGTCGAGAAAGTCGGAAGCCGGGCGCGCGTCGAGGTGATGAAGGCCGGCGACACGATGGACCTGGGGTGAGACAGACGGCCGGAGAGGGCCCTGTCGGCGTTCCGCGTCGCTGGCGCATCCTCCGGCACCCTCCCGGCGCGGCCGCCTGGAACATGGCGGTCGACCACGCCCTGGCCCGCGAGCTCCCACCCGGCGAGGGGGTGCTGAGGATCTACCGG
The DNA here is from genome assembly GCA_007126575.1 of Gemmatimonadota bacterium. GTDB lineage: Bacteria > Gemmatimonadota > Gemmatimonadetes > Longimicrobiales > Gaopeijiaceae > SLBA01. The sequence goes on along the minus strand of SLBA01000101.1, from coordinate 7,858 downwards.
TGGCGCCGCCCCACCCTCTCCTTCGGGCGCAACCAGCCGGCGAAGGGTCGCTACGACCCCATGGCGATCGATGCCTTCGGGGTCGAGGTGGTGCGCCGCCCCACGGGAGGCCGTGAGGTCCTGCACGACCGGGAGCTCACCTACGCCGCGATCCTGCCCCTGCGCAACCCCGATGGCCTCCGGGGCACCTACGGCCGCATCAACCGCGCCCTGGTCACGGCCCTTCGCTCCCTCGGGGTCGAGAGCACGCTGGCCCCCGGCGGGGGTGATCCGCTCCTCCCCGATGCCGGAGCCTGCTTTCGAGCCCCCGCCCCGGGCGAGGTCGTCGCCACCGGCCGGAAGCTGGTGGGGAGTGCGCAGCGGCGGATCGGCTCGACCCTCCTGCAGCACGGATCCCTCCTCCTCGCCCCCTCGACCACCACCTTCGCCGCACTGCGCGTGCAGCCCGGATCGGAGCCCGGCGAGGGACAGGGAATCTCGCTGGCCGAACTGGGTGTCGCCCCCCTCCCCTTCGCCCGGGTGGGGGCCGCGGTCGAGGCCGCGATGGCCGGGAGCTATGGGGGGAAGTGGGAGCTCGACGAGCTTCGCCCGCGGGAGCTGGAGGTGGCGGAACGCCTTCGAACGCAGTATGAATCCTCGGATTGGACATGGCGACGCTGAGTGATGCGGCTCCCGCCGAGGGAGCGTCGCCGGGTCGGCCCCATTGACTCGAAGGAGCATCAGATGAGAACGATTCGCCGAGTGGTCTCGGTACTCTCCACCCTGGCGGTCCTGGCCCTGGCCGGGTGCGGAGACACCGAAGGGACCCGTTCCTACGCCGGCATGCCGGCCTTCTGCCAGGAGGTCCTGCCCGCGGTCGATGCGTACATGGCGGACTTCGAACAGCCCACCGGGGAGCGCTACGGGGGCACGGCCGTGGTCGGAGGAATCGGCGAGATCGCCGACGGGATGAACGCCCTGGTCTCGTCGGATTACTCCGCCAACCAGCATCAGCTCTTCGTCAATCTGATGAGCCTCGTCCGGCTGGACGAGGCTCTCGAGCTGGCGCCGTACCTGGCCCACAGCTGGGAGGTCAACGACGACATCACCGAGCTCACCTTCCAACTGCGCGACGACATCGTCTGGCACGACGGCACGCCCACTACGGCGCACGATGTGGAGTTCACCTACCTTCGGGCCACCGACCCGCAGACGGCCTTCCCGAACGCCGCCTTCTGGTCGAACTACGTGCGGGGACCCGACGGGGTCGAGGTCCTCGACGACCACACCATCCGCTTCCGCCTGCAGGAGCACGCCGACTACATGGACTCCTGGCGGGCCACCGCGATCATGCCCCGCCACCTCCTCGAAGACGTGCCCCCGTCCGAGCTGCGCCAGCACCCCTTCGGCACCCGATGCCCGGTCGGCAACGGTCCCTTCGTCTTCGCCGAGCACCGGCCCGACGCATCGTGGACCTTCCGACGCAACCCCGCCTTCAGCGAGGAGCTGGGTGGTCCGCCGTACCTGGAGCGCTACATCTACCGGATCATCCCGGAGCCGACCACCCTCGCCACCGAGCTCCTGACCGGAAACGTCGACGTCTACATCGCACCCCTCCCCGACCAGGCCCCCGCGATCGAGGCCTCGTCCGAGGTGGAGCTGCGCGACTTCGCCTTCCGCAACTATGTCTTCGTGGGGTGGAACTCGCGCCGCCCCCAGCTGGCTGACGCCCGGGTGCGCCGGGCGCTCACGCAGGCCACCAACCGCCAGCAGATCATCGACGCGCTCCTCGGGGGCTACGGAAGCATCGCGAACGCCGGCGTTCCCCCGTTCCACTGGGCCTATCACGAGGGGATCGAGGATGCACTCCCCTACAACCCGGAAGAGGCCCGCCGCCTCCTCGACGAGGCGGGATGGTCCGAGATCGGCCCCGACGGGATACGGATGAACGCTGAAGGGGATCGGCTCGAGATCTCGATCAAGTACAACCCCAACCAGCAGCGGCAGGACGTCGCCGAGATCATGCAGTCGCAGCTTCGGGACATCGGGGTCGCGGTCCGGCCCCAGGTGGTCGAGTGGGCCACCCTCCTCAACCAGATCAATTCGCCCGACCTGAGAGACTTCGACGGGGTGGTGATGGGCTGGGTCACCGAGTTCAAGGTCGACGACCACGACCTCTTCCACTCCGAGAAGAGGGACACGCCCTTCGGTTGGGCCGGAACCGAGGACGAGCGGCTGGACTTCCTGCTCGACACCCTGCAGCTGATCGTCGATCGCGACGAAGCCCTCCCCCTCTGGCACGAGTACCAGGAGAGGCTGGTCGAGCTGCAGCCCTACACCTACTTCTTCTTCCCGCAGCGCCTCGGCGGAGTGAACACCCGCCTCCGGGACGTGTCCCTCGACGCGCGTGGGGAGTGGGTGAATCTGAAGGACTGGTGGATCCCGGCCGACGAGCGCATCCGGTGATTCGCGTGATTCGCGCCGGGAACGGCCTTCCGGCCCCGGGTCCCTCGCCGCGGGCCCGACCCGCCACGCTTCGACCCCACCGACGACCGGGCCGATGGGCCGCTACCTGATCCGGAGGTTGCTGGGCGCGATCCCCCTCGTGCTGGGGATCGCGACCATCATTTTCTTCGTCCTGAGCCTGGCGCCCGGCGACCCGGTCTCGATCTACACCGCCCCGAACGTCTCCTCCGAAGTCCTCGAGCAGATGCGGCAGAACATGGGGCTCGACCAGCCGGTCCACGTACGCTACGTGCGCTGGATGGGCTCGATGATCCAGGGCGACTTCGGCGTCTCGTTCGCTCGCAACCAGCCGGTGCGCGAGATCGTCCAGCAGATCCTTCCCAACACCCTGATCCTCTCGCTCAGCGCGATCACCCTGGCCTTCCTGACCGGGATCCTCATCGGGGTCTTCCAGGCGGTCCGCCAGAATTCCCTGATCGACAACTCGCTGAGCGTCGTCGCCCTCTTCTTCTACTCGATGCCCTCGTTCTGGCTCGCGCTCATGCTGATCCTGATCTTCAGCCTGACCGCCCGCAACGTGTGGGACTGGCCCTTCTACTTCCCGGCGTCGGGCATGACCAGCGTCGGGCACGAGTTCATGTCCCCCCTGGAGCAGGTGGGCGATCGACTCCGCCACCTGGCCCTCCCCTCGATCTCACTCGCGCTCGTGCTCGCCGCGGGCATCGCCCGATACATGCGCGGAAGCCTCCTCGAGGTGATTCGACAGGACTACGTCCGGACGGCGCGCGCCAAGGGCCTCCCCGAACGGACGGTCATCTTCAAGCACGCGCTCCGAAATGCGCTGATTCCGGTGGTGACCCTCCTCGGTCTCTACCTGCCCTTCCTGTTCAGCGGCACGGTCTTCATCGAGACCGTCTTCGCCTGGCCGGGGATGGGCAAGCTCGTGGTCGACGCGATCGGGCAGCGGGACTACCCCGTGGTCATGGCCGGCGCCTTCATCTTCGCCGTCATGGTGATCATCGGGAACCTGGTCGCCGACCTCCTCTATTCGGTGATCGACCCCCGGATCCGCTATGAGTGAGGTGTGGACCGAAGCCCGGAGTGACGCGCGCAGCCGAGCGTCGAGGCGGGTCCGGTTTAGGGGAGGCCCGGCACTGGGGATCGTCCTTCCGGGGCTCCCCCAGCTCCTGGCCGGCCGGCTCGCGGCGGGAGGGTACGTCACCGCCCTCTGGGTGGGTCTCGTCACCCTACTGATGTACCGGTGGGAGCGGGTATGGGCCGCCCCGACCGGGGCACTCGACGAGCAGATCGCCTTCGCGACGCTGGCGCTGGGGATCGCGGGGGCGCTGGCCTGGTCGATCCGCGATCTGCGAAAGGGGCGCGACCCCCTCCCGATGTCCCGCTCGCAGTGGGGTCTGGCATCGCGGGCCTTCCGGAAGAACCGGGTGGCAGTGCTGGCGGTCGGGATGGTCGCCTTCTTCTACCTCGTGGCGCTCCTCACCCCCTTCATCGCCCCCTTCGACCCGACCTTCCAGGGAGACCTCCTGGCCGATCGCCTCTCCGGGCCGTCCGCCACCCACCTGCTGGGGACCGATCACTTCGCCCGGGACATCTTCTCGCGACTCCTGTACGGCGCCCGGATCTCGCTCAGCATCGGCTTCGTGGCGGTCTCGATCTCGATCACCATCGGGACCCTCCTGGGTGCCGTGTCCGGGTACCTCGGAGGCGCGGTCGACTCGGTGATCATGCGCGGGGTCGACATGGTGATCTCCTTTCCCCGGCTCGTGCTCCTGATCACGATCATCGCGCTCTTCGAGCCCTCGATCACCCTGATCGTGGTGATCCTGGGGCTGACCCAGTGGCCCCAGGTCACGAGGATCGTCCGCGGCGAGGTGCTGAGTCTGAGGGAGCGGGAATTCGTGCAGGCGGGCGCCGCCCTCGGCTTCTCGCGGGTGCGCATCGTCCTGCGCCACGTGATCCCGAACATCCTGGCCCCCGTGATCGTGGCCGCCTCGCTGGGGATCGGCGACACCATCGTGCTCGAGGCCGGCCTCTCCTTCCTGGGGCTCGGGGTGCAGCCACCCACCCCCTCGTGGGGTACGATGGTGGCCGACGGGCGAAACAACCTGCTGGGCGCCTGGTGGATCTCGACCTTCCCGGGGCTCGCCATCGTCTTCGTGGTGCTCTCCTTCAATCTGGCGGGCGATGGCCTTCGCGACGCCCTCGACCCCCGCCTCCGGAGCTGAGGACGTCCGCATGAGCCTCCTTCAGGTCGACAATCTGCGAACCTGGTTCGAGACCGACTCGGGCACCGCCCGTGCCGTCGACGGGATCAGCTTCGCCCTCCGCAAGGGAGAGACGCTGGGGATCGTGGGGGAGTCGGGGTGCGGCAAGACGGTCACCTCGCTCTCGATCATGGGGCTCGTGCCCGATCCCCCGGGACGGATCGTCGAGGGGAGTTCGGTGCGCCTCAACGGGCGCGAGCTCGTGGGGATGTCGGCCGGCGACCTTCGGCGGCTTCGCGGCAACGAGATGGCGATGATCTTCCAGGAGCCCATGACGTCGCTCAACCCCGTCTACACGGTGGGCAACCAGATCGGAGAGGCGCTGCGCCTGCACCGGGGGCTCGACAGGGCCGAGGCCCGCCGGGTGGGTGTCGAACTGTTGCGGGAGGTGGGCATTTCCGACCCGGAGCAGCGCTTCGACGAGCACCCGCATCAGCTCTCCGGGGGAATGCGCCAGCGGGTCATGATCGCCATGGCCCTCTCCTGTGAGCCCGAACTGCTGATCGCCGACGAACCCACGACCGCCCTCGATGTCACGATCCAGGCGCAGATCCTCGAGCTCCTGGCCGACGCGCAGTCGGCCAGGGGAATGGCGATGCTCCTGATCACCCATGACCTGGGGGTGGTGGCCGAGGTCTGCGACCGGATGCTCGTCATGTACGCCGGCCAGGTGGTCGAGGCCGGCACGGTGCGACAGGTCTTCGGGGAGCCGAGGCACCCGTACACCCGGGGGCTCCTCGATTCCCTCCCCGGGCGCGCCGCGGGTGCCCGTAGGCTGCGGCCGATCGAGGGGACCGTGCCCTCGGCCACCGAGTGGCCCGAGGGTTGCCGCTTCCGGGACCGGTGTCCGCACGCCTGGGAGCGGTGTGCCGAGAGCCCTCCTCCCCTTCTCGTCGTCGATGGCGAGGCCTCGGGTCGATCGTCCCGGTGCTGGCTCGAAGAGGAGCCCGAACGCAGGGTCGCACCGCGCCCCTCGCCTACGGGATCGGCTCCGCAGCGCCCGGGACGTCCGCGATGACGAACCGGGATCCGGGCCCTCCCCTGCTTTCGGTGCGTGGGCTGCGCAAGCACTTCCCGCTGGGAGGGAAACTCCTGGGACGGGGGCCGGCGGTGAAGGCCGTGGACGGGGTCTCGTTCGACCTGCTCGCCGGCGAGACCCTGGGGCTCGTGGGCGAGTCGGGGTGCGGCAAGTCCACGGCCGGGCGGGCGATCCTGCGCCTGATCGAGCCGACCGAGGGCGAGATCCACTTTCGCGGCGAAGATGTCCTGGCCATGGATCGCCGTCGCCTGCGGGCGCTGAGACGCCAGGTCCAGATCGTCTTTCAGGATCCCTACTCCTCACTCAACCCCCGGATGAGTGTGGGCGACATGCTCACCGAGGTGCTTCGGGTGCACCAGCTGGGCGGAGATCGAGCCGGACGCCGGGCGCGGGTCCATGAGCTCCTCGAGGTGGTGGGGCTATCGCCGGAGCACGCGGATCGCTACCCGCACGAGTTCAGTGGGGGGCAGCGCCAGCGCCTCGGCATCGCCCGGGCGCTTTCGGTGGAGCCCGAACTCATCGTCCTCGACGAGCCGGTATCGGCGCTCGACGTGAGCGTTCAGGCCCAGGTGCTGAACCTTCTCGAGGACCTGCAGGAGGCCTTCGGGCTCAGTTACCTGTTCATCGCGCACGACCTGTCGGTGGTCGAGCACGTCAGCGACCGCGTGGCGGTCATGTACCTGGGCCGTATCGTCGAGATCGGCGCGGCGGCCGACATCTACCGGAATCCGCAGCACCCATACACCCGCGCACTCCTCTCGGCGGTTCCCCGGCCGGACCCCTCGGCGGCGGAAAAGTCCCAACGGATCGTCCTCGAGGGAGACGTGCCCAGCCCGGTCTCGGTACCCTCCGGCTGCCCCTTCCATCCACGGTGCTGGTACCCGGCGAAGGACACTCACTGCAGTCGTGTCGTGCCCACCCTGGATCCGTGCGGAGATGGAACGACTCACCGTGCGGCATGTATCAAGCTCGAAACTTCACCCGAAAATTCTACTTGACAGGTTGGAACGTGGCCCTCATAATGCCACCTTCCAATTCCAGCGGCGGTTTGTCCGGATCCGACCCGGACGCCCAGAAATCCTTGACCTACAACCCTAATATGTCGGGAGGTCCTCTTGGTCGGTCTCACGCAGATCCAAAGCACGCTTCTTCAAATTCAGCAATCGTCGTTCGATGATCCCGATCTCACCGTCGCCGAGTGGGCCGCGGCGGTCTGGGGCGACATGGGATTCATGCGATGGCCGCTGGGGGCGTGTCTGGTCCTCGGAATTATCGTCATCATCTGGAAGTTCTTCGATCTTCTGGCCAAGACGAGCCGGACCCGCAAGATCCTCGGCGAGGTCAACCAGCTTCTCGCCGAACAGCGGATCGATGACGCCATGGCCGTCTGCAAGGAGTCGGATTCTCCGGCTTCGAACATCCTCTACGCGGGTCTCGAGCGGCGACACGAGGGAACCGACCGGGTGATGAAGGCGATCGAGAACCAGGGTCTCCTGGAATTGTCGAAGCTCGAGAAGGGGTTGGTGATTCTGGCCACCCTCATGAACGTGGCTCCGCTCCTCGGCTTCCTCGGAACGGTGATCGGAATGATCATCGCGTTCAACTCGATCGAGGCGGCCGGTGAAGTCGAGGCGACGCTCGTCGCCGGCGGAATCAAGGTGGCGCTTCTCACCACCGCGGCCGGTCTGACGATCGCGATTCCGGTGAGCATCGCGCACAACTACTTCATCTCGCGAATCGACGCGCTGGTGATCGACATGGAGGAATCGGCTCAGAAGATGATCGACACCATCCATGCACTGGACACCAAGGCGGTTCGCTGACGTCCGAAGCGACTCCATCCCGATCGGTGTGAGGTTCCACCGTCGGCGGTGAGGTGAACGAGGGGGGCGTCCCGAAGCCGGGGCGCCCCCCTTATCCTTTGGGTGCGGAGAGACCCTCCCTCCCGCACCGATCGCATCCGACCCAGGAACCGGCAGAGCCATGGTGGACCTTCCGAAAAAGACCCGTCCGCGCCTCTTCCTCATCGATGGCTACGCGCTGATCTACCGGGCATTCTTCGCATTCATCAATCGACCGCTCACGAACG
>SLBA01000067.1 GCA_007126575.1 Gemmatimonadota bacterium | reverse complement strand
CTGGATCTTCGTTGGCCCGCTTCACCGATGCTAGTGCATCGCTTTCAGCGAACCGCCTTGACCAGGACACGCAAGACCCTGTCCCGGTGCGCCCTGTATTTCTTCAACGGCCTTTTAAGGGGGAACGACGCCGCCTCCGGGTGGCTGCGATCCGGGGCTCGCTCCGTCTCGCGGACCGCGCGGAGGCCCGGGGGGACCTCCCCGAAGCCGCCGATCGAACGCGTTGGGCCCTTCAGTGGTCCCCGACCGACGAGGCGGTGGCCCGCCGACTCATCTCGTTGCTCGCTCGAAGCGGGAATCGGGGCGGTGCGGTGGCGGCCTACGAGGCGCTGGCGGAAACCCTGTCACGGGAGCTCTCGCTCGAGCCCTCCCCCGAGACCCGCGCGTCGATCGAGCCTCTCCAGGGGAGTGGGGAGGGCGTCGTGAGCGGTTCCCCCGGCGTGGCGACCCCGGCCGGCACGTCGGCCCGCCGGGTTCTCGTCCTTGAGTTCGAGAACCTGACGGGCGACACCCACTTCGATCCCCTGGGCCGACTCACCGCGGATACCCTGGCCCAGGGGCTGGCGCTGATCCCCGAACTCGAGGTCGTCCCTCCGATGGCGGCCGCGGGCGCCTCGGCCGAGTCGGTGGGTGCCGGCACCGTGGTCAGCGGGTCCTTTCACCTCGCCGGAGAGCGGTTGCGCTTTCAGGTTCGGATCGTGAACGCGGCAGAGGACATCCTCCTGGCCGGACCGGAGCCCGTCGAGGTCGATCGCTCGGACCCGGTGTCGGGGATGGAGCGGGTACGCGACGGGGTCATGCTCACCCTCGGACCCGCGCTGACCGAGCGATCGGTCCACGTGCGCGGGGCCACGCGGCCTCCGGGCATGGAGGCCTTCCGGGTCTATCTCGACGGTCTGGAGCGATTCATCCGTCGGGACTGGACCGGTGCCCTGGCGCAGTTCCGCCGATCGGTCGAACTGGAGCCGGGATACGCGCTTCCGCGTGTGGTGGGGGCGATCGCCCTCTGGAACCTGGGGGAACTGGAGAGGGCTGAAGCGGCCGCCACCGAGGCCGAGGCCAGGCGGGCGTCGCTGGGGCGATTCGAGCAGGCGGTGCTCGACATGGTGCGGGGGTGGCTCGATGGGGACTGGGCGGCCGCACACCGGGCCAGCGAGTTTCAGGCCGAGATCGCACCCGGCTCGATCCCTCACTTCCAGGTGGCCGAGGAGACGCGGCGCCTGAATCGACCTCGCCAGGCGCGCGAGGTCCTGAATCGCCTGGATCCCGAGTCCGGGGAGCTGCGCGGCTGGATCTTCTACTGGATCGAACGGACCACGGCCGAACACTTCATCGGCGACCACCGTCAGGAGCTCGAGCTCGCCAGCCGGTGCCGGGAGCTGCACCCGACCGACCCCGCGGCCACCCTGCTCGAGATGCGGGCCCTGGCCGCGCTGGGCCGGGTCGCCGATGTGGAGCGACTGGCCGAACAGGCGCTGACCAGCCCGGGGGAACAGCGACCGCAACCCGCAGAGATCATGTTCGAGGCGGCCCTCGAGATCCGGACACACCACCCGGACTCGGAAGACGCCTCATCCCGGCTGCTCCAATGGGCCGTCTCGTGGCTGCGGGAGCATGGCGCAGACGATGGGACCCCTGCGCGGCGGCGCGAGCTGGCCCGTGCCCTCTACCACCTCGGGGAGCTCGACGAGGCCCGAAGCCTCTTCACCGAGCTGGCTCGCGACTCGCGATCGCGGGTGCAGCCGGTCGGCTATCACCACGGGCACCTCGAGGCCCATCTCGACGAGGGCTACCTGGCCGTGATCGCCGTGCGCACCGGGGCGGCCGACGAAGCCGCTCGGCTGCGCCAACGCCTCGAACGCCTCGAAGGGCCCTTTCTGTATGGGGCCCAGTGGTTCTGGCTTGCGGCCGCCGCGGCGCTCGAGGGGGAAGGGGAGCGGGCCGTTCGGCTACTCGGCCGGGCCTTCGCAGACGGTCTGCCGATGGAGCCCTTCATCCACACCGATCCCCATCTGGCCCTCATGCGAGGTCAGCCCCGCTTCGATGCGCTGATGCGTCCGAAAGGATAGCCTCCGGGTCAGCTACCCACCTCCGCCTCGTACCCCGCGTCCTTCACCGCGGCGATCATCTCCTCCGGGGAGGTCGTCTCGGCATCGTAGCGGACCTCGGCCCGGCCGGCCTCCAGGTCGACTTCGGCGGACGTCACTCCGGCCGCACCGGCCAGCGCCTTGTGGACGTGGGCCCTGCAGTTTCCGCAGGTCATCCCGCGGACGGTCAGTGTGGTCTGAGACATCGTGTGGTCCTGGTCGATGGGGTGGGACGGAACGGAAGGAGTAAGACCCCGGATGTCGAGTGTGAGGTCCCGTGGCCGACGCCTCCCGACCCGGGACCGGATCGGGAGGCGTGCCGGTTTCCCCTCGATCAGTGGATGCGGCCCGAGTAGTCGTACGTCGAAAGGCCGGTCGCCAGGTCGATCGTGCCCTCGATCCCCAGGACGCCCCGAAGGCCCGCCAGGTCTCCGCTTGCGCCGGTGATCACCGCGCGACCGGTGAACTCGGCGAGGGTCTCGCTGACGAGCTGGCCACGGTCCGTGGCCACGAAGTCGATCACCCCCTGCTGGCCTCCCACGGTGCACTCGCAGCGGATCGTGAACTTCGCGTTGAAGTTGCCGTTGGGGTGGATCACGACCCTCAGGTCGTCTTCGTAGGTGCCGCTCAGGGTGCCGGCGACCGTTCCCACCGAGGTCTGTTCGATGATGGTATTCGGGCCCGCGGATCCGAACTCGATGCTGGTGATTCCGGTCTGGGTGAAGGTCCCGGAGGCCATGCTGTGCGGCGGTGCCTCGGCCACGAGGTGGCTCAGCGGTTCGGTGGCCTCGGTGTCGGGTGCCACCACCTGGTCACAGGCGGCGACGCCGAGCGTGAACAGCAGAATGAGAAGGTAGTTCAGGGGTTTCATGGTGTCCTCCTTGCGCCGGCTGGTCCGGCTGGCTGTGGTGAATGACTGTCTTCACCCTCCTTCACGCCGTTCGGCCGGGACAGGGGCCACCCTCGATCATGGCGGCAGACTTGAGGGGGGGCGTTTCGGCCACGTATTGTTGGGATCCGAAGCGGGAGCATCGAGGGGGTGTCGAATTGGATCAGACCCAGAAGACCGTTGCGCGACTCCTGGAAGATCTTGGCGGCCGGGACCCGGCCGCCGTGGATCAGCTCTTCTCGATCCTGTACGACGAGCTGAAGGAGCTGGCCGGCCGTCAGCGCCACCGCTGGCACGGCAACTACACGCTCAACACCACGGCGCTGGTCCACGAGGCCTACGTCAAGCTCGTGGGGCAGTCGCGGATCGAGGTCGGGGGTCGTGCGCACTTTCGAGCGCTCGCGTCTCGCGCCATGCGGCATATCTTGTGCGACTACGCCCGGGATCAGGCGGCACAGAAACGGGGCGGGGGACTCGAGCGGCTCCCGCTCGAGGAGCTCCGGGCTGTGTCGGACCAGGTCGTCTTCTCGGAGGAGCAGTCGGAGTCCCTCATCGCCCTCGACCAGGCACTCGAGCGCCTCGAGCAGGTCAGCCCGCGGCAGAGCCGGGTGGTCGAATGCCGGTTCTTCGGAGGGCTCACCGTGGAAGAGACCGCGACCGCCGTCGGCACCTCTGCACGCACGGTCAAACGGGACTGGGCGATGGCGCAGGCATGGCTGCACCGCGAGATGGACTCTCCCCCATGAGTGCGTCCGGGGACCATCCGGACCGGGAACGGCTCGCGGAGCTGTTCGAGCGCGCGATCGCGTTGCCACCCGAGAGGCGCTCGGCCTGGGTCCAGGAGTCCTGCAACGACGACGACCTGCGCCGGGAGCTGACCTCGCTCCTCGCCTCGCACGCCGCGGCCCCGAACTTCCTCGAGGAGATGGGGGCCGAAGTCCTCGGTCCCATGTTCGGTACGGACCCCGAGGAGCCCTCCCTTTCGGGACGAGCCGTGGGACGATACGAGATCATCGAGCCGCTCGGCGAGGGCGGGATGGGCGTCGTATACAAGGCCCGTGACGGGTCGCTCGATCGGTGGGTGGCGCTGAAGTTTCTTCCCACCCATCTGACGACCGACCCCGAAGCCCGAGCTCGCCTGAAGCGGGAGGCGCGGGCGGCGTCCGCACTCGACCATCCGAGCATCGGGACCATCTACGAAATCGGCACCACAGACGGCTCGCCGGGAGATCCCGGACGGCTCTTCATCGCGATGGCCCACTACGAGGGACAGACGCTCCAGGAAGCCATCGCCCGGGGTCCCCTCCCCGTCGGTGAAGCGCTCGACTACGCCATCCAGATCCTCGATGGATTGTCGAAGGCCCACGAAGCGGACATCGTCCATCGCGACATCAAGCCCGCCAACGTGATCGTGACCGAAAGCGGTCAGGTCAAGATCGTGGATTTCGGGGTGGCCAGGGGCTCCGGATCCCGGCTCACCCGCGAGGGGACGAGGCTCGGCACCATCGCCTACATGAGTCCCGAGCAGACGCGGGGCGTGGACGTGGATCACCGGACCGACCTTTGGTCGGCGGGCGTCGTCCTGTACGAAATGCTCACGGGCGCCCGCCCATTTCGGCGCGAGAGTGAGGACGCCACGATCTTCGCGATTCGCAATGACGATCCCCCGGCCATCGAGAGCCTCCGGCCCGAGGTCCCGCCCCGGCTCGCCCTTGCGGTGCATCGATGTCTGGCCCGAAGCCTCGACCGACGCTATCCCGATGCCTCGACGCTGCTGGCCGACCTTCGTGCGATCGCGACCGGGAGGGACGTCGGCAACAGCGGTGTGCAGGCATCGATCGTGGTCCTTCCCTTCGTCAACATCAGCCCGGATCCCGACAACGAGTATCTGAGTGACGGTCTGACCGAGGAGGTCATTGCGGACCTGTCGCAGATCCGGGCCCTTCGAACCATCTCGCGCACATCGGCCATGCGGCTCAAGGGCGCGGACCGGGACGTGCGGACGATCGCACGGGAGCTGGGCGTCCGGTACGTCCTCGAAGGAGGGGTCCGGAAGGCGGGCGATGCACTGCGAATCACCGCGCGACTCGTCGACGCCCACACCGACGACCAGCTCTGGGCCCGCAAGTTCGAGGGGACGGTCGACGATGTCTTCGAGATCCAGGAAGAGGTGGCGCGGGACATCGTGGGGGCATTGCGGCTCCGCCTCTCTCCGGACGAAACGCAGACGCTGTCGGATCGCCCGATCCACGACGTGCGGGCGTACGACTCCTACCTGAGGGCTCGCTACGAGGCGTGGCGCTTTTCCCGACAGGGGCTCGAGCGGGCGAAGCGGTACATCGAGTCGGCCCTGGCCATCGTGGGCGACAACGAACTCCTCTACAGCACTCTGGGACACATCCTGGTCATGTACATCGAGACCGGCACCGGTCCCGACGTGGGTGTCGAGCAGGTCGACGAGGTCGCGCAGAAGATCTTCGCGCTGAACCCGGACTCGGCGCGGGGACACCGGCTCATGGCGTGGTCCGCCTTCCAGCGTGGGAGGATGCGGGAGGCGATCCGGGCGAGCGAACGAGCCCACGCGCTCGCGCCGGACGATCCGGACACCCTCCTCCTGTTCGGATACATCCTGGCGCACGCGGGCCGCAACGGGGAGGCGAGCAGCCTCTTGGCACGCGCCCTCGAGCTGGATCCACTCACGCCCCTGACCCAGAGTGTGCAGGGCTTCGTCCCCATCCTCGAGGGACGCTTCGAGGACGCCGTCGAGCCGTATCGCCGCCACGCCGAGATGGATCCGGAGAGTCCCTTCGCCGCGGTCTTCCACGGCTGGGCGCTGGCGTACAACCGGCGGCTGGATGAGGCCCTGGCCGTCTTCGACGACGCGGCCGAACGCTTTTCGGAAAGCCCCTTCGGTTCCTTTGCCCGATCCTTCGCCCACGCGCTGCGCGGCGAAGGGGATCAGGCGGTGCGCGCGGTAACCCCGGCGTTCGAGAACGCGGCGCGTGGGAGCGAGATGTTCGCCCGGGAACTCGCCCACCTCTACGCCCTCGCCGGTGAGCGCGAGCGGGCGATGGACTGGCTCGAGCGGGAGATCGAGCTCGGCATGCTCAACTACCCCTTCCTGGCCGAGCACGACTGGTTCCTCGACGACTTGCGGGGGGAGCCGCGGTTCGCGGCCCTGCTCGAACAGGTCCGAGCGGAGAGCGCCGCGCTGGCTGGGGACTGACCCCTACCGCCGATCGACCCCCGGTCGGTAGGTGATGAGGGCCTCGCGGGCGATGTCGGCGGCGGTCCAGGCGACGGGGGTCATCCGATGCGCCACGAAGTCGGCGAGCTGGTCCTCGTGGAAGGGGCTGTCCGGCCTGTTGCTCTGCCCGTAGGCGAGCACCGTGTACGCCCGGGGCTCCGGTCCGAACTCGACGGCCGAGATCCACCCGTCGCCCCCCCGGACCCGGCGTCGCCCGTCCTCGTCGTCGTTGTACCAGATCACTCGGAAGCAGCCGAGGAGTCCGTCGCATCCGCTGACCGGAAGGTCCAGCCGGCCGTGCCGCGCGCGGTGGATGTCCCCCCAGGCGACGTCCGCACTCCCCCAGCGGTCCCGGGTGGCGGGCACGGCAGCGCGGAAGGCGGCCACGGCCCGATCCATGTCCGCCAGTCCGTGCGGCGTCGTCATCGGCGCGTCGGGAGACCAGGGTTCGGCGAAGAGCAGCTCGGCGGGGGCCGGGAATCCGACCGAGCTTGCGCGGCCTTCATCCGTGGCAGGCGAGCGTCCGGCCGACTCCAGGTAGCGCTCCCACCATTCCACGAAGAGGACGGCGCCGCGGGCCTCGGCGGCCACCGTCCGGTCCCACGTCTCGAGGGTGATCCGTGCATCCTCGAACTCCTCGGTCCAGTCCGTCCCGCCCCGCTGAGCGTCCAGCGCGGGCAGCAGGGCGTCGAGCACCCGGTCCGCCAGAAGCATCCGGTCGCTGGCTCGGTGCGAAGTGACCTCCTCCAGGGAAAAACGCCGGTCATTGTGAAGAAGCTCGAGGGAGTGCTGGCTCCGCAGGCGGAGACGGGGAGCCTCGGCCTCGGGCGGGTAGTCGGCGGGGTCCATCACCGCGTTCAGATTGGTGTGGTGGAAGGGATCGTTCTCGTTGCGCAGATATCCGCCCTGTGGGTTCAGGAGCTGGGGGAGATCCTCGAAGGCGAGCAGGCGCTGCCATGCGTCCTCCGGCCCGCTGGCCCGATGTGCCACCGAATCGCCGCCGAAGGGGTGCGGGCGGTCCGGGTGCATGGCGTTCCAGACGTAGAAGATGTTTCCGTCGGCGTCGGCGTAGGTGAAGTTCGACTGGGTCCTCGAGAGCATCCGCATCGCATCGAGCCAGGCGTCCAGCGACTGGGCGCGCATCATGGCCAGGAACTGCTCGCCGAGGCGGGGATTGCCGTCGCCCGCGGTTCGGATCACATAGATCGCGTCGTCGGAGCGATGGATGACGGGGCCTAGGGGAGTCTCCACGATCTCGCGGCTGCGCGTCTCCAGGCGATCGCCCGTCCAGACCCGGACCGTGTAGCGGTTCCGTTCGAGGGGGACCGAGCGGCCGTCCCAGAGCACGTGATCCTCCCTCTCGGGATCCGGGGTCAGGGCATAGAGGTCCGACCGCTCGGGATTGTTGTTCGTGGTGGACCAGCCGAGCCGGGCGTTCCACCCGCCGATCACGCTGAAGGGCCCGCCGATCCGGAAATCGCCGTAGAACTCCAGGTCGCCCTCGATGATCATGTGGCCTTCGTAGTATCCCGCGGTCCAGGACAGGTGGGGGTTCCGGAAGAGGATTGCGTGGCCGGAGGTGGTCCGCTCGGGGCCGAGGGCCCAGGTGTTGGAGCCGAGTTCGTCCAGGCCGGAGTCCTGCGGCGCGGAGAAGCCTTCGTCCAGCCCCCGCACGAAGCGTTCGCCCATTCCCCAGTCGGGGCCGGGCACGTCGCGGGCCAGCACGTGGTAGCCTTCGAAGTCGGGGTGCAGCGACGGGGGGGCATCCCCCGGATGCAGTTCCAGCCACCGGTTCACGGCGAGCGCGAAGCCGTTGTACATGCCCTGAAGGTCCTCGGGAAGGGTGTCGAACTCCGATCGGGCGATGCCGAGAGTCCGCAGCGACCGGAGGTCCGAGGTCACCCGGCTGTCGTTGTCGCCCGGACCGTAGTGGCGCGCGGTCTCGCCTCGGGCGGAGAGGAGCAGGTCGACGACCCGGATCCCATAGTCCTCCATCTGGACCCATCCCAGGGCGAATCCGGCGGCCGTGGGGTTCTCGGCGCGGATATGGGGGATCCCACGCGTAGTCCGGGTGATCTCGGCCTGGTCCGAGAGGCCCTGCCACGTCTGGGCCACGATCGGAGCGGGCGCGAGGATGATCAGCGCTGCGGTCAGCAGGGTCGGGATCGGTTTCATCGGGTTCCTTCGGGGTCGGTTCAGTTCATGCTCGGGTCAAAGGGGACCCGGGCCATCTGGTCGTATGGGGGCCCTTTTCGCTTCAGGAGGTCGTGCCAGAGGTTGTCCGGCTTTCCGGTGAAGGCGTCCCGGGCGTTGGCGTCTTCGAGGATCCACGCGTCTTCGGCCATTTCGGCCTCGAGCTGCCCGGGACCCCATCCTGCATGCCCGATGAAGACTCGGACCCGCCGGAGTTGGGGTCGGACCTCTGCGGGGACCTTTCCGGTGAGAAACCCCACGTCCCCGAAGATCGGGATGTCGATGACGCCCGGGACCGGCAGGTCGACCAGGAGCACCACCTGGTCCATCCCCACGGGGCCTCCTTCGAAGAGCGGGGTGCCGGGCTCGACCAGCTCCCCGAGCGGGGGGACCGCCTCCTCGACCGTGATCTCCATCGGGCGGTTCAGGATCACCCCGACGGCGCCGGTCGCGTCATGTTCGCCGACGAGGACGACGGTGTGGCGGAAGCTGCTGTCGTAGAGTCCACCGCTCGATATGAGGAACTGACCTTTGAGGCTGTCCATGGGTCTCTCCGCGGTGAGGGTACGTGTCCCGTACTTTGGGGGGTCGGTGTGCTCGGGGTCAACCGGACGGTCTGCCCCGGGGTCTCCTGACAATCAGTGGCGATGCCGCGATCTTCTCCCGGGTGCGGTTGGGGCCTTTCACCTTCTGAGGGTTCGATGATGCCGATCTCGGCGCGTGTTTCTCGGGTGTTGCTCCCGCTTCTGCTCCTGATCCTTCTCGCGGGGTGCGGTGAGGATGCGGGGCCGGCGCTCGATCCGGTGGTCCGGGATTCTGCGGGTGTGGTCATCGCGGAGTTTCCGGCGGGGGCTCTGGAGTGGCCATCCGCCTTCGGTCTGCCCGGGAGCCCGGAGGTCCGGATCGGGGTGGTCGAGGGGGCATCCGAATACCAATGGACCCGGCCGGTGGCCGCGGCGAGGCTGTCGGATGGGGGCTTCGCGGTCCTCGAGCAGGCGCCCGCTGAAGTCCGTGTGTTCGATGCCTCCGGCGGGTTTGTGAGGCGGGTGGGAGCGGGCGGGGATGGCCCCGGGGAGTTCAGGTCGCCCGTCGGCCTGGCCGTTTTACCCGGCGACACGATCCTGGTCTGGGATCGCGGATCCACCCGCCTGAGCTGGTTCGGGGTGGATGGGACGCTGGAGCGGGAGCAGACGCTGCGGGAGCCCGGGGGAATCCGGTCCCTGCGCCGGGTGGCGCTGTCGCCAGGTGGGGCGGTCGTGGCGCTGGGTGCGACGACGACGGAAGAGGATCTGGGCAACCAGGGGCGGGTCCGGGAACTCTGGCAGGTCGTACCGCTGTCGCCGGCATCCTCCACCCTGGGCACCGTGCCGGGGACGGAGCGGGCCATTCAGATTGCGCGTTCGGACGCGGGGGAGATCGTGTCCGTCAACGTGCAGGGCCGATGGTGGTGGGGAGAGGGGTTCGCCTGGTCCTCTGCACGCGGCGTGTGGACGGCGGACCAGCTTGCCCTCGAGGCTCGGCATTTCGACCTGGACCAGGGCCTGGATCGGATCGTCCGGATTCTGGCACCGGACCGGCCCTTCTCACGGGCGCTGATCGACTCCCTCCACCGCGTCGAACTGGATCGGGTGGATGATCCCCAGATCCGGGAACTCTGGAGAGCCGACTTCGAGGAGAGGGAGTATCCGGAGGGCATCCCCCCGGTGGCCGCGGTCTTCGCGGATACCGCGGAGCGGGTCTGGATCGGACTGACCGAGCCCCCGCCCGAGCGGCTTCCCTCGGGAGAACTGACGGCCGTGCGCCGCTGGGTGGTCTTCGAAGAGTGGTCCGGAGCGCTCCGGTTGCTCGGGGTCCTGACCCTGCCGCCCCGAAGCCACCCGCTGTGGGCCGATGCGGAGGGCGTGCTCCTGGTCCGAAGCGACGCGGAGCTGGATGTGGCCTACGTCGAGTGGTATCGGTACGCGGGTGGGTGATCCTGAATGGAGGAGACCATGGAGTCGAATGACCTGTTGGCGACGTTGAAGGATCGCTTCGAGAGCCACCCGCGCGACGCTCGCAAGAAGCACAAGCCGGTCAACAGTGCGGTCGAAATGGCCGAGGCGATGGGCGCCGCACTCCTGAGCGAAGAGCAGTACCGCAGGCTGCAGGAAATCGGCCCGTGCGACACGAAGACCTCGAGTTGGCTCCGAACCCCGGGCGATGTCCGTGAGCTCGGCGGGGCCATCTTCGGCGACTATCGTTTCGGTAGAGTCTTCGTGTATCACAACGGGGCAGAATCGTACTATGGGGCCCGTGGTTTCCGGTGCGTGCTTCGGGTGTGAAGTACGGCTGACCACCGAGGATGTGACGCCGGATCAGCGGCGGGCGGATGCACTGCGGCTCGTGCTGGATCGGGCGATGGCGATTGGGTTCGCGGACATCCGGCCGGGGTCCGAGACCGATTCCGCTGCATCGCAGGGTGGCGTTCGGGAGCCGGAAGCCAGAGTCGCGGGGTTGGGTGCCGGATGCGGCTGCGTTCCCCCTTCCCCCAGCGCTGAGCGGTACATGGTGATGGTCAACGTCCCCTACCAGACCCTGGCGGGGACGGGAGTCGCAGATGTCGATGGACGGGCCATTCCCTCCGAGACGGCCCGGCGGTTGGCCTGCGACGCTTCCGTGGTCCGGATCGTCCGCGGACCCTCCAGCGAGGTGCTCGATGTCGGGCGTCGGACGAGAACGATTCCTCCCGCGATCCGACGTGCGCTATGGGCCCGGGATGGCGGATGCGCCTTTCCGGGATGTGGGCTGCGCTACGTGTCGGCGCATCACATCCTGCACTGGGCGGATGGGGGTCCCACCAGTCTGGACAACCTGGTCCTGCTCTGCCCGTCTCACCACCGCGGGGTCCACGAGACCGGGTTCAAGGTCAAGCTCGGGCGCGATCGGCTGCCCCGATTCCTCAACCGGGCGGGGGTCCGGATCCCGAACCAGGCGCCCCCGCCGGCGCTGGGCACGGATCCGGTCGCGGAGACGCTCCGGACGCACCGGCTCCGGGGGGTGGATCCGGATGACTGGACCGGCGTCTGCCGGCGCCAGGTGTCCGACGAGAACTGGCTGCGCTTTCAGGAGGCGCTCGATCCGTCGTGATGGGGACAACCGGGACTGCCCCTTGTACGAAGCGGATGCTCACCGTAGCGTCGGGAATTCCCGTGGCCCCTCTGCGCGGGTCGGCGCCCCTCGAACTCGGTGATGGTATCCCATGGATCGAAGCGAAGCTCTCCGCGAACCCCTCCGCGGTGCGTCGCACCTTGAGTGCACCGGGACTGGGACGATCATCGACTGCGAACAGCTCATCGGCCTCTCCAGCACGGGGAAACCGCTCTTCGCCCGCTACGATCTCGAGGCGATTCGGGCGGCGTTCACTCCGCATGCGGTGTCGTCGCGCAGGTCGGACCTGTGGCGGTACGAGGAGGTCCTCCCCGTCCGGAACCGCGAGGCGCAGGTCTCCCTGGGGGAGGGATGGACTCCGCTCACCGAGGCGCCACGGACCGCGGCACGGCTCGGCGTTCGGCGGCTGCTGATCAAGAATGAGGGCATCAACCCCACCGGCAGCTTCAAGGACCGGGGGCTCTGCCTGGCCGTGTCCCGGGCTCTCGAGCTGGGTGCGCGGGAGTTGGCGCTCCCCTCGGCGGGTAACGCGGGCAGCGCCGCGGCCGCATATGGCGCGGCGGCGGGCCTCCCCGTCCACGTCGTCGTGCCGAGCGACACCCCCGCGCCGATCCTCGAGGAGATCGCGGCCCTGGGTGCGGACCTGCAACTGCTGGACGGGCTGATCTCGGACTGCGGAAAGGTGGTCCGGCGCGGGGTCGAGGAGCACGGCTGGTTCGATCTGTCGACCCTGAAGGAGCCCTATCGAGTCGAGGGCAAGAAGACGATGGGGTACGAGCTCTTCGAGCAACTGGGCCATCTTCCGGACGCCATCGTCTACCCGACGGGCGGCGGCACCGGACTGATCGGGATGTGGAAGGCCTTCGACGAGATGGAGCGGCTCGGCTGGATCGGCTCCGAGCGGCCGAAGATGTTCACCGTGCAGGCTGCGGGGTGCGCACCGATGGTTCGCGCATGGGAGTATGGGGCGCAGCATGCGGATGTATGGGATGGGGCGGCAACCTACGCGTCGGGTCTGAGGGTCCCCGGGGCGGTCGGCGATTTTCTGATCCTGCGGGCTCTGCGGGAGTCCGGCGGGGGGGCGGTGGCGGTTTCGGACCGGGCGATGGCGGAGTGGGTCGCCCGCCTCGGAGCCGACACCGGAATCTTCGCGGCACCGGAAGGAGGAGCCACCGCTGCCGCCGTCCAGCCGTTGATGGGGATGGGGCTGATCCATGAGGAGGACGAAGTGGTCCTCTTCAACACCGGGAGCGGTCTCAAGTACGCGGGAATGAAGCCCCTCGACGGGTAGCGACTCCGAGTTGCAGCACTCGGCCGCGAAGCCTATGGTGACAGTCTTCACCCCGACAGATTCGCCAACGCAGGAGGTTTCCCGATGCTTTCCAGAAGAGAGTGGCTCCGACTCACCGCAGGTGCCGGTGCGGCAATCGGTCTTGGCGCCTGTCGTGCGGATGGGGATGCTGCGGTCGAGGCGGCGATCAACGCAGTCGCCGGAAATGGCGCGATGCTCCTCAAGGCGATTCCCTCCAGCGGAGAGCAGATTCCGGTCATAGGCCTCGGCGGCCGGTGGATCTCGACCAACTCCACCCCCGAGGAGCTCACCGACCATCGGGCGGTCATGCATGCGCTGGCCGACGGAGCCGAGGGGGTGGGCCGGCTTTTCGATAGCGCGGCCGGCTACGGCGGCGGCGGATCCGAGGAGTATGCCGGGCAGTGGGCGGACGAAGACGGCTTCGCCGACGACATCTTCTGGGCCACCAAGGTCAACGTCGCGGGCGGGGGCTCCGCGGATCCGGACGCCGTGCGCGAGCAGATCGAGCGGTCCTTTTCGAGGCTCCGGCTCGATGTGATCGACCTGAACCAGGTCCACAACTTGGGCGATCCACCGACCCAGCTCGGCATCCTTCAGGAGTACAAGGAGGAAGGCCGGATCCGGTACATCGGCATGACCACCACCAGCCAGGGCCGGTATCCGGAGCTGGCACAGGTCATGCGCGACTACCCGATCGACTTCATCGGGATCGACTACGCCATCGACAACCGGGTGGCCGAGGAAGAGATCTTCCCCCTGGCGCAGGATGAGGGGATCGCCGTCATGGTCTACCTGCCCTTCGGGCGGAGCCGGATGTGGGATCGAATCGGAGACCGCCCGGTGCCCGAGTGGGCCGCCGAGTTCGATGCCTCGACCTGGGCCCAGTTCATGCTCAAGTTCGTCGTTGCACAGCCGGCGGTCACCGTCGCGGCGCCCGGGACCGGGAACCCGGCACACATGGTCGACAATCTGGGCGGCGGGCGCGGGCGCCTTCCGACCCCGGACCACCTGCGTCGCATGGTAGAGCTGGTGGAGGGGTTGCCGGACGCCTGAGCGTCGGCCGCGCCTACGCGGTTTCAACGCACTTCCTACGTCTCGGCGCGTACAGGGCGACGCGATGTCGAGCCCCACCTTGGAGGGACACCGGTGACCCGCACCCCGCGGGCGGACCGGCTCCTCAGACAAGGAGGGTTCGATGTCTCATCCCACCCGACTCCCGTCACGACTCGCGTTGCTCCTGGCCTTCCTCTTCCTTCCGACGGCCTGTGGCGACCAGCACTCTCCCACCGCCCCACCATCTGGGCTCGCGGGCGCCTCGGCGCTCCATCCGGGGGGGCCAGGATCGGGCTTCCCGAGCACCATCGACCGCTTCATGGCGCTGGATGCGGGACCGGTCGCCATCGCTCACAGGGGGATGGGGCCCAATCTCGGAGAGGATCCGAGCCGCCCCATCGAGAATACGGTCCCCGCTGTCCGACAGGGATTCGAGACTGGCGCGCCGGTGGTGGAGGTGGACCTGCAGATGACGGCCGATGGTGAGATCGTGGGCTGGCACGACGATTTCCTCGAAGACTTCACCTGCATCGGTTCCCTCACCCGCCGGGAGCTGGCAGAACGGGCACCGCACATCGACAGCTTCCAGGCCATACTGCAGACAGCCGCTCGCTTCAACCGCAACAACCCGGACCGACTCTCTGGCCTGCTGACCGTCGACCTGAAGCCGACCTCCCCCCACTGCGATCCCGAGGACATCGCCGAGAGGGATGCGAGGTTCGTCTCCAACGTGGTCCGGATCATCCGGAGGATGGGGGCGACGGAGCTCATCTACTTCAACTCGATGTCTCCCGTCCTCCTTGGCCAGGCCCGGGATCTGGCTCCGGAGATTCCCAGGCAGCTGACCCTCATCGTCCTCCAGTTCCTGACCGCCGAAGAGGTCGAGGCCGCCCTCGGCCTTCCGGTGACGCTCGTCGACAAGGATCCCGACTATGGCCTCCAGTGGGCCGAGGTCGGGCCGGTGTACCGCCTGCCCGGATACGCGTCCGTGGATCAGGCGATCGCCACGGCCTTCGCCACCGGATCGCAGTTCGTGAGCTACGACCTCCGGCTCCTCGGCCAGATGGAGCAGGCCATGCCCGGTGCGGCTGCCGAGCTGGTGCAGGCTTCGAAGGCGATGGGGTTCCGGGTCCTTGCCGGTGACGTGTCCAGCGCGCAGGAGTGGCACTTCGGGGCGTCGCTGGGCGTCGCGGCCCTCTACGCCGACGACGTGCCGCTCGCGGTCAGCCTGCAGCCTCCTCTCCACGAGTAACCGGCTGCCGCTCCTCCACCGAAGGGACTACCTCGTCTTCGAGATGTCCCCCTTCGGGATCTCATCCTCTTTTCACCCCATCTAGCGATGTCCGACCGGTGGCACCTGACCGAGATTTGGAGACTACTCATGTACCCGAACGGGAGGACAGTCCAAGATGGCAACGCAAGCACACAGAACCACAGGCAGCACAGACAGCAGCACCCGCAGGATCGTTTCCGCCGGCACCATGACCGGCGACAGTGTCCAGAACCTGGCAGGGGATGACCTGGGCAAGGTCCAGGAGATCATGCTCGACGTCAACGACGGGTCCATCGCGTACGCGGTGATCTCGTTCGGCGGTTTCCTCGGAATGGGCGACAAGCTCTTCGCCGTTCCCTGGAAGGCCCTGACGCTGGTCCAGGACAAGGAGCATTTCCTCCTCGACATCGACAAGAAGGTGCTCGAGGACGCACCCGGATTCGACAAGGACCAGTGGCCGGACTTCTCTGACTCGAGCTGGGGTCAGGGGATTCACGATCACTACGGCACCACCCCTTACTGGAAGCACGAGGGGAAGCAGGATACCGGTGGAATGCGCCGCTGAGTCTGCATGACGCCCCTGTGCATCGGGTAGCCACCGGTCCGGGGGTACAGCGAAGCTGAGCGAAGGACGAGCCCGGGACGGGCGAGGCTACCCGTCCCGGGTTCTTCTCGTTTGGACACACCCACCCGGTTACGGGAGGGTGACCTGAAGGGAGATACCCACCGAGGACTTCACCATGTCCCGGTAATCACTGTCCAGCGGAACCCGAAGGGTGATCCCCGGGCGCATGCGTCCGAAGGCGTAGTCCGCGTTCAGTCCGAGCTGGTGGAGGCTGTTCTCGGCGAAGCCGTCCTCGTCGGCCGAGACATCCCAGCGTCCGGTCACACCCCCGCCGAACCGTGCCGCGCCCCGGGGCACGAGTGCCATCACCCCGTAGTCGAGCGCCGTCATCGTCTCGCCCAGGTCGTCATCCCCCCTCCAGAACAGCGAGGTGAGGCCACCCCGGGCCCGAAGGTCAACCCCGCCCGCGAGGCCATGGTGGAAGACCACGCCGCCCGAGATCGGCACCACATCCTGCATGAAGGCCTCTCCCCTCAGGGGGTCGGCGAGGAATCCGACCACATCGCCGAAGCTCTGCTCGTCGGCCGTGGTCAGAGGCAACCTTCCTCCCGCCTCGAGCTGGATGCGGTCCGTCAGTGCGTACTCGATCCCCAGGTAGGGATTTCCCAGCACCGTGCTCCCATCCGACTCGACACCTGCCGGCCGATTGAGCTTTCCATACGCGAAGGGGAGTTCGGCCACACCCCAGAAGCGGGGGGCCAGGGGATATCGGCCCGAGGCGTACCAGGCGGTGGAGGGTGCACTGACCTCGAAGACCTCGACATCTGGATGACTGATCTCGAGCCAGACTCCCTTCTGCGGGGTGCCGGGCAGAAGATAGCTCTGTGCCGCGAGGGGCTGGGCCCCCATCAGAACGACGCCGAGGAGCGCCGCGATCAGGCCCGAACGAATGCCGTTCATTGTGAACTCCATTTTTCCGTAGGGTGACGAGCCGAACTCGATCGGCCCCCTGGGGCGGCGACCGCCGCCCCGATCCGAGCCCTGAGCTTCGGATCCGGAAGAAGAATGGCAAGGGGGGATTACTGGATGATTAACGGGTGTGGATCCTCAGCGGGCCCGCAGAAAGTCGTTGAGCGGCTGGCCGATGTTTCCGCTCGGGAAGGGGGAGTTGAGGAAGGTGGCCACGGTGGGAGCGATGTCCGACACGTAGACCGGCTCCATCGACTGGCCGGCGGGGATCCCATGGCCCATGAAGATGATCGGCACATGGCGGTCGTACACCCACGGCGTTCCATGGCCCGTTCCCCCGGTGCCGGTGTTGGACCGCGTCTGAGGCTCCAGCCAGACCACCACGTCCCCGGACCGCCTCTGGTGCCAGGAGTGCTGCATGGCCGCCCGCGGTCCGAGCGTGTACTCGGTCCGGGTCAGGTTCTCGGCGGTGAGGGCTCCCGCCACGGCGTCCAGACCCAGGACGAAGCGCTTCAGCTCGATGCGCACCTGCTCGGGGTCCAGCCCCAACTCGTCCATGGCCGCATGGTCCAGGAAGAGATTCTGGTTGGAAGAGGCCAGAAGGAGGTCCCGGCCGTACCGTCCCTCCAGGAACTCCCCTATCGCCGAGAGCATGCGGTTGTTGACATGAGTCTCGTTGTCGGGATTGCCGGTTGCGATTCCCAGGTCCCGCAGGTAGTGGGGGATGTACGCGCCCCCGTGGTCCGCGGTGAGGAAGATCAGCACATTCTCGATCCCGAATTCCGTGTCGAGGTACGAGAAGAAGTCGGCCAGGTACCGGTCGAGGCGGATGATATGGTCCTGCATCTGCTTGGACCCCGGACCGAAGCGGTGACCGATCGCATCGGTGGCCGAGAGGGCCACCGAGAGGATGTCCGGTACCGGTCCTCGGCCCAGTCCCTCGCCCTCGATGGCGGCCCTGGCCAGCTCGAGCAGGAGCTGGTCACCGAACGGAGTGGTGTTGATCAGGCTGGGAGAGGCGCCGTCCGCCATCATACCCGGGAGGTCGAAGGGGAAGGCGGTGGAGCCTCCGGTCTGACCCTCGTAGGGATTGTTATCTTCGCGGCTCTCGACGTAGCTTTCGATGGGGTGCAACGGCTCCCACATCGCAGTCAGATACTCCTGGGGAAGGTTCCGGGCGTTGAAGGTCTGCAGCCACTCCGGCAGCTCGTCACGATAGAAGGTGGAGGTGATGAAGTTCCCGGTGGATCCCTCGAACCAGTAGGCCTCACCCGTGTGGCCGGCCGGGAGGATGGCGCCCCGGTCCTTCCGGGAGATTCCCACCGTACGGGAGCGATGACCCGTGTGAAGGTAGAGCTCATCGCCCACCGTGGTGGTGAGCATGTTCACCGGACCCTTTTCGCCGTCGTAGTCCGGCTGCGAGCCCACCCCGCGGAAGCCGGATCCCACCGCTTCGATGACGTTGATCGACCGATCCAGTTCCCGGACGTACCAGCTGTTCCCCACCAGTCCGTGGATGGCCGGGGTGGCGCCGGTCCACTGCGCCGCGTGCCCCGGACCCGTCGAGGTCTGGCCCTGCCGGAAGTACCCGTTCCGGAAGAGGTAGCCTTCGGTGGCCAGGCGCTTGAGTCCGCCTTCGCCCAGATGGTCCCAGTATCGGAACAGATAGTCGGGACGCATCTGGTCCACGATGATTCCGACGACCAGGTCGGGGGTCTCGTCGACCGCTCGATCCTGGGCGATTCCCGAAAGCGGGAAGGCGAGGATCAAAAGCAGAAGGAGAGCAGGCACAGCACTGGGGGAGGGCATCATCATGCAAGTTGTCTGAGGGGGAAGAAGCCGGGATGCCGAAAGGGTAACCTGTCCATGATCACGGCCCGGTAACGGTACGGTGTAGGTCCTGCTACATCCCCGACGGCCGGGCTCCGGGTGGAGCCCGGCCGTCCGAGTATGATCAGCGGGTCAACCGAAGGCCCAGGGTGAGCGCCCGGCCGAACTGCTCCAGTTCGTCGACTCGACTCTCGACCCCGCGGTACCGACGCTGCACGCTGTCGGTCAGGTTCGTGGCTTCCACGAAGAGCCCCATCCCCGGCCGCACATCGTAGCTGGCAGTGAGGTCCACGATTTCCCGCCCGGAGATGTACAGGTGCAGACGTGGGTCATTGTTGAGAGAATTCAGGTAGTCGCTCTGGTAGTTCATGCTGAGCCGCACGTTGAGCGGCCCCCGGTCGAAGTAGCT
Organism: Gemmatimonadota bacterium; assembly: GCA_007126575.1. Lineage (GTDB taxonomy): Bacteria > Gemmatimonadota > Gemmatimonadetes > Longimicrobiales > Gaopeijiaceae > SLBA01. Next base: position 18,175 of record SLBA01000067.1, on the reverse strand, counting down.
GGAGACGTTGGTGGAGTGCTTCGCCTGGCTGGCCAGGGTGAGCCGCTCTCCAGTCTGCGGGTGGGTGGCCGACGACCGGGTCTGCGTGTAGTTCGTCATGATCCCGGTGTAGCGAAGCCAGCCCGGAAGGAAGTCCAGCGGGCGGTCCAGGCTCACCTCGAAGCCGGCGATCCGTCCACTGGGGCTATTCTCGGCCCGGCTGATCCGGTAGCCCTCGAGGCTCTGTCCCAGGAACTCGTCTTCGGCGGTACCGTCGCGGGTGACGGTGAAGACCACGTCCTGCAGCGACTTGTAGAACAGACCACCCGAGAGGATCCCCAGAGGCAGGTAGTACTCGGCCATCAGGTCCAGCCCATTGGACCGGGTGGGGCGGATGTCGGGGTTGGATCCCGAGAAGGTGGGGATGCTCGCTTCCTCGTTGATCGATCCGCTGGGCCGCATGTGTGACATACGGGGCCGGATGATCCCGCTGGTCGCTGCAGCACGCAGCACGAACTCCGGGGTGGCTCGGAAGGTCGCGTGGAGGCTCGGGAAGACATAGGTGTCGACGCGAGAGGTCGTGCCCTCCTCCCAGCTCTGCCAACCATCCCTGGTCACGTATCCTTCACCACCGGCACGCGCGTGCTCCATCCGGACGCCCCCGAGAAGCCGCAGCCGGCCGATGTCGGTGGTCTGCATCGCGTACGCCGCGTAGATGCCTTCCGTCAGGACGTAGTCGTTGGGGAAGCTGGAACCGGGCACCAGGTCCATGTTCTGGACAGAGGTCTCTGCGGCCCGCACCAGGTTGTTCTGGAAGCGGTTTCCGAAATCATAGCGGCGGAAGTTGTTGTTGGGTCGATCCCCGAGCATGGCGGCCAGGGGCACCGCCCCGGGCTCGTTGCGCGTCCGGAAGAATCGGTACTCCCGATCCCGCTCGCTCAGGTCGGCCTTGACCCCGAACTGAAAGGAGGTCGGCAACTCCGCCAGCGTGGTGGGCACGGTGAAGTTGGCCGCCAGGGTGATCTGGTCGTCGCGGACCAGGTTCTGCCGGCTGTTGAACTCGTAGAAGTTGAAGTCGGCCGGGTTCTGTGCGAGCGAGAGGCTCCCGTTGGGCTGGCCGGTGACCGGATCCAGGGGGGTGAACACCGGGAAGTCCGGGTCCGAGTAGTCGTACTGGACACTCATCCCGAAGGTCGAGGGCGTCCGGTACTCCACATACATCCGTCCCTGGGGGATCTCGGAGCGCGCGCGGGAGAAGGCGCCCGTGAAGTCCAGGTGCCCGAGGCTGGTCTGGTAGGTGCCGCCACCGGAGAACATCTGCGTATTGGTCTGCGTGCGTCGGTCGTGGTAGTTCCAGCGGGCCCCGAAGTTGTGGGCCGTCCCCGAAACGGAGTTGGATCCGGCCCCGTACGTCCCCCGGTCACCCAGGCGGAAGCGCACGTTGTGCCGCTCCTCCCGGTTGTCGAGAAAGGAGTGGGTCCCGCTCAGAAAGAAGCTGGAGCGCTCGCTCGGGAGCCAGTCCAGCCGGGCGGAGTATGATGCCCGGGTGCGCACGATGTCATAGGCTTTGGTGAGGGACTCCGTGGGCCGGAAGTCCTGGACCTCGTCATTCCAGCCCCACGAGTTCTCGACATTGTCCAGCTCCCGCCCGATGCGGGACCGGGAGGCCGAGAGGAGCAGCCCGATGTTGCGATCCTGACCGAAGATCTCGCCGAAGCTGAAGGAGCCGTTGTAGTTGCCCACCTCGCCCAGCTCGCTGTATCCCACGGCCGGAGTCAGCTGCATGCGGCGCTGTCCGGCGGTGAGGGCACCCTGGGTCCGGATGTTCACCCGGCCCCCGATGGAGCTGGCGTCCATGGCCGGGGTCAGCGCCTTGGCGACCTCGACCGAGCCGACCACGTCGGTGGTAAACGCGTTCAGATTGGTCGCTCGACCGTCATTGGCGGTGGGAAGGTTGACCCCGTTGATCGCCACGGCCGAAAACTCCGGCGGAGCACCCCGGATGTTCAACGACACCCCTTCTCCCCGGAACCGCACCAGGGAGATCCCCGGAAGCCGGTTCATGGCATCGGCCATGTTCAGATCGGGGAAGCGGCCGATCCCGTCCGAGGACACCACCGAGACGATGTTGTCGGAGAGGCGCTGGTCCATGAGCGCGCGGGCCTGCCCTTCGAGGACGGCCGACACGTCGATCCCGTCCAGCTGGACGGCTTGGGTCCGAAGGGTGATCAGGGCGTAGGAGGTCTCTCCGGCCTGGATCTCGATCTCGTTCTCGTCCGGTGCGTATCCGAGCAGCGACACCCTCAGGGTGTAGTGACCCGGAGCCAGGTTCGGGAACGAAAACGTGCCGTTGGATCCCGTCATCCGAACCCGGTCCAGACCGAGGACCTCGATGGCGGCACCGGTGAGAGGCCGCTGGTCGGGAGCCAGGACGCGACCCGTGACCGCTCCGTTCCCGTCGGACGGCTGGGCCTCTGCGACCATGGGGAGAACCAGGAACCACACCAACATCAACAGGGCGGGGAGCGCCCAGGAGGAATGCGCCTTCGGACCGCGCACATGCGAAGCTTTCATGATGCCCTCGACGGAACATGGGGATACAGCCATGGAGGTGCGGCCGGGCCGCCTCCGCTAGTGACTGTAGGATCGTTGGGTAAAGGGCATGGTTTTGGATCTCGGCGGGCACAGGTCGGTAACGGGGTCGTACCGTCTCGACGACGTCACCGGATGGATCCCTTGAATCGGACGCGGACTCGCAATTCGGTTTCATTTTCTTGCGCCACGGGGCCCTGGGATGCAGACTGGAGTAAACCGCTGAGCGCCCGTGACCTTTGAAGGCCCTGCGCCATGGCTCTCCCTCCTGGCCGGTGGGACCCGGGTTCCACCGGAAACACACGTGAGTCGACGTCCCCGCCGACTGCCCTGCGCGAGCTGATCCGACCATGAAGGGGCTCGCAGGTTTCCTGCGGGAGGTGAGGCGTCGCAAGGTCTTTCGTGTGGCGGTGGTGTACGCGGCCACCGCGTTCGTCATCCTGCAGGCCGCGGACCTCATCCTGCCGCGCCTCGGGGTGCCGGACTGGGCGATGAGTCTGGTGGTGGTCCTGACCATTCTCGGCTTTCCGATCGCGCTGGTTCTGGCGTGGGCGCTGGAATTGACGCCGGACGGGATCCAGCGCGCCGAGCGTCGGGGGGCCCCCGATGCCGCGCCGGACCTTCTGGGCACGCGCACGCTATTCGTCTCCGGGATGCTGGTCACCCTCGGCGTGGGCCTTGGAGCCGGCTGGTTCCTCAAGCCGGGCTCGTCTCCGGGAGATGCCGCCTCGATCGCGGACATGAGCATCGCCGTGCTTCCGTTCACAAACCTTTCGGCAGATCCCGAGCAGGAGTTCTTCGCCGATGGAATCACTGAGGACATCCTGACCCGGCTGACGCGAATCGACGGGCTCCGGGTGATCAGCCGCACCTCGATCATGCGCTACAAGGGGTCGACGATGAGCCTGCCCGAGATTGCCGCCGAACTCGGGGTTGCCCACGTCCTGGAAGGCAGTGTCCGGAGGGTCGGCGATCAACTCCGGATCACCGGCCAGCTGATCCGTGCCGACGACGACGCCCACCTGTGGGCCGAGAGCTTCGACCGCGAAATGCCCGACGTCTTCGCGATCCAGACCGAGATCGCCGAGCAGATCGCCGAAGCCCTGGCGGTCCGCCTGAGCGCGCAGGAACGCGAGGATCTGGCCGAGCGACCCACCGACGACACCCGGGCCTACGAACAGTACCTGCTCGGTCGTGCGCAGATAAACCGGTCCTTCAGTGATTTCGGAGAGTTCGAGGCTCTCGTGGATGAGGCCGAAGCCCGGTTTCGGGCCGCGATCGTGGAGGACCCGGGCTATGCCGAGGCCTGGGCCGGGCTGTCGTGGGTCGCGCGGTCACGAATCAATGTGGATCCGGAAGGGGCCGAGGCGCATTACCGAGAGGCGATCGATGCGGCTCGGCGGGCCACCGAACTGGCGCCGGGCTCGGCGACCGGATATGTGCACCTGGGCAAGGCCTATCTCACACAGGGCCTGGCCGAGGCGGCGCTCGAGAAGTTCGACCTGGCCTCGCGGCTCGAACCCGAGGGCGCCGAGCTCCTGGCGGCGCGAGCCTCCATCCTTCGCAACCAGGGACGTGTTGCCGAAGCCGTTCGACTGCTGCGCCAGGCCACCCGCATCGAGCCCGGCGATGCCAACCTCTTCGACGAACTGGCGAATACCTACTGGATGATCGGGGACCTCCCCGCCGCACGAGAGGCGTTCGAGCTCGCCTGGGGCCGCATCACCCCGCACGAAGCCCGACTGGATTGTCACGTGGCCCTCGTCGCCGCGGTCGACGGCGATGAGGAGACCGCGCGCCGGCGCATCGAGAACGCCCTGGAACTCGAGAGCGACTCGTGGTTCGTCACGACCTGTGGCGTTCTCGTCTACCTCGGGCTCCGCGATCGAGGGTCGCTGGTGGAGATTCTCGACCGTTGGCGAGACTTCCCGGAGGTGCAGCGTGCAGCGATCATCCGGGCGTGGGTGTGGGACTTCTCCGGCTCCGATGAGCCTCTCGAACCGCTCCTGCAGGACGCCGAGCAGCAGCTTGTCACCGAGTTGCCGCGGCTGTGGGGTGGTGAACGGGAGTACCTGATGGCGTTGATCACACTTCTCGGTGGTGACACCGAAGGGGCCCTGGATCAGTTGGAGAGGGCCTTCGCGTCGGGTTGGCGCGGGTACCGTCGGCTTCTGGAGCCCGCGTGGGACCCGATTCGGGACGTGCCCCGCTTTCAGGCGATCGAGCGGCGAATGGACGAGGATCTGGAGCGGCAGCGCTCTGAACTTGCAATGATGGAAGGGCCACGATGAGACTCTTGATGGCACCGCTGGTTCTGACCCTGCTCCTTCCGCTATCCGCGGTCGCGCAGGATGGGGCCGACTCGCTCTCCGCCGAGGTGGACCGGCTCTTCGAGGCGTGGCATCGCCCCGACACCCCTGGAGCGGCGGTCCTGGTCCTGAAGGACGGCGCCGTGGTCCACTCCCGGGGCTATGGGATGGCGAACCTGGAGCAGGGAGCTCCGATCCGGCCCAGCTCGGTCTTCGACATCGCGTCGGTGTCGAAGCAGTTCGCGGCCTTCGCCCTGGCGCTCCTCGAGTCCGACGGACTCGTGGGGTGGGACGATCCGGTTCACCAGTACATCCCGGAGCTTGCGGACTTCGGGCGTCCCGTGACGCTCCGGCAGCTGGTCCATCACACGAGCGGGATTCGGGACTGGCCCGGGACGCTGGCCATGGCCGGATGGGACTACCAGGATGTCATGTCTTTCGAACAGATCCTCCGGATGGCCTTCCAGCAGGAGGAGCTGAATTTCGATCCCGGCACCGAGTACACCTACTCGAACACCGGGTACAACCTGATCGCCGAAGTGGTCTCGAGGGTGAGCGGGCAGTCCTTTCGGGACTTCACCGACGAACGGATCTTCGGCCCGCTGGGTATGACCCGGACCCATTTCCATGATGACCACACCCGGCTCGTCGCGGACCGGGCCGACTCGTACCGGCTCGCCCCCGGAGGCGAGCCGGGGTATCGCAACGTCGTGAATTCGCTCACCGCGATGGGATCCAGCTCCCTGTTCAGCACGGTCGAAGACCTGGCGCGCTGGATCCTCAACTTCGAGGAGCCCGTGGTGGGGGATGCCCTCGTCTTCGACCGCATGCACGAGCGGGGAATCCTGAGCGACGGCGACACCATCGCCTACGCCGGAGGACAGAGCCTTGGAAGCTTCAGGGGGAGCACCCGGTGGACCCATACCGGGTCCTGGGCCGGCTACCGGACGGCACTCTTCCGGCACCCGGACGAACGCTTCGCCGTGGTCGTCCTGGCGAACCGTGCCGACGCAAACCCGGCGGGGCTCGCGAACCGGATCACCGAGATCTACCTGGCGGATGCTCTGGATCCTCCGATGGTGGCCCAGGACAATCAGCGCGGGGGAGGGGATCCGCCGGAGCCCTGGACGCCGAGCGCCGAGACCCTCGTCGAGTACGAGGGCGTCTTCCGCAGTCCCGAGATCGAGTCCACGTACCATCTGGTGGTGGATGAGGGGCGGCTCCTGGCGCACCACTTTCGGACGGGGACCAGGCTCCTTCGACCGGTGGCACCGGACCGGTTTCAGGCTCCGACGCTGGGGGAGGTCATCTTCGTTCGGGACGCGGAGGGTGGGATCACCCACTTCACCGCCAACCAGGGCCGGATCCGGGGCTTCCGCTTCGAACGGATCCTCTGATCCCACCACCGAGACGACCTCCTTGTCCGGAAGAGTCGGCGCGTGTACTCTGAGCCCGTCTACACAATCGCCGACTTGCACCCGACGATCTTCGGAGGTTTTGTCCATGCTGCATCGCCTGTTTCCGGCTCTGACCGCCCTCACCCTTCTCTTCCTTGCCGGATGTGGTCTTCGAGGACCCGGCGAGGCGCCGCCGGCCCCCCAGGCGGCGGAGCGCACCACCGCGACCGATGGCCCGCGGAGCTACGCTGAAGTCGTGCCGGAGTCGGCGATCTCCAGGGAAGGCCTCTTTACCGTCCATGAGGTGGATGACAGCTGGCTCTGGGAGATCCCGGTCGAGACCCTGGATCGCGAGATGATCCTGATCACCCGCATCACGCGATCGGCTGCGGGGGTGGGCTTCGGGGGACATCGGCAGACCACCGAGGTGGTCCGCTTCCAGCGCCGCGGGGACCAGATCCTCCTCCGCCAGGTGTCTTTCGAGAACGTGGCGGATCCAGACGATCCGATCTACGAGGCGGTGCGGAACTCCAACTTCGAGCCGGTCCTGCAGGCGATGGACATCAAGGCCACGAATCCGGACACCGATGCCCTGGTCGTGGATGTCACGGGATTTTTTACTTCGGATGCCCCGATCATCGGGCTCACGCAGCAGCGACGGCAGCAGTTCGATGTCCGGAGCCTCGACGGCAACCGCACCTTCATCGAGTCGATGCGGGCCTTCCCGGAAAACCTCGAGGTGCGGCGGGTGGCGACGTACGTGACCCCCAATCCGCCCTCGAACCAGGCCGGGGGCACCCTCTCGGTCGAGTTCGGCCACTCCCTGATGATCCTGCCGGCGGAGCCGATGATGCCCCGCTACTGGGATGAGCGGGTGGGCTACTTCTCGACGCAGATCAACGACTTCGGGGCCGACGCCCAGCGCCTGGAGCAGCGGCGGTTCATCCAGCGCTTCCGGCTGGTGCCCTCGGACACGGCGGCCTACCTGCGGGGCGAGCTGGTGGATCCGGTGGAGCCGATCGTCTTCTACATCGATCCGGCCACCCCCGAGAAGTGGCGGGAGTGGCTCGCGAAGGGGGTGGACGACTGGCAGGTGGCCTACGAGGCGGCCGGGTTCAGCAACGCCATCGTGGCCCGCATGCCTCCGTCACCGGAGGAGGATCCGGACTGGGATCCGGCAGATGCCCGAATCAACATCATCCGATACCTGGCCTCTCCGGTTCAGAATGCTTCGGGTCCGCGGTTCTTCGACCCCCGCACGGGAGAGATCCTGGGCACCCACATCCAGTGGCACCACAATGTGATGAACCTGCTCAGGAACTGGTTCTTCGTGCAGGCGGCGGCCGCGAACCCCGACGCCCGGGGCGTGGCCTTCGATGACGAGGTCATGGGCGAGCTGATCCGCTTCGTCTCGGCTCACGAGGTGGGCCACACGCTGGGGCTCCCCCACAACATGAAGGGGCACGCCGGGGTTCCGGTCGACTCCCTTCGGACGCGGTGGGTCTGCGAGAATGGGACCTCGGCCTCGATCATGGACTACGCCCGCTTCAACTACGTAGCGCAGCCGGGTGATGACACCTGCTTCTACCCCCGGGTCGGCCCCTACGACAAGTGGTCGATCGAGTGGGGGCATCGCTGGATCCCCGACGCGAGGACACCGGATCAGGAGCGGGAGACCCTGAACGAGTGGATCGTGGCCCGGGCCGAGGACCCCCTCTACCGCTTCGGTGATCCCACCCAGACCGACCCCGGATCGCTCACCGAGGCGCTGGGGGATGACGCCGTGCGGGCGTCGGACTACGGCGTCGAGAATCTCAAGATCATCGTCGAGAACCTTCGGGACTGGACCTACCAGGAGGGGCGGGACTACTCCCAGCTTGCCGAGCTCTACGGACAGGTGGCGGGCCAGTGGAGTCGCTACGTGGGGCACGTCATGGCCAACATCGGCGGGGTGGACTGGACGAGACGGGCCCAGGGCCAGCCGGAGCGGCCCTACACGGTCATCGAGCGGGAGCGACAGGAGCGGGCCCTGGACTACCTCGACCGACAGGTCTTCACTACGCCGGAATGGATGATCGACCCCGAAATCCTCTTCCGCATCCGAAACGAGGGGACCCCGGACCAGATCCGGCAGCTCCAGGTGAGCGCGCTCAACAACCTCCTTCAGGTGCCCCGGATGAAGCGTCTAATCGAACAGGAGGCCCTGCTGGGGGACGAGGCGTTCCCCCTTTCCGTGATGATGGAGTCGACGCGACGGATGATCTGGCGGGAGATCGAAGCGGGTGCGACCATCGATCCCTACCGCCGCAACCTCCAGCGGGCCTACCTGGATCGCATCGCCACCCTGATGGAGGATGATGAGGCCCTTCGCACCGACATCGCCCCGCAGGCGCGGGGACAGCTTCGTGCGCTCAGGGGAGAGCTCGAGAGCGCGGTCGGCCGCACGTCGCACGCCGGGAGCCGGCTCCATCTCGACGATGCCCTGGCCCGGGTGGAGGCGCTTCTGGACGGGTGACCTCGATCCCATGCCGTTCCACGCCCAATTGAGGAGGCACGACCATGGCCTGTGAAGGGACGTTCCGGACGAAACTCGCGCTGGTCTGGGGGTGTGCCCTTGTGATCGGTGCGGTCACCGCCTTTCCAGCGGATGCCGAGGCGCAGGATTGGATCGAGACCGCGAAGCCCTCGGTGGGTGTGGCGGTGGGCACGGCGGGCGTCGGCCTCGAGGCCGGAGTGCGCCCATGGGAGCGAGTCGGCGCGCGGTTCGGAATCGGCTGGATCCCGTATGAGGGGGATATCGACGAGGATGATGTGATGGGTACGATCTCGCCTCCATCACCCATCACGCGACTGGTGGCGGACCTGTTTCCGTTGGCCGGGGGCTTCCACCTGAGCGCGGGACTGCACCGGTATTCCGGAGGTGTTTCGGCCCGTGTCGTGGCCCGGGATTCGGTGGAGATCAACGACCGCGAGTACAGTCCGGAAGAGGTGGGCGAGGTGCGGGCCCGGGTCTGGGGGAACGAGACGGCGCCCTACCTGGGACTGGGATGGCAGGGGCATTCGGGCCGCATCCAGCCCCACCTGCAGGTCGGGGTGGCGTTCACCGGGTCGCCCCGGATCACCGTGAACGTGACCGGTGCGTTGGCGGACGATCCCACCTTCCAGAGTGACCTCGACCGAGAGATCCAAGACGCCGAGGAAGAGATCGAGAGCTACCGATACTTCCCCCATCTCTCGTTCGGGCTGCGGATCCGGCTGGGAGGGCCATGATCCGGCGGCTGACGAGCGTCGCGGCAACTCTCGCCCTGGCGATCCCGGCCGGAGCCCAGGCACCCGATCCCGGCGATGTTCAGCTTCCCTCGAAGAGCATTGCGATCTATGTCGGCCGCGATCTCACGGCCGACGGATCGGTCCTGTTGGGAGGGTTCGGTCACGAGCCCTCGAGCCACTGGATCGAGATCAGGCCTGCCGCGACTCATACCGAGGGCGCCACCTTTGCCGCCGGGGTCACCGAGGAGGCTCGAATTCCCGGGGAGCGGATCCAGGTGCCCCAGGTTCCCCGGACGCTGCGCTTCATCACCACGAACTACTCGGAGTTCGCGGGCTTTCCGCCTCCACTCACGAACGGAGGGCTGAACGAGCGGCACGTCGCGGCCCGTGATGTCTGGTCGCCTTCGCGCGAGGAGCTCCGCGACCGGACTCCGATTCCGCAGCGGGGCCTCAATTACAGCGATCTCTCGCGGATCGCCATGGAGCGCGCCGGCACCGCGCGCGAGGCGGTCGAGATCGTCGGGGCCCTGATCGACGAGTTCGGCTACGCCACCTACGGCGGCAACTCCCACCTGTTCGCCGATCCGGAGGAGGGGTGGCTCTTCATCAACTTTGCCGGTGGCGAGGGGTTGTGGGCGGCGGAGAGACTGGGTCCCGGGGCGGTGCGGGTCTCGTATCCGGGATACATCGGGGACTTTCCCGTGGACGCTCGGGAGCACCCCGATTTCATGGCCTCCGAGAACCTGGTCCCGTTCGCCGTGGAGCAGGGGTGGTGGGATCCCGATGGGGAGGAGCCCTTGAATCTACAGCGGGTCTACGGTCAGCCCTTTCCCAGTTCGCCGGGTGACGTCGGGCCGGACGCCCGGTTTCGCTATCCGCCCGAGCTGGAGGACGAGATCGCCCGCCTCGCGCCGGTGAGCCTCGAGGACATGCTCGCGCTCATCCGCGATCCACGGTGGTCCGATGACGCTGCGGGGTATGGCCAGGTCGCCCACCTCCGCCGTGATGTGCCACCGGAGCTGGGGGTTCTGTGGATGTCGATCACCGGCGCGGTGGCGAGCCCGTTCGTTCCCGTGCACATCGGCGCCGAGGATGTGCCCCCGGAGTACAGGCAGCACCGGTACATGACCAAGGAGGCGGACCGCACCTTTCTGGATCCGGACTTCGGACCCCTCGAGGCCACCCGCTCCGCCTTCCGCGTTCACAAGCGCCTTCTGTACCACACCTGTGAGAACCCCGAGATCTTTCTGCGTCCGGTCACGGGGAGCCTGGAGGCCTTCGAGGCCCGGGCGATCCGCGACCAGGTGGAGCTCGAGGCAGAGGTGCGAGCGTTTCTGGATGGTGGGGACGCCCCTGCCGCGCGGCAGCGTCTGGCCGAGGCGGCGGAGGGGCGATTCCTCGACGCTCTGGCCCTCGGCGAGTTTCTCGTCGAGCACGTCGAAAGAGAGACCCGCGAACGCTTCGGGATCCGGATGCCGACCGGCGACGCGACCGAGGGGATGAGTCTGCGGTCCGGGAACCTTCCCATCCGCTGCTGGCGTCCCGGTATCGACGACTACCCTCGCGCCCACGGAAGCTACGCGGCAGCCGCCTTCGTCACGGACCCACCGGACGGCCCCGGCTGGTTCACGGTCGGACTCCTGATGGTACTGGCGGCGGGCCTCGGGGGACTCGTGGGGTGGCGTGTCGGCGCCTGATCAGGGGAGGAGTCGGCCGCCCAGCCGTTCCAGCTCGGCCTGCGCGGTGCGGGCGGCGAATTCGGACTCAAGGAGTCGGATCTCGGCCCGAACCAGGGCCTCCTGCACCTCACGCAGCTCCAGCGACGAGATCCCGCCCAGCCGGAAGCGCTCCAGGGCGGTGTCCACGTTCCGACGGGCGATCTCGAGGTTCTCGGTCTCGAGCCCCACGAGCTCGAGCTGGTCCTGGTAGCGCACCCATTGGACCTCAAAGTCCGCCTCGATCCCGGCCCGGATATCATCCAGTTCGACGGCGGCCGCCTCGCGGGCCAGTCGGGCGTCGGCACGGTCTCGGGTGCGGTCGAATCCGGCGAAGAGGACGAAGGAGCCCTGGATGCCGAAGGAGTACTGCCATCCCCGGCTGGCCTGCTGAAAGCCGCTCTCCGACGACAGGTCCGTCCAGTCCAGCCCCGTGCTCAGATCCAGGGTGGGGAAGAGTCGGGCTCGCTCCTCGCGCGCTTCGAGCCGGGTCACCTCGAGCCGCTGCTCCGCCTGCCGCAGGTAGGGGCTCGCCTCGAGGGCGCGGGTGCGAAGCTCGTCGCGGGGAAGATCCGGATCCACCGCGGGGGTGTCCACCAGGCGGAACGGATCGGTAGCCGCGCGCCCCAGGATGCGATTGAAGTCGGCGCGAGCCTCGGCGAGCTGGCTTCGGGCCCGTAACACCTCTGCCCGGTCCGCGTTTCGATCGACTCGGGCCTGGCGCACCTCGAGATCCGAGGCCGACCCCACCTCTTCGCGGACCCGGACCAGGCGGAGGCGCTCCTCCGAGAGCTCCACCGCACGTTCCAGGACCTCGACCTGGCGCTCCTGGCGGACCAGGTCGAAATACCCGGCGATCACCGAGACCAGGATGTCCTCGGTGACTCCGTCCAGAGCCGAGGCGAGGCTGGCCGACTCGACCTCGAGGCGGCGCAGCACATCGAAGCGGGCCAGCCCCTGAAAGAGGCGCCAGTCCGCCGAGGCCGCCAGCCCGCCCTGACGGGTGCGGGCATCGCGCAGGACCTGGGGGTCCTGCCCCTGGAAGGTCTGCTCCGTGTTCGCCACAGTCTGCTGCCACTGGCCCGAAACTGAGAGCTCGGGGAGGAACCCAGCAGCCCCCAGACCCTCGCGGTTCCGGGATCGGGCCACCTCGTTTCGGGCCAGCTCCAGCGTGGGATTCCGCTCGAGCGCCGACCGGAGGGCCTCATCCAGCGTGAGGGCGGGCGCCTGCTGCGCACCCAGCGGCGCGGCGATCAGAAGAGCCGCGACCAGCGCGGTGGCCGCGGCCCCGGCGGGTGTCGCATTCGAGACGGGCGCACTCAGAAACGAGTACATGGCGGGGACGACATATAGAGTCAGGATGGTGCCGATGGCCAGCCCTCCGATGACCGCGATCCCCATCGGCATCCGGCTCTCGGCCCCGGCCCCCAGCGCCAGCGCCAGGGGAAGGATCCCCAGCGCGGTCGAGATGGAGGTCATGAGGACCGGCCGGAAACGCACCGCGGCCCCGTCACGAATCGCCTCGAGGACCGGCAGCCCCTGGGCCTTGCGCTGGTTCGCGAACTCCACGATCAGGATCCCGTTCTTTGTGACGAGCCCGATCAGCATGATCATCCCGATCTGGCTGAAGATGTTCACGGTCTGGCCGAAGGCCGCGAGCGCCACCAGGGCCCCGACCAGGGCGAGTGGGACGGTGAACATGATGATCAGGGGATCGCGGAAGCTCTCGAACTGGGCCGCCAGGATCAGGAAGACCAGGAGGAGGGCCAGAACGAAGACGAAGGCGACGCCCTCTCCTCCCTCGACGAAGTCCCGGGAGGGACCGGTGAGGCTCGTGGTGAAGCGGGAGTCGAGGAGTTCGTCGGCAATCTCGTCCATGGCCCGGATCCCGTCGCCGATAACGCGGCCGTCGGCGAGCCCGGCCGAGATGGTGGCCGAGGCGAATCGATCGAAGCGGTAGAGCTGGGGCGGAGCCGCCGTCTCCTCGAGTGAGATCAGGTTGTCGAGCTGGATGGGCTCTCCCCCCCCGCTGCGCACGTACAGCGATCGCAGGTCTCGAGGATCCCGGCGGAAGTCCCGATCCACCTCGGTGATCACGTCGTACTGCTGGCCGTTCATCACGAAGAACCCGGTCCGCTGCTCCGAGAGGGCCAGCTGGAGCGCCTGCCCGACGTCCGCCGTCGCAATCCCGAGGTCCCGTGCCCGTTGGCGGTCCACCCGGAGCTGGATCTCGGGGCTGTCGAAGGTGAGGTCGACATCCACCCCCGAGAGCTCGTCCCGATTCCGGGCGGCATCCAGGAAGGCGGGGATCACCTCGCGGAGGTCATCGAGGGTCGGAGCCTGAAGGACGTAGCGGACGGGGAGCCCTCCCCCTCCACCGGTACGGATGGTCTGATCCTCGGCCACGAAGACCTCGATGCCCCGGACCTGCCCGACGAGGGAGCGAAGGTGGCTCGCGATCTCCTGCTGGGATCGATCCCTCTCCGAGGCGTCGACCAGCGCCAGGCGGATGAAGCCGGAGTTCACTGCCGAGGCCGCGCCGAATCCGGGTGAGGTCACACTGACGACTGCCCGATACTCGGGGACCTCCTCTTCGACGAGGGCCGAGAGCCGGTCCATCCGCTCGTCCATGTACGAGAAGGTCGCCCCTTCGGGGCCGGAGACGATCAGCTGCATCCCGCCCCGGTCCTCGGTGGGGGCCAGCTCCTGGGGGAGCTGCTGGAAGAGGAAGAGCCCCAGCCCGATACAGACGGCAACCAGGGGGAGGGCGAGCCAGCGGCGCTCCAGGAAGGCGTCGAGCGAGGTCCGGTACCCCTCGGTGAGACCGTCGAAGAAGGGCTGGGTCCTCCGGTGGAACCAGGGCTGCTCCGCGCGCTTCTTCAGGAGCTTCGAGCAGAGCATCGGCGCCAGAGAGAGAGCCACGAAGGACGAGATGACCACGGCCCCGGCCAGCGTCATCCCGAACTCGGTGAACAGCTGTCCGGTCAACCCACCCAGGAAGATGATCGGCAGGAAGACGGCGACCAGGGCCAGCGTCGTGCTCACGATGGCGAAGAAGATTTCGCGGGTCCCGTCGATCGAACCCTCGATGGGGTCCTCTCCGGCTTCGATCTTCTTGTAGATGTTCTCGACCACCACGATGGCGTCGTCGACCACGATCCCGATGGCCAGCACCACGGCCAGCAGGGTCAGGACATTGATCGTGAAGCCCAGCAGGAACATGATGAAGAAGGCCCCGATCAGCGCCACCGGGATCGTGATGACGGGGACCACGGTGGTTCGCCAGTCCCTCAAGAAGAGGAAGATCACCATGATCACCAGGAAAAGGGCGATCAGGACGGTCTGCTGGACCTCGCGAATGGAGTCGCGAATGAACTCCGTGACATCGAAGCCGATGGCGGTCTCGATGTCGTCGGGGGCGTCGGCCAGGATCCCCTCGAGCCGCTCGTAGAATTCGTCGGCGATGGCCACGTTGTTCGCCCCCGGCAGGGGGCGGATGACGACCCCCACCATGGGGATCCCCTCCCGCTTCAGGATCGTGCGCTCGTTCTGCGCAGCCAGCTCCGCCCGCCCCACATCTCTCAGGCGCACCGTCCCCGTCTCGTCCTGACGGAGGATGACGTCGTTGAAGTCCTCTTCGGTCTCGAGGCGGGTCATGGTGCGAATCGTGAGCTGCAGGTCGTCGCCTTCGAGATTCCCCGAGGGCAGCTCGACGTTCTCGGCATCGAGCGCAGCGCGGACCTCGTTCAGCGAGAGCCGGTAGGCCGCGAGTCGGCCGGGGTCCAGCCGGAGTCGCATGGCGTATCGCCTGGACCCCCATACATCGACCCTCGAGACGCCCGAGATCGTCTGAAGCCGTTCGGCGAAGAGATCCTCGGCGATCCGGGTCAGGTCGAGCAGGTCGCGGCGGTCGCTGTAGACGTTGAGGAAGACAATGGGGCCTTCGTCATCCCCCGCCTTCGAGACCTGGGGGGGATCCACGTCCGGAGGGAGCTGGCCCAGGACCCGGTTCACCCGGTCCCGCACATCGTTGGCCGCCCGGTCCAGGTCCTCGTCCAGGGCGAACTCCACCTGGATCGTGCTCCGGCCCTCGCGGGTGGTCGAGACGAGGGAGCGAATGCCCTCGACCCCGTTCACCGACTCTTCCAGGACCTCGGTGATCTGGCTCTCGATGACGTTGGCGTTCGCCCCGGGGTAGTTCGTCTGGACGGTGATGATGGGGGAGTCGGTCGAGGGGAACTCCCGCACGCCCAGGTAGGTGAAGGAGATGACCCCGAAGATGATGATCACCAGCGACATCACCGTGGCCAGGACCGGCCGCCGAACGCTGACCTCCCAGAGCTTCACCTGCCCTCCTCGGCGATCACCTCGTCCAGGAGGTCGCCCGACGGCTCGTCGGGGGCCCGGCCTTCGGTCACGTCGCCGATCTCGACCTCCCGACCCTCGCGAAGCTGCCCGAATCCGGTGGTGATCACGGTGTCTCCGGCCGCGATTCCCGAAAGGATCTGCACGCTCGCGGCCGTGCGGATTCCGGTCTCGACCCCCACACGTTCGGCCTCCCCGCCCCGATAGAGCCAGATCTGCGGTCCTTCCAGATCCGGCCGGACGGCGATCGAGGGCACCGTGATCGCCTCTTCGAGCTCCTCGAAGATCACCTCGACCGCGGCGAAGGACCCGACGCGGAGCCGGCCGTCGGGGTTCGCGGTGCGGGCCCGGAGGCGGAGGGTTCGGGTGCCCTCCTCGAGCGCCGGGTCGATGACGTGGATCACGGCCTCGAACTCCTCGTCGAAGCCCTCGACCTGGAACCGGACCGAGGAGCCCTCCCCGACCCGATCCGCATAGCGGGCCGGGACGGTGAACTGCAGGCGGATGGGGTCCGTCTCGCTCAGGGTGGCGATGACGGTCTCGGGCGAGACGTAGCTCCCCGGGCTCACCTGGCGAAGGCCCAGCCGTCCATCGAAGGGGGCGCGGATCGTGTGCTGCTCGATCTGGGTGCGGAGGATCTCGGCTTCGGCCTCCATGGCCTCGAGCTCCGCGCGGGTCTCCTCGAGTTCCTCGGCACTCACCCCGCCCTCTTCGAGGAGACGGGCCTGGCGGAACTCCCGCTGCTCCATGACGCGCCGGCGGGCTTCGAGTTCGCGGAGCCGGGCCTGGAGTTCACGGTCGTTGATCCGAGCCAGGACGGTGCCTGCGGACACGGATGTCCCCTCCTCCATGGCGAGCTCGACGAGGCGCCCGGAGACCTCGGGGCGGAGCTGGACCGATTCATTGGCCAGGAGCGACCCGGTGGTCAGGGTCCCGTCGACCAGGCGCACGGGCTCGACGATGTGGGCGTCGACCGTGAGCGTTCCGCCCCCGGGGCCCCCCGGAGGACCGCCTGCCTCGACGCCCTCCTCGCCGGGGCTCCCGATGAAGGCCACGACGGCCAGGCCCGCCGCCACCACGATGGCGGCGCCGATAAGGATGCGCTTCAGGGTCGGGCTCACGGGAGACCTCTGCAGTAGATGAGGGAGTACCCGTGGCGATCACCCGGACGCTCCCCCGAAAGTTCCGGAGCAGTCCCCGGCTAAGGAAGGGAGGCCTCGTCCGGGTCATCGAAGGGTCCGTCCCCCCTTCGGGCCCAGTAGCGCATCCGGACCGAAGGGCCGGCGATGAGCGTCATCTGGGTGAGGCTGACGGTGCGGGCCTCGGGCCGGGACATCCTCACGCTCTGAGCATCCGGGGTCCCGGGATCGAGATGAAAGCTCCGGAGGGCCTCGACCGGATCCCCATCCAGTCCTGCGAGGAGCCGGGCACGACGCCTCCCCACTTCCTCTTCGGATACCGCGGAGCTGACCACGATGGGGGGAGCGGGAATCGGACGGGCACGCAGCTCGGTTCCGTTCCAGTGATGACGGAGGATGGCGCCCCCGGAGTCGAGGATCAGGATCTGGAAGGGGGCATAGCGGGTCTTCTGCAGGGCTCGTGTCAGTCGGTCTCGAGCCTCGTCGAGCTCCCGGGCGGTGGCCAGATCCATCAGCAGAAGGCCCCGACTCCGCTCCCCGGGCTTCGCCGCCGCCTGCTCGGCCCAGGCGTTGAGCAGGCAGACCCCCAGGCCGAACTCGTTTCCCAGAATCCAGGTCCCCCCGCCGTCGGGGTCTCGGGGGGCGAGGATTCGCGTCCCGTCCACCTCGCGCACCCGCGGAGGTTCTGCGGTCGAACGGCTGCGTCGCTCGTCGCGACTGAAGAAGAGGTGGTGGTGCCCCTCGTCGTCGGTCGTCCACGTCGCGGTGCACATCGTCAACCCCGGCGGTCGGCGGCTCGCGACGGGGCGATCTCCCTCGCGTAGGCCCCCGCGATCTCTCGCAGGAGATGGGGGCCGGTGAAGATCATTCCGGAGATCAGCTGCACCAGGTCGGCCCCGGCGCGGAACTTGGTGAGGGCGTCGTCGGCCGAGAGGATCCCCCCGCACCCGACGAGGGTGAAGCGGTCCCCATAGGCCTCGCGGGTCCGGGCGACCAGTTCGGTGGACCGCTCGCGACAGGGCTCCCCCGAGAGTCCTCCGCTGTAGCTTGCCGGTGCCTCGTCGCGGTGGCGGGCCGAGTCGTAGTCCTTGTTCAGGTTCCCGATGACCAGGCCGTGGAGCCCATGCTCGGCAATGACGTCGGCCATCCTTCGAAACTCGTCCCAGGAGGGGTTGATGGGCATCTTGGCGTAGACCGGGCGGTCGTGCTCCACCTGTCCGAGACGGGCCAGGAGGGGCCGCAGGAGCTCCGGATCGGCGAAGCTCTCTCCCCCGTGGACGTTGGGGCAGGAGATGTTCACCGTGTAGTAGTCGCCCACGTCCCGGCGGACCAGGTGCTCCAGAGAGGTGGCGTAGTCCCGGATCCCGGCCGACTCCCCGACGGCCTCCTTCCGGTTGCTCCGGGCCAGG
>SLBA01000001.1 GCA_007126575.1 Gemmatimonadota bacterium | reverse complement strand
CCGGGCCGCTAGCCGGGATCGTTGCGGGGCTGGAGTGGGCGGCGCCTCGCCCCCTGCTGGTGCTCGCCGTGGACATGCCCCGTGTGGAGCCTGGATTTCTGCGGCGGTTGCTGCGGGAGGCTGGCGACCCGGACGCCCGCGACCGGACCACGAAATCCGAGACCACCCCCGGCGTGGCTCCGCGCGTCCGGAGTCGTGACGGGGTCGAGCGGTGGGAGCCGCTGTGCGCCGTCTATCCTCCCGATGCGCTCCCCGAGGCCCGCCGCCGACTGGCACTCTACGACCCGCGGGAGCGCTCCCCCACCGCCCTGCTCGACGCACTCCACGCCGCGGGCCTCATCCGTGCCTGCCCGGTGACCACGGCAGAGGCGGCGTCGCTGCAGAGCTGGAACACCCCGAGCGATCTCCCCGAATCAAGCGGATGATTGCAGCGTAGACGCTGCAATCCTTATGTCGGATGCCGCGCCCGGTCAGCCCTGCGTGCAGATCAGCCCCGTGTACGCGACCGAGATGTCGCCATTTCCGTCTCGCGGAGGGCGACCTTCCTGCTCTGCTGCTTCCAGATCCGCGAAGTCGAGCTCGAGCGTACCCTCGACGTCGATCGTTCCGAGCGCACCCTCCCAGGCACCCTGACCCCGCACGATGCGGTAGGAGTTCACGAGGGTGTAGAGGGGCGGATCCAGGGGGATCTGGAAGCCCCGGTCCTCGGTGTCGAAGGAGTCGACGGGCTCCGTGTCGGGCGGCGAGGTGACGAACCGGTGCTGGGTGGCGAGCCGGATCACTCCGCCCTCCATGAAGGTGGTCTGCGGGGGGGCGATGTTGAAGGTGATTCCCTGAAGGGATCCGGTCACCTGCGAGGCGTCGAGGACATTGCCGACGATGTTTCCGGCGATCTCCCGGCAGTCCCAGGAATCCTCTTCGACCGCGGTGGGGGAGTCGCTTCCGCACGCCACCGGGGTCAAAATTGCCAGGGCGGTCAGAGAGAGAACGAGGCGCTTGTGGTTGAACATGGGTTGGGTCTCCCAGCTACGGAGTGGTGGAGGATTCGGGGGGCGCCGGGTCGCTTGTCTTGTCCGACGACCCCGAAATGCGAATGTTGTCGGAGGAACCGGCCGCGGACCGCACGATCGTCATCAGCTCCTCCTCGGTCACGAAGGTCCGCTTCATACCGGTGTCGAGGTGTTCGACGACGCCTCGGATCTCCTCTCCTCCAACCGCCGCGACAGGTCGGTGCAGCCGGAGCATGAGATAGGTGAATCGATCCATGGCGCTCAGGGGTGAGGGGAACGGAATGGGGCTCGCCACGACGAACGGTCCGAATCTCGGGGGCACCCGCCACCCGGGCGTTATCTGGCCGTTAACCGACCGACACTCGCCGCCGTGCCTCGTTTTCCGACCGTTGCCGATCCCCGCCCTTCGATCGCTGCCGACCCCAGACCGCCGATCACCGCGTCACTCCACCCCGAGAGCACCGTCGAACCCCACTCGCCGTAGGCGTCGACCATGAGCGACATGGAGGAGAGCCTGGTCCGGCTGCGCACGCTCGGCGGGCTCGAGGCCACCCGTGACGGCGCCGAGATCCTGACGGGCCGCCGCAAGCTGCTGGGGCTTCTCGCCTACCTCGATGCCCGGGGTCCCGAGGCCCTCCGGAGGGAGGAGGTGGCCGACGCTTTCTGGGGGGACAGCGGAGAAGAGAAGGCCCGCCGCTCCCTCCGGCAGGCGATCCATCAACTGAGGGCCGAACTGGGCGAGATCATCGTCGTCGACGACGAGCGCCTGGGGCTCCGGCGCGATAGTGTGCGAAGCGACGCACGCGATCTCGAGGAGGCCGTTCGGGAAGGGAGGCCCGAGTCGGCACCGATCGATCGGGGACCGGAGTACCTGCGGGGCGCGCACGACATTGGCTCGGCTCCCTTCCGATTCTGGCTCGATGCCGAACAGGCCCGGATCCAATCGCTCTACGCGGCGGCCTGCGAGGGTCGGGTGACCGAAGCGCTGGCCCGGGGGGATGCCGAGGCGGCCGCGGGCGCCGCGGAGCAATGGACGCGCGGGCTTCCCCTCGATGAAGCGGGTCACACGGCGCTCCTCGCGGCGCTCGCACACGCAGGCCGCACCGACGAGGCCCTCGCCCACCATGCGGCCTTCCTGGAGCGCTACCGGGCAGAGTTCGGGACCGACCCGGACGAGGCGGTCATGGACGCCGCTGAAGCGCTCCGGACGGAGACACCCCCGAGCGAGGGGCGCCCGGCCGAGGCGCGACGACCGAATCGCCACTCCGGTCCGGGGGCGGTGGCGCTCTTCTCGCCGGATCTGGTCGGGCGCGACGAAGTGCTCGAGGAGCTGGCCAGGCTCTGGGAGGTCGTTCGGGGCGGACGCCCGGGTGTCCGTTTCCTGTCGGGCGCTACGGGGGTCGGCAAGTCACGGCTGCTCGAGGAATTCCAGAGCATGGTCGCCCGGGGGACTTCGGGCGACACGGCGCCTCGCGGTGACGACGGTCGGCCGTTGATCCTGCAGGCTCGCGCCCTGCCGTCGACCCGGGGTTCGGAGTGGAGCACACTCGAAATGCTCCTGCCCGGACTCGCCGAGGCTCCCGGGCTGGGGGGCGCGCCCGACGAGGAGCTGGCCCGGGTGGCGAGTCTGGCACCGGGAATTCGGGATCGCTTTCCGACGCTGTCCCCGGGGGAGCGGGCCGATCCGATCTCGATGGGTGCCGCCCTGGCGCGGGTTCTGGCCGATGTGGCCGTCGAAGTCCCGATCCTGATCGCCCTCGACGACCTCCCCGATGCCGATACCGCAACGGTGCTGACGCTGACGGAAGTGATTCGGCGCGCTCCGAAGCGCGTCTTGATTCTGCTGGTGACCGATCCCGTCGAGGCCGATCCGGACCTGGCGGGCCTCCTGCGGCTCGAGCACGTCGAGGAGTGGTCCCTTCGCCCCCTCGACCGGGCCGGGCTCTCCGAGCTTCTGGGGTCGATGTTCACGGCTGACCCTCAGACGCATGAGCAGGTCCTCTCGCATGTGGAGCGGGCGTCGGGGGGCAATCCATTGCTGGCGGTCGCGCTGGTCGCGGCGTTGGCGGATCGGGGCGATCTGCACCCCGGTCCGTATGGCCGCTGGCGCCTTCGGGCCGAGCTGGACCCGGAGTCACCGGAGCTGGTCGAAGGGGTCGCGGCGGCTCTCGAACCTCGCCTGGCGACGCTCCCCGCCCCGGCCCGAATGATTCTCGAGGCGCTCGCGGTCCTGGGGGCGCCGACGGCTCCCGACCTGGTGCGCGAGGTCGCCGGGCTGGGGTCGGTCGGCTTCCGGGATGCGCTGGATCGGGTACTCTCACGACGCCTGGTACGCCGGACTCCGATCGGGGAGGGCGTCGAGGGCATCGATCTGGCCCATGGGCTCCTCCGGCAGGTAGTCTACGACCGCTTGAATCCGGCACGAAGGCAGGATCTGCATGCGAACGCAGTGCGGGCGCTGGAGTCGCGAGCCGACCGGGAGCCCACGCTCGCAGCCGCTCTGCCGCACCATCGTCGTCACGCGGGCGGCGGAGGGAGGGAGCAGGGAGGGCGCCGCTGGAAGCTCGCGGCCGGAATCGCCGCGGTCGTGGCCGTGGGAGTGGCGGTGCTCGCGCTCTGGCCCGACGGGGCGCCGCCCCCGACCCCGACCGACACCCTGGCGGTGTTCACCTTCGGGCAGACCGGCCCGCCCGACGGCGCCTGGCTGGGAGAGGGGGCGGCCGACCTGCTGACGGCCGGGCTCGAGGGCCTCGGAGAGCTGCGCACGATCGACCGCCACGCGGTGGTGGCTGCGCTCGCCGGTGCTCCCTCGGGGCCGCCGGCGGCCTCCGAAGTCGCACGTGGACTGGGGGCGGGTCGATTCGTGCTGGGGACCGTGGTCGAGAGCGGAGATCGAATCCACCTGCAGGCGACCCTCTTCGAGGT
>SLBA01000028.1 GCA_007126575.1 Gemmatimonadota bacterium | reverse complement strand
TGGGAACGGGGCCTGTCGATCGGACGGATCTACCAGAGCCCGGTGAAGGGCCTGATGCGTGAAGCGCCGGCCGATCTGGCCGTGCTGAAGGATCGCGGGATGGGCCGGATTCGCTCGATCCTGGTCCCGTGGGGTGGGGGGATCCATGCCCGGCTCGGGTTGGAGTTCGCGGCACGGATCGGGCGGGCCTCCGGGGCCCGGTTGACCGTGCTGCGTCTGGTGCGGAAGGGTGTTGACGCCGAGCGCGAAGAGAAGTCACTGGCTCGGTCGGTCGAGCCGATCCTGGGGAGCTACGAGAATGTCGACTTCGCGGTCGTGGCCTCCGACGACGTGACCTCGGGGATGATGGGGTATATCGAGAGCCGGTCCGATGACCTGGATCTGGTCGTGATCGGAGCGTCACGGGAATCCCGGATCCGACAGGTCCTCTTCGGTTCGATCCCGGACCTGATGGCCGACCGGGCCCCCTGCTCGGTCCTGATGGTGCACCGATACATGCCCCCGCACTGGTCGCTGGGGATCGCGGATCGGTTCAAGCGCCTGCGGGAGCGAATGGGCGCCACGACATCGCCCGAGGAGGAGGGACTTTGACGACGGCACCCCCGGGCACGCTGCCCGGGGGCGAATACCGCGTCAGCTTCCGTCGACCGTCCGGGAGAGTTCGCGGAGCATCGGGGTGAACAGGATGCCCTGGATTCCGGCCGGCGTGTTGGGGTTGCCCTGGATCACGAAGTTCTGATCCACGTCGAAGTCGACGAGGATGACGTTGATCGTGCCGGCTTCGGTCGTGATCGACTCGTTCAGGTTGACCTTGATCCCGCTCTGGGCCCCACTCGGAATGACGAGCTGGCGGGTGGTCGTGCCGTCAGCGAACTCGTATCCGTCGGCCAGGGTGATCTCGGCGTCGGCCACGATCATGCGCAGCTGGTTGTAGGTGCCGGCCGGGACCTCGACCTCACCGGTCATGTCGGCCGTGACCCCGTCGCGCAGGGTGAGCAGGTCGTACATGAGCGGGTTGTCGGCGTCATTGAAGAGGTCGACGAAGGGAGGGCCCTCGTCGGGGTCCTCTTCGCCGGGGATCAGGTAGACCCGCGAGATCCAGACCCAGGCTTCCTCGATGTAGTCGGCGGGCGCGTCGGTCAGGAGGATCTGCATCAGTGCGTCACCCGAGCGTGACTCGTCGCTTGCGGTCGAGGATTCGCACGAGGCGATGACGAAGAGGGTCAGGATGAGACTGAAGAGCGTAAGACGTTTCATGGTTGATGCCTGTTTTGTTCAGGGATTGTGAACTGCGTGATCCAGGGACCGGGTCAGCCGCCCCCACCACCTCCGGGAGGTCCTCCGGGCGGGCGACCCCCACCGGGGGGGCCACCGCGGGGCGGGACGGGCGGGCCGGTTCGTCCGGGAGTCGGTACCCCCGGCGGGGGGCCGGTCCGCACTCCGTCAGGCGGTCCGCGGCGGCCGGGAATGGCGGTCCCGAACGGCGGACCGGCGGCCGCTCCCGGCAGGTTCGCGAGCGCTGCGGGCCCCCGGGCCAGTGCGTCCTGCACCCGAGCGAGTGCGTGCTCGGGCACGGTGCCCACCTCGACCAGGTAGGCGAGCGCGGCCACGGCCATCGCCCGCTGCTCTCCGGGGGAGTTCACCGCAAGTTCCGTGAGCATGGCGTCGCTCACCCCGGCCGCGAGGGCATCGGCCCCCACGGCGAGTTGCGTCGCGTCGACCCCGCCGGGTGCGTCGGACATCGCGTTCTGCGCCCGGAGCAGACCGGCGAGCCGGTACTCCGTGGCCAGGGCGATCCGATCCGCGGGGACACCCTTCGCCGTTCCCTCGGCGATCTTGCTCTCGAGCAGGGCGACCGGGATCCCGCGCTCGGAAGCCTGCGAGAGGGCTGCCTGCATCCGCGCCTCGGCGTTCCCCTCGACCTGTCCGGCCAGGAGACCGGGAAACAGGAGGAGTCCCGCCAGAAGCGCGGGCCAGCTTCGATCGATCTTCGTTTTCATGATCGTCACTTGGTCAATGGTGGTCGTGGTGCTTCATGGTAAAGACGAGACTCTCCTCGTCCGCGTCACATTCAGCCGAATCCGTTCGCCTCGAGGTGGGCCCGGATCGCATCCCGGGCCCGGTGCACCCGCATCTTCAGCGCGCTGACCGAGGCCTCGGTGAGTTCGGCGATCTCGTCGTAGCCATAGCCCTCGACGTGCTTCAGGACGAAGGCTTCGGACTGGTCGTCGGGGAGTGTCGAAAGCGCTGCGTCCACCGCGGCATACAGCGCGCGTCGCTCCGCGTCGGTCTCGGGGGTCGGGATGTCGGTCGCCTCGACCGTTCGGTCGTCTGCGTCAGCGAGCGAGGTCGTGTATCGATTCGAAGCGCTCTTCAGGTGATCGAGGCAGCGATTTCGGAGGATCCTGCCGACCCAGAGGCGGAAGCGGCTCGGGTCCCGGCATTCCGCAAGGCTCTGCCAGGCACGGACCATCGAGTCCTGCACCATGTCCGCCGCCCCGTCTGGATCCATCCCGAGCGAGAGGGCATGGCGAAAGAGCGTGTCTTCGTGACGCTCCACCAGGAGCGCGAACCGTTCGGTGTGCCCGGAGAGGACGTCGGCGACGATCTCGGCGTCGGAGGGCACGGCGTCGATCACTCGCCTTCGGGGATCAGGAGTCGGGCGACCCAGCCCCCCATGCCGTCGTCCCGTCGCCCCTCGACGCCCTCGGGCACGAACCAGTCCCCTTCGTCCGTCTGGAAGGCGTACTGGTAGAGCCCGGGGGCAAGGTCGAGCTGGATCTCCCAGCTCAAGCCCCGTCGGTGCATGGGAAGGGGCTCCCACCCCGAAAAGTCCCCCGCGATCGTGGGCGGGGAGCCGGTCTCGGTGATCGGAATGCGAATCGTGACCCGGTTCCGGTTCCGGAGCTCGGGGCCGGCGCGGGGTGCGGGGCTCGAGGATCCGAGACGGTAGCTGACGCCTACGCCCCAGCTGGTGCGATCCGTGCCCAGGAAGAGCGGGTCGAAGGGCTCGTGTCGCGCCTGGACCCGGAGCACGGCCTGATGGGTGAGGGCGAACGAAGCGCCCCCGCCGATTCCAATCGACGAGCTCTCACTGTCGAGTCCGTCGACCCAACTCCCGGCGCTCAACCAGGCCTGGGCTCGGGGGAGGCCGATGCTGACGGAGCCTCCCATCCAGGTATACGCCTCGTCCGCACTCCGCATGTGACGAAGGTCACTGCCGAGCTCGAATGCGCGGCTGTTCCGGATCGAGACCGGATAGCTGAGCGACAGCTCGGAGCGATGCAGGCTCCGCGACCAGCTCTCGTCTCCGATCCGACCGTCGTAGCGGGATCCCCCGCTCCGCACTTCGGCGATGAGCGACCCCACCGAGACCGATCCGAAGCCGAGTGCCTCGCCCTGGAGTCCGGATCCGTCGAGCTCGGTGACCCGATCTCGCTGTGCATGTCCCATCGCCGAGAGGTCGACGCCCGCCTCGAAGCGCCCCGTGCGCACGGCCAGTCGCTCGCTCCCGTGGATCACGCCCCAGAAGAGGCCGTCGTCCCCGATTGGGGCGGCGAGGATTGCGCTCAGGGCCCGATGGCCACGGGCATAGCGCAACCCGAGGCTCGCGTTCGTCGACGCCGAGGTGAGGGGGGGCGTTCCGAAGCTGGAGCGGGCGGCCTGGAGGTCGGCCGACCATCCCTGCGCTGCCACCGGTGCGACGGGGGCGAGTCCCAGGAGGACCAGGCCCACGATCCGGATCAGGATTCCCGAGCCCCGTTCACCAGGAGGAGGGCGAGACGGCTGTTCTCGCCCCCGAAACCGTCATCGACTCGGGGCGCCGTGGGATCGGGGGTCCAGTCGGTTCCGTCGATGACGAAGGCGTAATCATGAATGCCCGGGTTCATCGGAACCATGACGGACCAGCTGCCGTCGCCGGTGGGATGGAGGGCGT